>AWOA01000017.1 GCA_000494225.1 Candidatus Calescibacterium nevadense OTU 1
AAACTTTCTGCAAAAAGTAGATAATATAAGATATCTCAAAAAAATAGAAACAAAAGCAATAAAAGCCAAAACATGGGAAGATTTTATCAGATCCATCAAAAACTCAAATTAAAAAAATAAAGATTCAAAATAAGTAGTAATTGTTGGTTCAGTCAGTTTTTAACAAGTTTTCTTTGAGTAAGTAAAAAAATAAAAACGTTGAAAATTAAGTAAAACGCATAAAAACAAGTCTTGCATTTGAAAAGCCTTATCTTGTCTGTTTTTCGCTGAAAAAACTCGATTTCTTTTCCATAGAGGATATACTACATCCTCCAAAACCGAGATTCATAATATAACCCATGACATTGTTTTTTAGTGACAGATTTTTCTGATACTAAGTAAAGTACCATAAACTTTGCAACATTTTTATTTTTTTAAATAATTGATATTTTGAGACTTAATAGGGGGAGGTGTGGGAGGCAAATTTTGTAATGCTAAAATTTAGAATCTCAAAATGATGCAAAATAGTGTTGCAAAATTTTTGCACCTTTACTTAAATAGCGGATTTGAATTCTTTTATGGTTACTTCCGGGTTTGCAGATTTCATCAGAGTTTCTCCTATAAGAAATCTTGTTATTCCTTCTTTTGCGATTGATAATATATCTTCTTTTGTTTTTATCCCGCTTTCAGCAACAACTAATTTGGTTTCAAGAAATTTTTTGAACTTTTTATAAATCTCTTTTATTCTATTGAGATCAACTTCAAGGGAGTGTAAGTTTCTGCTATTTATTCCTACGATTTTTGGTTGGTTTTTAAGTTTGATTATTTTTTCCATTCCTTCTTCCGAGAAACTTTCAACAAGAGGTTCAAGATTTATACTTTGAGCTATTTTTATGAATTCTCCNAGATGGTNATTTTCAAGGGCTTCTGATATAAGTAGGATTGAGCTAGCTCCTAATCTTTTTGTCTCATAAATCTCATCTTCAAATATTATGAANTCTTTTCTCAATACNGGAAGATTTATTGATTTTGCAACTTTATATAGGTCGTCTTTTGAACCTCCAAAATATATTTCCTCTGTCAGAACAGAAATAGCATCTGCNCCTCCATTCTGATAAATTTTTGCCTGTTCTACAACATCGGTTTCTTTTATTTTTCCGGCAGAGGGTGAAGCTTTTTTTACCTCTGCTATTATGACTATTTTTTTGTCGGGNGAGAGAGCTTTTAGAAATTTTTCCCCATCTGCACTCCNCATTAATTTTGATGATTCGCTTTCTCGTGATTCAGTTCCTACCTTTTTTGATTTATTTTTTTCTTTTTCATCTCCTTGTTTTTCCTTTTTTATTTTTTTCTCCTCTATTATTTTCAAAAGGAAGGAAGTTTGCTCCATTTTTTAAGATGAAATTTTTATTTATTATTAGATTTAAAGTGAAACTTTTCTTTTTTCTTCTTGGTGGTATTTTATGTATATTTGTAGGTTCATAAGTGCGGCTGGGGTCATGCCGGGTATCAGACTTGCTTCACGCAGATTTGATGGAGCATATTTTTTTAGCTTCTCTTTTATCTCGTTTGATAAGGTTGGAATGGAAGCTATATCAAGGTCAGCAGGAATTTTCCACTTTTCAAGTTGTCTTAAATACCTTGCCCTTTCAATCTCCTGCTTTATGTATCCTTCGTATTTTACAGATATTTCTACTTCTTCTTTTACTTCTTCGTCAAATTCTTCGATTTCATTTGCAAAATATTTAAGTTTGTCAAGACTTGCTCCGGGTCTTTTGAGCAGATCTTTCAATGTAAGAGGTTTAGAAAGCTCTCCTTCAATTCCTAATTCTTTAAGTTTTTCAACATTTTCTTTCTTTGGTGTTATCTTTTTTGATTCAAGAATTTCAAGGAGCTTTTCTATTTTATTTTTTTTCTCACAAAATTCTTTCCAGTCNTCGTCNGAAACAAGTCCTAACTTTCTACCTATTTCTCTTAATCTCANATCTGCGTTATCCTCACGTAAAATTAGTCTGAACTCTGCTCGTGATGTGAACATCCTGTATGGTTCATCTGTTCCCTTTACCACAAGGTCATCTATGAGTATTCCGATATAAGCTTTTTCTCTTGGAATTATTATTGGTTCTTCTCCTTTGGCTTTTAAGGCTGCATTTATTCCTGCAATAAGACCTTGTGCTGCTGCTTCTTCGTATCCNGTTGTCCCGTTTATCTGTCCTGCGAAAAATAAACCTTCTACAAGTTTTGTCTCAAGNGTGTGATAAAGTTGAGTTGGGTCAGAAAAATCATATTCCACAGCATAAGCTGGTCTTACTATCTCAACCTTTTCAAGNCCCGGAATTGTTCTCAAAAATTTGAGCTGTACATCATAAGGCAGACTTGTTGATATGCCAGCCGGATAAATTTCTCTTGTATCATAACCATCTGGTTCAAGGAAAACAATGTGTTTATCTCTATGTGCGAACCTTACAACTTTATCTTCTATTGATGGACAATATCTTACACCTATTCCTTTTATCAGCCCTCCATACATTGCGGACCTTGTGAGATTTTCAAGTATTATTTTGTGAGTTTCTGGTGTTGTATGAGTTATATAAACTGGAATTAGTTTTTGGTTTATTTTTTTTGTTGAAAAAGAAAAGTGAGGTGGGGGATAGTCTGATTCTTCTTTTTGGAGTGAGGAGAAATCAATTGTGTTAGCGTCAAGTCTTGCTGGGGTTCCTGTTTTCAATCTACCTAACTTGAATCCGAGTTTTCTTAAAGATTCGGAGAGTCCTATTGAAGGTTTTTCGCCGAGCCTTCCACCTTCTAATGAGTCGTGTCCGATGAAAATTTTTCCTCCGAGAAATGTTCCTGTTGATATCACAACNGCTTTTGCTGTAAATACAACTCCCAAATCTATCTTTACACCTTTTACTTTTCTTTTTCCGTTTTTCTCTTCAACCCATATATCTATGACGTGTCCAAGTTTTATTTCAAGGTTTGGAGTTCTCCATAGGGTTTTTTGCATCTCTTGTCTATAAAGAGTTCTATCGCATTGAGCACGGGTTCCTCTTACCGCGTGCCCCTTTGAAGTATTAAGTCTTTTGAAGTGTATTCCTGTTTTATCTGTATTTTTGCCCATCTCACCTCCGAGAGCATCTATTTCTCTGACAAGGTGTCCTTTTCCTAAACCTCCTATTGACGGGTTGCATGACATTTGAGCAATTTTCTCTATATCTCCTGAGAGGAGGAGTGTTTTGCAACCCATTCTTGCNGCTGCGAGGGCGGCTTCGCATCCTGCGTGTCCTCCTCCTACAACTATGACATCATACTCTTTTTCATAAACAAGCATAGCTTTTTTAATTGCTCTCTGAATTATCTTTTTTTTATTTTCACTTTTTGTTCTTTTTTATTTTTGTTGGATCTATTCTTTTAAATTTAATCTTTTGAGAAACTTATCTCAAATTTACTATTTATTATTATTTTGAATTTTGTATTTTTTTAGTCTTGTGTTTTCCTGTCATGGAGGTTTAGGCTATGAAAGATATTTTTAGGAGGAGGGTATATGATTCAGAGAAGTCTCAGTTTGCGAGAAAGCTTGGTGTCTTAGACCTGACATCAATAGGTATTGGAGCTATAATAGGAGCCGGTATTTTTGTTATAACTGGCCAGGTTGCTGCAAATTATGCTGGNCCAGCAATAGTTTTATCTTTTGTGCTGACTGGTCTTACTGTTCTTGTTAGTGCTCTTGTTTATGCGGAATTAAGTTCAAGNTNTCCNGTTGCAGGTAGTTCTTATAGTTATGCTTATGCATCTTTGGGAGAGTTTCTGGCATGGATGGTTGGTTGGGACCTTATTTTGGAGTATGGATTATCTACTGCTGCTGTTGCAAGTGGTTGGTCTGGATATTTTAGGTCTTTGCTCGAAAAAAATTTTGGGATAACTTTCCCTGACATAATAAGTGGAAAAGTCACATTTTTTTGGCATTTCCACTTTGACCTTATAGCTTTGATAGTCGTTATTTTGGTTTTTGTTCTTTTATTTATTGGTATAAGGGAGACATCAAGTGTAAATCTTTTTATTGTTTTTGTGAAAATTTTTTCTCTTCTGCTTTTCCTTTTTGTTGGACTTTTTCTCATAGGTATAAATAAAGAGAACCTTACTCCGTTTATTCCAGAACCTTCTAAAAACTTCAAGGGAGAAGATGCATACGGATTGTTCGGTATTCTTCGTGGAGCAAGTATTATCATATTTGCTTATCTTGGTTTTGATGCAGTTTCAACCGTTGCAGAAGAAGCAAAAAATCCAAGAAAAACAGTCCCGATAGGAATTATTCTTTCTTTGCTCATAAGTACATTTCTGTATATCACAGTAAGTTTTACCCTTACAGGTATAGTCAATTACAAGGAGTTGAATGTTTCGGATCCTCTCGCAAAAGCGATGTATGTTCATGGATATACTTTTATAGGAAACATTATAGCTTTGGGAGCAATAATCACTATAACCAGCGTTATGATAACTATGGGGTTAGGTTTTACAAGAGTTATGTATGCTCTTGCAAGGGATGGATTACTTTTTTCTTCTTTTGCTAAAATTCATCCGAAATTCAGAACTCCGTATGTTTCAACGATTTTTGGAGCATTTTTTTTGAGCATACTCGCAAGTACGGTTCCGCTGACAGACCTTGTTGAACTTGTAAATGTAGGAACTTTATTTGCATACCTTATTGCAGGAATTTCTGTTTTATATCTGAGAATAAAAAAAGAACCGGGTGGAACTTACAGAGTTCCTATACCTTTTTTGCTTATCCCTATAAATATTGCGCTTATAATATTTGTTTTAACCGGTTTGCCAAAAATGACTTGGATAAGAGTCATAATCTGGCATGGAATAGGTTTGCTTATTTACTTTCTCTATGGATACAAAAACTCTCGGAAAATTTGGAAGGAAATACAATCTATTGATGAGAAGGAGCAAGCTTTGTAATTATGGTTTTGAAATTTATTGTCATTTTATTTTTTTATTTTTTGCTTTATTTTTCTGCTTAATTGTAAATTTCGTTTAATTGGTAAAATAAATGTATGTTGTTAATAAAAAATAAATATGTGGTGTTATAATATATTTATATAATTAAATAAAATTAAAATAAAATAATTATATATTATGTATTTATTATTTATTATAAAAATTATATTATAAAATGTCTTGGATGTCTTTTGGAAGGTATAGAGTACTAGGTGTATTCTCCGGGCTCTTGCTTTATTTTGCTGAAAAGCTCCTTTATGTAAAGTCTCGTTTGATGTCTTACGCTCATGGATTTTTATTTTACCACGGCTCTGTCCAAAGATCCCCACGGACCCAACCGCTTTTGTATAACACAAGATGCGGATGAATCTATTAAATAAAAAAATAAAATTGCAATCACAATTTTCTGAACCCGTAAAAGTGGAAGACATAATACACCTTGGAACTAACTATAAGTTAAGAGTGAGAAAGACAAATGGACATCTTGAAGAAGTTATAATCACAGACAAAGAATTAGAAGAAATTCAAATAATCTCGGAAGAGATAAATACTCCTGTGAGTGCAAAACACTTGCTTTTACTGGTTGAGTCCCATCGCATCAGATATGCTTATTCATACGACCCTTACTTTGCAGTTAGTCTATCTGGTATCCAAACCTTGCCACATCAGATAGAAGCAGTATACGGAAAAATGCTCCCTCAACCACGACTTCGTTTCCTTTTGGCAGATGACCCAGGTGCAGGTAAAACTATAATGGCTGGTCTTTATATAAAAGAGATGAAATTACGATATGCTGTTGAAAAAATTTTGATTTTAGTCCCAGCCAATCTGAAAATCCAATGGCAGGATGAGCTCCTTAGATTTTTCAATGAATACTTTATAATCGTTGATGCTGAACTTGATAGACAGCAGGCTATCAACATTTGGCAGAAGGAAAATCAGATAATCACTTCTATTGATTATGCAAAACAAGANGGGGTAAGAGAAAGAATNTGGCAACAAAACTGGGATATTGTGATAGTTGATGAAGCCCACAAATGTTCAGCATACACTAAAAGAAGAAGTAATCGTTCTCCNGAGCGTGAAGCAACAAAACGCTATCAACTTGTAGAAAAATTAGCCCTAAGACAAAACCATCTCCTTCTTTTAACAGCCACGCCCCACTACGGTGATGACGATAGATTTGCTCACTTTATAAGATTACTTGACCCCGATGTTTTCCCAGAGCCACATAAGTTTCCAAACGAAATTAAAAAGCTAAAAAATTTGATCTTCCCTGACAAAAATAATCCGTGGATTTTAAGACGGCTAAAAGAGGATTTGTGCGATTTAAATGGCAGACCGTTATTTACAAAAAGACACACCACAACCATTTCCTTTAAATTAAGCGTTGAAGAATACGAACTTTACGAAGCGGTAACAAATTATCTCAATAGGTTTTTAGCCATTCAGGGGACAGGTCGCATCAGACAAAGTATTGCATTAACAAGAACTGTATTTCAAAGAAGGCTTGCAAGCTCAACCTTTGCTATTTATGAAAGTCTTAAAAGAAGGCTTCAAAAACAAAAAGATTTCTTAGAGGAACTGGAAGGTTTAACACCTAAGGAAAGAGCTAAATTATTGGAAAAGCGTAGGGGGATTATTATGGATGAAGAGATGGATGAGGGCGACATTGATGAGCAGGAAAAAGACAAACTTATAACTGAATTCTCTTGTGCTCGTGAAATTGATGAACTAAAAGAAGAGATAGCATACTTAAAGGATCTCGTTCAGATAGCAAAAAACGTTTATGAAAAGGCACCCGACACCAAATTAAAAGCACTAAAAGATTGCCTTGAAAGAGCAGAATTTAATGAACTAAAAGATGGAAGGGGTAAACTCCTAATCTTTACGGAACATAAGGATACACTCTTATATCTCAAAGAAAAGATTGAAAGTTGGGGATTTTCTGTTTGTGAAATTCACGGCGGTATGGATGTCTATCAAAGAAAAAGAGCTCAAGAAGAATTCAGAACTTCAGCGCAAATTTGTATAGCCACAGAGGCAGCAGGAGAAGGAATAAATTTACAGTTTTGTCACCTTGTAATAAATTACGACATTCCTTGGAACCCAGCACGCCTTGAGCAAAGAATGGGAAGAGTCCATCGTATTGGTCAAAAAAGAGATGTTTATATATTTAATTTCGTAGCTGAAGAATCCGTTGATGGAAAACCCATCATTGAAGGCAAGGTCTTGAAAAAGTTATTGGAAAAACTTGAAAGAATGAGAAGTGTGTTGGGAGAGGAAAGGGTCTACGATGTTATTGGAGAAATTCTATCTCTTAATAACGTGGACCTGGCAGAGATTTTAAGGGAAGCAGCATATAATCCAGGCCGTCTTGAAGAATATCTTGAAATTATTGAAAACATTGACCCAGAAAAATTGAAAGAATATGAAAAAATGACAGGAATTGCCTTGGCTCGTGCCTATGTTGATTTTCGCGCATTCCAAAAGAAAAACCTTATCGCTGAGGAAAAAAGGCTTATGCCCGAATATGTAGAGAAATTTTTTAAAAGCGCCGCAGAAGAGGTTGGACTGAGAGTTGAAAAAAGAGCAGACGGTTTATTAAAAATTCCCTACGTTCCCGCATCGTTTCGTTCTGAAGAACTTGAATCCGTAAAGAAGTTTGGGAAACCTGAAACAGAATATAAAAAAGTCACATTTCACAAAGAAGACTTAGAAAAAGACCAACACATAGACGCTGTGCTTTTAAGCCCAGGGCATCCTTTGTATGCAGTGGTTGATGAAAAATTACTTGAGAAATTAAAAGAATTTAAAGGTAGATGTGCTGTTCTTTTAGATTTGGATACATCTGATCCTTACTGGCTTCATTTTTTGGAGTTTAGCATTGTTGATGAAAAAGGCGAAACAGTTTATAAAGAACTATCAACAGTGAAAGAATTTATGGATGGGAAATGCGAAATAATTCCACCAGATGTTATTCATGATTTAAGCCCTTATCCAGAAAAAATTGAAACTCTTCCCGAATTTGATATAGAAAAAGTTAAAGATTATCTTATGGTAAATTATCAGATTGAAAAAAGGAAAGAGATACAAAAGGAAAGGCAAGAAAAAGCAAAAATAATAAAAGATTATCTTGAAAAGTCCTTTGACGAGAGAATATTTGCTACCCAGAGAAAAATTATGGAGGCAAAAGCAGAAAATGATGAAGCAAATGCGCAAAGATTGGAAAAGGAATTGGAAGAATTAGAAAAGACAAAGAAAGAAAAGATAGAAAATGCTGAGAAAATAGCAATAGTCCGAACAGGTCCAGTAAGCCATATTGCTTCTTTCTTAGTTTTGCCACCAAGCGACATTTCCGAACTTTCAAAATTTTTAGAATCAAAAGAAGAAAAAGAAAAAAGCGAAAAGAGAGCAATGGAGATTGTCCTTGAGTATGAAAGAAAAAGAGGGTGGGAGCCAGAAGATGTATCAAGTCAAAAACTCGGTTTTGACATAAGAAGTTTGAGCCCTCCAGACCCAAAAACTGGCTACAGAGAAGTAAGAAGAATTGAAGTAAAAGGAAGAAAAAAAGGAGAGAACATTCGCTTAACGGTTAATGAATGGCTAAAAGCAAAACAACTAAAAGATACCTATTGGCTCTATGTTGTATGGAATCCAACAGAACCAAATTATGAAATCGTCACAATCCAAAACCCAGCCTACAAATTAGAATACGCTGCAAAAGAAATAAAGACAATTAGCCATTATGAAATAGACGGGAAAGAAATTGAAAGGTTTAGAAACAAGATATAATTAAAATAAAAACAAAAGGAGAATTGCATGAATGACAAAAGATTGATTGAGGATTTTCTACCTATAAGGGAGATAAGCAAGGAATCGGCAAGGGAAAAATCCATAAGGCAGGGGCATATATCAACTTTGCATTTGTGGTGGGCTCGTAGACCCTTAGTTGCATCCCGTGTCGCAGTTTATGCTTCTTTAGTTCCCGCACCAAAAGAAAAAAACGGAAGAGGTCCAAAATCAGGATTTATCCAGAGGTTATGCAAATACCCTGCTGACCCATATACTGTAAAAGAGGCAATAAAACATATCTACGAGGCTCATGCTGAAAGGTTATCAAAAGAACTTGGTAAAGAGATAACAGCCAAAGACATAGAGGAAGGAAGAGCACCAAAACCAAAAGTTCTTGATATGTTTGCAGGTGCGGGCTCAATTCCTCTTGAGGCTTTAAGATTGGGTTGTGATGCTTACGCAGTTGAACTAAATCCTGTTGCCTACATTATTCTTCTTGCAACTCTTGTCTATCCTCAAAAATACGGAAAAAGGCTTGTGGAAGAGGTAGAAAAGTGGGGGAAGTGGGTAATAGAGAGGGCAAAGGAAGAAATTGGCGATTTGTATAAGCCAATAAAAACAAAAGAATACGGAGAGCTAACACCAGTTGCTTATCTTTGGACAAGGACTGTTAGGTGCAAAAATCCCTCCTGTGGAGCAGTGGTTCCATTGGTGCGTCAAACCTGGCTTTGTAAAAAATCAAAAAGATACATTGCCTTGAAAGTTTCGCCTGATGATAAGACAAAAAGACCAAAATTTACTGTTGTTTCAAGTTATGCAATAACAGAAAAGGAAGCCATAGAACAATTTGGATTTGACCCTGCTAAATTCTCAAGGGGTGGAAACGCAAGCTGTATCTTCTGTGGAACAGTTGCTACAAATGATTATGTAAAGAAAGAAGGACAGGCAAAGAGAATTGACAAGCAACTTATGGCTGTTGTCTGCACAAAGGAGGGAAAAACAGGAAAGATTTACCTTTCTGCTGATGAAGTGCCAGATTATGTAATTCCAGATGAAAAAGAAATTTGGAAGAGAATTGAAAAGCTTTGTAAGGAGACGGGGTTGAGCGTTCCCAATGAACCTTTAATTGATAAATCTGCTGACCAACTTCCTATGTATGGGATGCCTACTTATGGGGATATGTTTACTCCTCGTCAGCTTCTCGCCCTTTTGACTTTTACAAAGTGGGTGAGGAAGGCAGATGAGGAGATGGGGAAGGAAGGATATGAGGAAGAATTTAACAAAGCAGTTATTTCTTATCTTGCAATAGCACTTGATAGAATGGCATCTTATAATACCTCTCTAAATCCATGGCATGTAACGGGGGAAAAAGCTACAAACTGTTTTGGGCGGCAAGCAATCCCTATGGTATGGGATTTTAGTGAAATTAATCCATTTGCAAAATCCTTTAGCTGGAGTGTTCAATTGGATTGGATTATTCAAGTCTTAAAAGATTTTACAAAATCAAGTATAAACAATTCAGCAAATATAATTCGCACTTCTGCAACAGAACTTCCCTTCCCTGACAACTTATTTGACGCTATAATCACAGACCCACCTTATTATGACAATATTTCTTACGCTGCTTTGTCTGATTTCTTCTATGTTTGGCTAAAACGCTCAATTGGGCATCTTTATCCAGAGCATTTTTCAGGAGAGCTTACTCCAAAGAAAAAAGAGATAGTTGCAGATGCAAAAAGGCATGGAGGAAAGGAAAAAGCTAAAAAGTTCTATGAAGAGATGATGGAAAAGGCATTGCAGGAGGCTTGGAGAGTGTTAAAACCAAACTCTCCCCTTGTCTTAGTCTATGCCCATAAAACCACTGCTGGCTGGTCAACTCTTGTTGAAGCATTGAGAAAATCAGGGTTTGTTATTCAAGAAGCATGGCCTATAGATACGGAGATGTCTGTTAGGTTAATTGCTAAAGAAAATTCAGCTCTTGCTTCAAGTATATTCCTTTGTGCCCGCAAGCGGGAAAAAGGCAAAGTTGGCTCTTATGAAAATGATGTTTATCCACAACTTGAAGAAATTGTAAAAGAAAGAGTAAATACTTTGTTTTCCGAAGGTATAACTGGTGCTGATTTGGTTATCGCCTGTGTTGGTGCAGGACTAAAGGCATTTACACAATTTGAAAGGGTAGAGTATGCCAATGGTAAAGAGGTAACATCCGAAGAATTCTTAAACATCGTAGAAGGTCTTGTCCTTGAAACTATTCTTGAAAAACTCTTTGGCGTTTCAAGAAAAGGGGTATCTCAAGTTGACCCGGCAACGAGATTTTACGTTTTGTGGAGGTATGCCTACGGAAGGATGGAAGTTGACTCTGGTGAGGCAATTGTTTTTGCCTATCCTCAAGGTGTTGAACTTGACGGACCAATGGGACTATCATCAGGAAGAAATCCATTGCTTGAGAAAAAGAAAGATAAATACAGATTAAGGGATTACTCTGAGCGTGGAAGTGATGAAAAACTTGGACTTGACGGAAAATCAACGATTGATGTCCTTCATAGATTGCTCTGGCTTTTAGAAAATCAGGCATATAAAATTCCAGAATATCTTACTAATGCCATGCCAAACTATGATTTACTTAAATTAACAGCACAGGCACTTGCTGGAACAACACTTGTCGGAAGTCGTGAGCTCATTTCAACAACCACAGATGAAAAATCTCTATGTGAGCGACTGCTTTCAAATTGGAAAAGCTTAATTGAACAAAATAAATTATTTAAGAGGGAATAAAATGAAAATTAAACCAAAAAGATATATCGTGTGGTCCACTGATAAAGAGATTGATTTAAGCAATCCATGGCAAAGAAAATGGTATATAAAACAGGTGCTAACAAAGGGAAGAGCAGAAGATATCGCTGAACTTGACTGGGAGGAGATAAAAAGCTTACTCCCTGAACTTGAACTTCCCGAAGATATAAAATCTTTGTGGGAGGACTACTTTGCTTCTGAAAAGTAGAGGAATAATTACTGCGTTGCAGAAAGAGATATTGATGGTTTTTTCAAAAATCCCAGATAGTAATATTTTTTATTTAACAGGTGGAACAGCATTGGCAGAGTTTTATTTAGCACATAGAAAGTCCTACGACCTTGATATTTTTACAACTGAAAAAGGACTTATTATCCCATTTTCCTATACCTTTGAAGAGGAAATCAAAAAAAATTTTTCTCTAAAAGTTGTAAGAAGGTTTGAAACATTAGTTGAATTTGAGATTTCGGACAAGGAAAAAAGCACGAGGGTTCAGTTAGCTCTTGACTCACCTTTTAGATTTGAAGAACCACTTGATACAGACCTTGGAATAAAAGTGAATGATTATAAAGATTTAATTGTTGATAAACTACTTGCCTTTTTTGGAAGAGCAGAACCAAGGGATGCAATTGACTTATATTTTATCTTAGAAACCGAAAATTTCTGGGATCTTGTGGAACTCGCCAAACAAAAAGACCAGGGTTTCGATTTATACTGGCTTGCAAATGCTCTCCATAGGGTCAAAGGATACCCTGAAAATATAAAAGATTTGCCCGTAGAGATGATAAAAGAGATAAATATCAAAGAGTTGAAAAAATTATTCCTAAATTTATCAAAAGAAGTAATGGAGAAAATAAAAAGGAGGTAAGAAATGAAAGAAATTAAACCGTGGATTGATGTTGTTAGATTGCACCCAGATGTAGAATCTGAGTCAACAGCATTATCAACTTATGCATTAGATTTAGGCGCATTGGTAGAAATGGATCCCAATTTGCCCTCTATATACAGAGACCCATATTCTTTTTTCCGTGCTACACATATAACAACAGATATTAAAAATCTTATCCAAGAGGTTTATGATAGATTATCCGGAAAAGAAGGCAACAGAGTTCTTCAGCTTCGCTCACCCTTTGGCGGTGGAAAATCTCATACTCTTGCGACACTTTATTATGCAGTCAAGAATAGAAAAGAGATGGAGATGGTAATCCCAGAAACGAAGGATTTACCACAACTTAAAGACGTAAGAGTAGCTGTCTTTGATGGTGAAAAATTTGATGCAGTTTCAGGCACTAAATTGAACGGACAGAGCATAAGAACATTATGGGGATACTTAGCTTATCAATTAAGTAGTTACGAGTTAATAAAAGAACAAGATCAAAAGAGAATCGCTCCCGGCGGAAAACTCATTAAAAAGATTCTTTCAGATAAACCAACCCTTATCATCCTTGATGAGGTCTCAAGGTATTTAGAAAGAGCAATGGCGGAAAAAGTCGGAGAATCTACACTCTATAGACAAACAATGGAATTTCTCCAAACGCTTACAACAGAAGTTGCTGGTTCAAAGTATGCTTGTATGGTTTATTCTTTACAGGCAAGCGCAAGAGAATTTTACGGAAATACTGAAATCCTCGCAACCTTAGACCATCTCGCATCAAGAGTGGATGCAAAAAGAGAACCAATAAGAGGTGATGAGATATTTTTCGTTTTAAGAAAAAGGCTTCTGGCTGAACCTCCGGATGAGGCAATAGCAAATAAAGTTGCTGATGAATACACAGATAGTTTAAGAAGAAATATTTTTAGCTATGTATCCTCCGATGAGGAACGCCGAGAAATTGAAGAACGACTCATAAAATACCGACAAAGATTTGTCATTGCCTATCCATTTCACCCTGCCCTTATAGATTTAATGAGAGAAAGATGGGCATCAATCCCTGACTTTCAAAGAACAAGAGGTGTCTTGAGATTTCTTGCTGTGGTTTTAAGAACGTTGAAGAAACGGAACGTAAGAGATTATCTGATAGCTCCCACGGATATTCCACTCGATGACCCAGAGGTGAAAAATGCATTTTTTACGGAAGTGGGACAAAGAGAAACATTTCAAGCTGTCTTAGAGGCAGATTTTATAGGTCCAAATGCAACAGTGAAACGAATTGATAAAACTATCTTTAAAGATGCAAAAGAACCTGCTACAAAGATTGCAACTGCGATCCTTATGTTTTCTTTTGGTGGATTGCCCAAAGCTGAAGGAGAGGAAACATTGCCAGGTGTTACTGAAAATGACCTTTTATTTTCTGTCATCTCCCCTTATTTAGACTCTACTACGACAAAAGCGGTTTTAAAGGAACTCGTAGCAAAGTGCCTTTATATCCATTACGATGGCACAAGATATGCATTCAAAACCACACCAAATGTAAACAAACTTTTGGAAGATGAAGTAGAAGCGATAAGAGATGAAGATATAAATAGCACTATTAAAAGTATGTTAGAAGAAGAACTCGGCGGAAAATCAGCAATTATTTGGCCACGTCAGAGTAAAGATATTCCTGATAGAGTTCCCAGATTTCAAATTGCTTATCTCCCATTAGAGTTTGTCTATAAATCTGAAAAAGAAAAAGAGAAAATTGGTCTTGAATACCTAACGCAGTATGGCGACAAACCAAGAATTTATAAAAATGCTCTCGCTCTCGCAATCCCCGATAAAAATCAGATTGAGCCCCTGCGACGAGCAGTTAAATATCTAATTGCCATTGATCATATTAAAGAAAAGAAAAAAACTTTAAACCTTACTGAAGAACAATTAGAACAATTGAAGGAGAGAGAAAAAACAGAGCAGGCGGGGAGGGATTCATCTTTTAGAAATCTTTACAATTCTTTATGGCTTTTAAAAATGGAAGAGGGAAGATTTACCATTGAAACGGTTGAAGTTGGAGGAAGAGCACTTAAAGAGACAAATATCCACGAAAGACTGATGGAACTACTCATGCGTATGCCTCCGCCAAAGGTTTTTGATTCGTTGACACCAAGGAAGTTTCTGGAGTTGGCTAAAATTGAAAAAGGAATGGAAACAAAAGATATCATTGATAATTTCTTCTCCTCACTTGATTTCCCCAGAGTGGTTGATGAAAACGTAATAAGGGCAGCTATCTCAAGATGTATTAAAGAGGGTCTGCTGGGAATAACGTCAAAGGATAAAGTTCAAATTGTAGAAGATAAACCATTTGTGCCAGAAAAACAGATCACTATAAAAAAGGATATTCCCTTAGAAGAGATTGACACATTCTCAACATACCTTATAAATCCAGATATTATCCAGATAAAGGAGGGGCAAAGAGTTATTGCGCAACCCAAAGAAGAAACAGAAAAACTTGAAATTTCCAGACCTGAAATTTCCAGAAAAGAGAGGATAACTCAAATTAAATATTTACTAAAAAACGTAAATCGTCAGCAACTTTATAAGTGTTTTGAAGCCATTGGTAATCTTGCAAAAGAATGTGGCTCAATTTTTATAATAATTGAAGCAAAATCAGAGGAAGGGATAGACAAAAACTGGTTAAGAAATGCTGTTGAGGAACCAATAGAAGAAACAGGAGTAGAAATAGAAAAAGAAGAAAAGTAAGAAGAGATGAAATTATAGAAAATATAATTTTTTTTATGTGGAAAGTATAATTTTTTTTACTATGAAAAAAGCTCATAAGAGCTGGAAATTCTATAAAAAATCTTCGTTCTTTATTTCTCCTTTACTATTTGTTATTTCATTGCTTTCACACATATATCTCTTATCGTCTTGCAATAGGGAAAGTGGAGAGGAGCAGAGTTCTCAATTTTTTGTTGTAAGGTTTCCTGGGGTAGAGGATAAAGAAAAAAAAGAGAAAATTTCTGGAGAAGTTCAGGTAAGAGTTGGAGAAAGATTTAATCTTGTGTTTCAAGGAAAGCTGGTGGACTGTTCAGATTGTTCTTTTGAGTGGAGCGTTGGGGAAAGAATTCTTTCAACTGGTGTTCAACTAAACCTTGTTTTTTGCTCACAGGGAGAAATGGAAGTTAAGATGAAAATTTACTCCGGCGAAGGTAATGAGTTAGAGACACATTCTATAAAAATTTCCATTGTCCCAACTGATTTGAAGCGACCTGAAAATGTTCAATCTGCAATAGACATCTACAAAAAAGAAATTTTTATAATAGGTGTTACCCCATCTCAAACTCAATCTGCAATAAGGAAAATTTTAGATTCAGTATCCATATTGGAAAAGTATGTGAGAGAGGAAAATGCTTGCGATGTTGAAGCTGTATATGGTCTTACTTTGGGTAAAGTGACCGTAATTCTTTCTGAATTAAATAACTTGATTTATGGGTTATTTTTAGGTAAGCTTACAGTGAATGATATAAAACTCATAATAGACGGTTTTGGAAAACCTTCAAAAGAAATTCTTGAATCCGTTGTCAATGCAAATATTATAACTCCTGACTTTTCTTTCAGAGTAAATCGTCTTGCAGTTTATGTTATAAGAGATTTCGACCAAACTGAAATTTCAGAAAAACTCTATGTTGACCTTACAGGAGAGCATGACGCAACAGATCTTTACTTCCTTACGGCTCTTGTTAATTTCGTAGTTGGATTTTTTGATATTATTTTTGCTTATAACTCAGCTATTGACTTAATTTTGAGGTTACCTCAAGAGGTTGTAAATAGAGCATCTTCTGAAAATATATCTTTACTGAAAGCAATTTTAGATATATTCATTGAAGAATTATCAAAAAACCCGGGGTTTCTGGGATTATCGGTTGACGCCCCGGTGCGACTCAAAGATGCCCAATCTGAATTCTATAATGGACTTGTCAACATACAAAGAATGTTTGATTCTCTCAAAAATGAGACGGATGACCAATCAGATGATATAATAAGATATTGGGATTGTGGGAAAGATAATGTGTGTCCTGGGGATTTGAAAGAGGATTTTGCCGATATAAACTCAAATGGCAAATACGATGATGGCGAACCATACTATGATGCAAATGGTAATGGGGTTTGGAATGATGCCTGGCAGGGACCAGACGAGGGAGAAGGAGATAGAAGATATACAATAGGTGAAATGATAGGAACTGATAAGATTCAAACAACAGGCTCACCAGAAGGTATAAGACTTGTTTTTTCTAGTTCCACCATAGGAAACACTGTGTATAACGTAATTTTTAATGTCAAAATCTTTAACCTCATTGCCGATAATATAAAAGGTCCCGGAACTTTTGATTTCGGTAAAATCCTCAATTCTACAAATGAGAATTTGAGAAATTTAGCTTGTTCTGCTGGAATACCATTTCCTGAAGTCCGTCTCTGGGAATTCTTTGTAAGCCCAACAGCTTTAAGAGATATGCTACCTTTGTGGGACGTGAATACAAAAAGCATTATAATCCAAAGAGATACTGAACCTTTCAAAGATGCAGGATATGATAAAAAATTTTCATGGGAATATCCAGATTTTCATCCCCTATTAAATTCTGATCCGGATAAAGATGATACGAATCCGGTCTCAAATGAATCAGATGGAATTGATAATGATGATGATGGAAAGTGTGCAAATCAAGAAGCTTTCAGAGCATGGAAGGATTATTACGAAAATGGTCTCACTCCAACTTCACCCCGTGATTGCAAAAACTTCGTCAACTCCACAGTAGATAATAATGACTTTGGAACGGAGGGTAACTTCCTCTTTGATTGGCGAGATAGAAACTCAAATAAAGTACCAGATATCGGAGATTATACCGAGTGGTGGGATGATAACTTTGGAATACTGAATGGAAAATCAGGAACTAAGTGTTCTGAGGTTTGTGGAAACAATAAATTTGATGTTGCAGATGTTGATCACTGGTGGCCTGATGGAAGGGTTGATCCAAGAAATTCAATTGGGCCCGGAGGTATGATATGTGCAACAGGTCCATACGGAGGAGATGGAAATAATGAAGTTATAGATATTTTGTATTTTCTCTTTCAAGATCCTACATTTTCCGGTGTTTTGAGATTCTACAAAGGGGAATCTGGCGTTATAACTAATAAAGATGGAAAGGTTCTAACAGATAATGCTATTTTGCACAGGGCTATATGGAAAGCTTTAGCTACTTTTGGAATAATTGAAAATTACCCATATAGATAAAAGAAAATTGTTAAATTAAAGAAAAAATTGTTAAAGAAAAAGAGAAAATTGTTATTTTGTTAATATGTTAGGTAGGTTTTTTAGAGAAAAAATTTTTCTCATCCTTGCACCTTATTTAGTTTTTTTTGTTTCATTATCTTTTCTGAACTCTTGCAAAAATAAAAACAAAACAGAAGAATCAAAAGACTTTTTTGTCAAAGTTGAACCCCCGGAAGGAACGTACCCTCAATATGATACTATGGTTGCTACTATTATTTCAACAAAAGACGCTAAAATTTGCTACACCACAAGAGAAAAAGATAATCCTGACCCTTGTGAAAGAGAATATGTTTATAAAATTAAAGTTAAAGCAAATGAACCTGTGACAGTCCCATTTACACCTGAGTTCAACGAGGGGGCAACAGATGGAGTATTTTATCTTAGGATCTTGGCTATATCAAAAGATGGCGAAAGGTTTATGACTGAAAGTTTCTATAAAATCATACTCAAACCTTTTATTACCATTAATCCAAAAGGGGGTTTTTATCCCCAAGAAATAACCGTTGCTGTTGGATGTAATAAACCTTGTTTTCTTTACTACACAATTGATGGAACGGAACCGAAAAAAGAGAGCGCAAAAAAAGAAGAAAATGGCTTTATCATTCAAGTACAGCAAGATATAAAACTTCAAGTATTTGCAGAAGACAAAGAATTAGGTTTGAAGTCAGAAATTGTAAATCAAGAATATTTTATAGATAAATCTCCTCCGGAAACAGCTGTTTTGGGAACTGAAAACTGCAAGTGTTTGAGAGGATGTGATAAAAAAGTTCCGGAGGTTGTGAGGTGTAGAAATCCCATTACTGTGAGCCTTATAGCATCAGATGATAAATCTCCTACTATTGATATATTTTGGTCAGTGGATGGTTTCCCGCCATCCGATGATGTAGAAAAACTTTATCAGGCAGGTGGAAATACTTTCAAAGCTAAAAATTCAGCAGATGTATCTATAAGATCTCACACGGTTTTGAAATTCTTCTCAAAAGATATAGCGGGGAACAAAGAAGATATAAAAACTGTAATAGTGCTTATTGGAGAAACTCCTTTCGCTTATGCTGAACCACCCGGAGGAGTCTTCGGTTCTGCCTCAATACCCCTTGAAGTCAAAATCTTTTCTATCCCAGAAGATGCTCTGATAAGCTATCAGGTGAGTTTTCCGGATGCTACAACAAGCTCATCTGACACGTGTCAATCACCCTGTAAGATTACATTAGAAAAAGAGGGTAAAAATATTATTGTTTTCAGAGCATATAAAGGTGGATTGGCGGATCAGCTCCGCAGAGCAGATTTCGTATTAGATAAAACTCCTCCGCGTGTTTTCTTCGAACCTGCTAACTGTTTCTCTGATGCTGGTCCTATTTCAGCTTCAATAAGGTCAGACGAAGAAAAAACAAAAATATTCTGGAAAATATGTGAAAAGGGAACTCCTGGGTGCTCACTTACTGATTGCAGTCCGAACGCTCCCGATACACTTTCAGGAACGGCACCTGTTACAAATGTTATCATAGATGTCCCTTCTGATGTTTACTTTTGTGGAACTGATTTAGCCGGGAATAAATCAGAAATTTCAAAGGTAGAATGTGAAATATCTGGGAAATATGTAGAAGAATTTGACAACCAAGATAATATGGACGATAAAGAAACTACTGCAGAGTGGGGCAGTGGTAAACTTGTTCTCAAAAAAGATTCTATAAGTCAAGACGGATCAGTCGATACGCAGGGAACCGGAACTTCTGAAATAGATGTAGCAGATAAAACAGCTTTTATAGTTGATAATAACTCCACAGTGAAAATAATGGATATATCAACTCCTTCCTCACCAGGAATTATATCTCAACTTTCTATAACATCTGCTTCATCTTTGGCATTGTGGCACGATGTTGTTTTTATCCTTTCTTCATCAGAACTTTCAGCATATGATGTATCAAACCGTCGTTCCCCAAGAAAGATCGGTTCGGCTAATCTATCTTCCGACCTTGCCATACCTTCCGGGCAAGCAAATCATATCAAAGTTTGGGGAAAAAATATCATAATATCTGCCGGAAATCAAGGAGTGGTTATCGTCAAGGTAAAACATGAGTGGTCGCAATCTTCAAGAAGCATAACATTCGAAAGAGTTGGAGGAATTCAGCCTTCATCTAATACAGCAGGTGTATCTTCTCAAAAAATAGATGTGTTTGGGAACCTCGTTGCAGTAGCAGAAAATATCGGAGGGTTAAGAATTGTTTCAATTGAAAAACCTTCATCTCCGCAGCAACTTACTTCTATCTCCGATTTCTTGCAGTCTGGTGAGAGAGCTGTTTCCGTCAAATTCTTCTTCCCTTATGTCGCAATTGGAACAAACAACGGAAATTTATATATATTTGACGCAGCTAATCCAAGGGAAACCAAACTAGTTTCATCTTTACTTCTTTCTTCTGGGATACAGATAAACGATATTGACCAGTGGGGAATTTTGCTTGTTATTTCTGATAATCAAGGAGTAAAGCTCATTGACGTTAGGGATCCTGCAAATCCTGTTTTGATTTATGATTTGAGACGTGGGGGAACATTATCGTCTTTTGTTTACGGTGATAGATTGCTTGCAGGTGATATAAATTCAGGGCTTTATATTTACAAAATCGCTGAGCCTTTTGATACTCCTTATGAAATGAAAGTTGTGGAGAATTCAGGGGTGAGGTCAGTTGGACTTTATGGAGTTCTTTCAGCTGTTGGTAAAGAAAGTGAGGTAAAATTTTTCTTAAATAACAATCCTTTCTCTCCATCTCATATCACTTCAATAGCTGGCTCAAATATAACAGCATTTTCTTTGTGGGGAGATAAGGTTGTAGTCGGAGATGGAACTTTTATAAAAATTTATTCTTTTCCTCCAACTGATGTGCCAATAAAAGAAGTTGATTTATCTTCCCTCCGATCCGGAATATATATTCACGAAATAATAGCATGGGGAGATTCTGCCATCGTCGCGGGGGAAAAAGCGGTATTTTTAGTCCCTCTTACAGATATTGATAACCTTGCACCAGATAAGGTTTTGAAATTTGAGGGGAGCTATTCCATATACGATGTTGATATTTCAGGCGATATTCTTTTCATTTCTTCAAGAGATTCAAGAGTCATAGCTGTGAGGATTTTAGATGGGAGTTTTTCATTGCTTTTAGATAATCTCACATCCTCTGCTATCTGGGAGATAATTCCTTTTGGGAAATATATAGCTACTGCTCAATCTATATCTGGTCTGATATTTTATGACATAAGCAGAATAATATTCGGGAATATAGCACAAGTTGGAGCTTCTCCTCTGCAGGATGTAATAGGAGTTAAAAACTTTGGATACTTTAACCTCGTTTTCAGAGGTTCATCCATATCGCTCGTTGACAATACATATATAGATCGTCCGCGTGAAGTCTATTCTAAAAACATAAAAGGTAGTAAAGGCGAAATTTTCGGAGATGTGGCCTTGATTTTGGACCAGGATGGAAAAGCAAAATTTGTAAGATTTGCAAGGGGTAAGATGTTTTATCTCCCTGAATCAAAGGCGCAAAGCAAAAACCTAACATCTGACCTTCAAACACAAATAAGGGATGCTCAACTCAGTGCTTTCTACTGTGAAACCCAGGACCCGACATGCGATGAAGTTGGTTGCAATATATCTTTCTCTGTATCAAATAACGGAGGACTTTCCTGGGTTGATATTGTACCTAATGCTGGATTTTTCCCATTTGGTTCTACGGGGACATCTCTTATGTGGCGAGCAAAACTCCGCTCACCTGACCCGCTCCTTACACCTGAACTCTGCAAACTTACTATAAATTACCGATTTGGAAGATGAATTGGCTTGGAGTAAATCACGGGAAAATTGTTCTAACAAAAAATCAGAATAAACCTCATCTCAAATTAATTAAAATTTAGGTTTCACATACTTTATATGCGATATATTCGCTTGTTTAAATTTGCTTATTTATTTTAAATCTTAAACCCTCCAACTTTTACAGATTTTTCAGAATTTTTAAGCCGGAAAATTAGGTTATCATCAATAATAATAGAATGTTTATTATTATTATTTCAAATTTTTTATTAATTGAATGTTGAATTTTTGAATAATATGGCGGAGATAGTGGTTGTATCGGAGGAATCTTACTTTTCAAAGCAAGGCGGATTTTCTGTGATTTATTTAGAGGGAAAAAAGAATCAAAGATTTGTTAAGGATTGTCCAAAAGTTTCTGACCTTGAATTTTCTCTGCCTTATGATTTTCTCAATCCGCTTCAAACTGCTTTTCTTTATTTCTGGGACCCAGTAAAAGATAAGTCTGCTTTATGTGTTGCTCCCACATCTGCTGGGAAGACCGGTATAATTTATATTTTCTTTTCCAAATTCAAAGGTAGAAAAATTTATCTTGCCCCGACAAAATCTCTCTGTGATGAAAAGTTTAACGAATTTCGTAAGATATTTGGTCGTGATAATGTATCTTTGAGGACAGGTGATAGGTTTGATTTTAAGCCTCCTCAAACGGAGTATGTTGTCGCAACTTATGAAAGTTTCCTCTCTGCTATAAGGTCAAAAAGTTCTTGGTTTGAAGATGCTGATGCTATATGTATAGATGAGGTGCATTTTCTGATGTTTGGGGGCACACGTGGTATAACTCTTGAAGAGATAATAGCTCATCTTATGGCTAGGAGGAAAAATATTCTTGCTTTATCTGCTACGATACCTCGCGAGGCGGCAGTGGAATATTCAGATTGGCTCTTATCAAAACTCTTTTTCTCTTCCTGGAGACCTGTTCCTCTTGAAAGAGTTGTTGAACCTCTCTCTGAGATAGAAAAAAGGATTTTCGGTTCTAAATTAAAAGATGAATTACCAAGGAGGATTTTTAAGGTTGCTCTTACCCTTGCAAAAAGTCCAAAAGTCATAATCTTTGTATATAAAAAATCTCTTGGTTGGAAAATCCTCGAAGAGTTCTATAATGAAGGATACGGTATAGCAAATGAAACCGTTCCCTTTGAGAAAAATACAAGTGTTCCCATTGAAGAGGCTGTTGCTGGTTTTCACAATGCCGATATCCCCTACGAGGAAAGGACTAAAATAGAGGAAGCTTTCAGAGATGGAAATTTAAAATTCTTGATTTCAACTCAAACTATGGCTTATGGTGTAAATCTCCCCGCTGATGAAGCTTTTATTGTTGTCAGACACTGGATGTCAAAAGTTCTCCCCGATACATCTACTATAATTCAGATGGAGGGAAGAGTAGGGAGGTTCGGAATATCTCAAAAGGGAATCTCTCGCATAATCCCTCTTTCTGGTGAGAACCTACTCAAAAGGGAACTTAGAAACTTTTTTGAGTCACCAGATACGAGAACTTCTTTGCAGAAACTCATTCAAGGTGAAGATAGGGAAAGAAAGATAACCGACCTTGACGCGATAAGCCTTATTACTTTGGGAATTATTGTTTCATCTGATATAGACCTGAAAGATAAGAAAAAAGCCGAGAATGAGATAAAGCGAATTCTTTCTTTTATGAAAACCACTTTTAACTATGATGTCGGAAAAGTTATATCTATTTTAGAGGATGCTGGATGTATAAAAAATGGAGGGATAACTCCGCTTGGGAGAATCCTTGCATCTTCTCTTATTCCTCCGTCAGCTTATAGAGAATTTAGAAGAAGATACTATGGAATTTCACCTTCTGACCGCTTGAACGCAATAGCTTACATAATAAGACCTATATTGTTTTTCAGGGATTTCCAGAAGGGATTTATGGATTTGCTCCCAGAGAGGCTCAGAACGGATATTGAAGCAAAAATAAGCGATGTTTATGAAGAGGAAAGCATTCTTGAACTTTGGATGACTGGGGAGATATGGTGGTATTTCAGAAATCCTCCTGCCCAGTTTTATTTGAGACCTGATGCTTTACAGTTCGTAAAATTTATCTCTCAGCTTAAATTCTACGGATACATAGATATATCTCTTAAAGACATCATGAGAATTTCTCTTTCTTTATCTTTTGGTGTTCATCCTGATTTTTCTCTGGTGTGCGGCAAAGGAAATATAGGTTTCGGTAGAGGTAATGCTATATATCATGCAGGGAGACAGAAAAAATTGAGCTTGAACGAAGTAATTCAACTTATAAAAAAGAAAGAAAAAGAATTCTCCAGAGTTCTTTATGATGTTATGTTATCGCGTGCTGAATTTTTAGACCCATCTTTGAGGTCTGAATGGGCAAAATATGACAAAACAAAAGAGCTTGAAAGGATAAAAACAATAGAAAGAATAAATCAGGAGGTAAGTACAATTTTATCTTCTTTTGATGATGTTCAGACCGAAGATGATTTATTTGATGAGGAAATGGCTCGAGTTATGGTTTTTGTAAAACTCGGAGTTGATCCTGCTCTGGAAATGTCAAAAGATGACCTAAAAGTTTTTATACAACAAGACGGAAAATTAATGTAGTGGAGAAAAAAAGTAATGCAGTGGTAAAACTAACTTTTCTTTTGGATCTCTCATTAGAGAGTGAATATAAATTCATTCTGTAAGAAGGTTTTACCGTAGAGCTATATTTCCATTCACATGAGAACTGATAGTAGGTTATTACTACCTTTTTATTTTTGTATTTAGGTTGTTGTGCTTTCTGTATCTACGTAAATGTCTTTATCTTTTAGTAAGAGGTTTTGAGCTTTTGGTGGTTTGACCATCTCAATTCTTACCATGCAAGACGAATACCATATGTTGTCTTGTGGGCTTTTTACGGGGGCAATTTTCCAAGCCACTGTATTTTCGTGATAATCCCATGTTTCGTATTTATTAAAAGATCTTATTATATCTGTTATCGTTGCTCCTGAATCTATTATTATTTTTTGAAGCTCTCTCCATTTCATCAAAGATGAATCTATTAGTGTCATCCCGATATATCCTGCTGAACCTTTATCTTTTAACGTCCAAATTCCTTTTTGTAAAAATATTTTGAATGCTTTTTTAGCTTCGGGTGGGTCCGTGACAAAAACATCAAACTTACCTTTAAGTTCTTCCGGTAAAGGTTTCCGAAGATCAAAAACTTCTGCTCTCACATTCAGGTTGTTCTCTTTTGCAACATTATTTGTAAATTCAATCAATCTGTCATCTATATCAAGGACTAAAACATCGGCTGGCAATCCGGTAAGTCCCAAAGCTATTCCCACAAGGTCGTCATCCCCAAGAACTATTATTCTTTTGTTTGATACATCTCCTCTTTTGAGCATAAATGCTATTCTTGCAACTGTGCTTTCGGGAGTTATATTGCCTTGATCATATTTTTGTATTGGTTTGGGTCTTGTTTTTTGGATTTCATAAAATTTCTCGTATATCCCGGTATTTTTTATATTTACTCCTCTTCCTTCGCAAGACGAACATATAAGATTTGAAGGGAAGGGAAGGATATATTTGAAATCTTTGTCTATTTTTTCTGTTGTTTTGATTTTTCCATCTTCAAAATTTATAAATCCTACATCTTTTAGAATTTTTATGGCTTCTGCAACTACTGGTATTGGTTTTTGAGATATACTTACAACCTGCCAAAAATTATCTGTTGTTTTTACTGCTGATATTATTTCTTCTATATGTTTTGGAGCTGTTTCAATTTTTAATTTTTTTGTGATCTGAACTGATATTTTTTTGAGTATATTTTCGTTTTGATTTTGATTACTTTCTTTTTGGTCCTTTAATTTTTTGTTCCTTCCTGATGTTTTTTTTGCTCCGACATAAGTCTGTTTTTTCGTCTTTTTTATTTCTTTTTCTTTTTTCTTTCTTTTTTGGCTTTTTTTCACTTTTGGGGTTGTGGAGAAGCGCCCCCAGGGGGATTTGAACCCCCGTTCCCGGCTTGAAAGACCGGTGTCCTAGACCTGGCTAGACGATGGGGGCACTTTGTTTTTTAAACAGCCTATATATTTTTCTATATATATTCTTTTTATTCTGAATTTCTTTTTTTCAGGTTTATTTTATTATTTATTCAGGTTTATTTATTTATTTTATTATTTATTTATTGCATTTTCCCTTCTTTATTTATTCAGCACAATTTTTTATTTATATTCTTCCCTATTTTTCCCTTTTTCTTCTTTTTATTCAGTAATTTCTTTTTCTTTTTTTTCTTTTTCTTTTTCTTTATTTAGCTCAAAATAGGAGTCTAAAATTGTGCGGATTTGATTACGAAATTTGTTGTGAGAAAAACTATTTCAGATATTTCACAAATCGCTCCAAGAACATCCCCTGTTAATCCATTTATTCTTCTCAAAGATAAAAACCCGAATATAGCCGATGATAATGCGGAAAAGATTGTCTCGTATGGGAAAAAGTAGAAATTTATTGAAAAGATTATGATACACGGTAGAAGAAATGTTTTTCTTCCTGCCGAAAGGAAGATATACCCAAGACCTTCTGACTTTGCAGGTTTTGGAAAAAGAAAAGAACTTGCAAGTATTCCGAGTCTTCCCGCTGAAAAAGAAAATATTATGATTTTTGTATTTTGAGGGAGTAGAGATTTGTAGAGTTCTATTTTTGCCAAAAGGTAGATAACACCAACTAAAACAGCGAAACTTCCTATTTTTGTATCATCCATTATCTTCAGTATATCTTCTCTATTTTTTTTGTGAGATAAGAAAGCATCTGAGAAATCCAAAAGGCCATCAAAATGGAAATAGTTAAAGAGAAGGTATTGAATAAGGATTGTGAGAAATTCAGGGATGGGGTGGGGCAGAAATTTTTTTGAAATGTAGTATGAAACAAAAATTATTCCTCCTGATACAAAAGAAAATAAAGGTATATACTTTATAGACTTTTTTAAGAGTTCTGGTTTATAGAACCCAAAATTTATGCGTGAAAGAAAAGAAAATGTAAATGCAAAGGCTGATATCTCATCCTTTAATATATTCTTTAATATATTGATTGCTTTTTTTTCTATTTTGATTGCTCCCCTTTTATTTTTTTCGTTCCTGAATCTGTTTATTATTTAGCTTTTTTGTTTTAACTTACATTCTTATTTGTTTTAACTTATTTGTTTTAACTTACCTTCTGTTCTGCCTCGTCTTTCAGTCTTTTTTCTTCTTCATATTTTGCTCTTCCTGCCCTTATTGATTCCGATATTTTTGTACAATAGAATTTTATTGCTCGTATTGCGTCATCGTTTCCGGGAAAATGGAAAAGAATGGGTTCAGGGTCGCAGTTTGTATCAACAGGAGCTATTATTGGTATTTTGATTTTTACAGCTTCTGCTACACATGATTTTTCTTCCTTTACTCCTATGACAAAGAGAGCATCCGGTAATCGTTTCAAGTCTTTCAAACCTTCATAGTATTTCCCAAGCTTTTCTGTAATCCTTTTTATTCTGTTTGCTTCCTTTTTTGTATAGAGTTTGAAGACCTCTCCAGTTTCAACAATTTCTCTTAATCTGTTATATCTTTCAATTCCGTTTAAAATTGCGTAAAAGTTTGTTAAAGTTCCACCAAGCCATCTTGAAACAACATAAGGCATTCCACAGTTTATAGCTTCTGTCTTCACAATCTCTCTACCTATATTTTTAGTCCCTACAAAGAGGATTATTCCACCCTGTGAAGCTATATAGTATGCAAATTTACAAGCTCTCGTCATAAGTTCCTGCGTTTTCTGTATGTTTATTATGTGTATTCCATTTCTTTCTCCAAATATGTATGGTGCCATTTTTGGGTTCCACTTTGATGTATTATGTCCAAAATGAACTCCTACTTCAAGAAGCTCCCTTATAGATATTTGAGGGTCATACTTTATATCATCAAGAAACCTATAATGATCATCCTGAAATCTAACCTGTATCATATTTTTGCTAATAATAATTAATGATTTGGTTTTGTCAAAAACAAGAAATTAAGCTTTTTACTCTTATCACTTTTGTCCCTTTTTGGGATATTTTTTTAATATAGCATTTAATTTTTCTAATCCTTCATTTTTATTTTATAAGGTTTTTATTATATCAACTTGTGTGTGCAGTCATAAGTTTTACTTTTTTTTAATTTACTTTTCGCTCAAGAGCTTTTCTTAAAAAGACACCTGTATATGATCCTTCTACTTCACTTACAATTTCAGGAGGTCCCTCTGCAATAAGATACCCTCCTTTTTCTCCGCCTTCCGGTCCCAAATCTGTTATCCAATCTGCTGCTTTTATCATATCTAAATTATGCTCTATAACTATTACGGTGTTTCCCATATCAACGAGTCTTCTTAAAATATTTATGAGTTTTCTTACATCTTCAATGTGAAGTCCAGTTGTTGGTTCATCTAATATATAGAGGGTTTTTCCAGATGGCTTTTTTGAAAGTTCCTTTGCAAGCTTTACTCTTTGAGCCTCACCACCAGATAGCGTTGTTGCAGGTTGACCAAGCTTTATATATCCTAAACCAATGTCTTGAATTACTTGTAGCTTTTCTCTTATGAAAGGTTGATTTGCAAAGAATTCAATTGCCTCATCAACTGTCATATCAAGAATGTCAGCTATGTTTTTACCTCTAAATCTTACTTCCAGAGTTTCTCTGTTGAATCTTTTTCCTTGACATGCTTTGCATTTTACAAATATATCAGGCAAAAGATGCATTTCTACTTTTATAAAACCTTCTCCTCTACATTCCTCACATCTGCCACCTGGGACATTGAAAGAAAATCTTGAAATTGTATAACCTCTTGCCCTTGATTCCGGTAAGGATGCGAAAAGCTCCCTAATCGGAGTGAATACTCCTGTATATGTTGCTGGATTTGATCTCGGAGTTCTGCCTATCGGAGATTGATCTACTAAAATAACCTTATCTATATATTGTATTCCTTCTATATCATCGTATTCAAGGGGTTTTTCTTCTCCGTCGCCATAGAGAGCTTTCTTTAAAGCAGGGTAGAGTGTATCTACTACAAGGGAAGATTTCCCGGAACCAGAGACGCCCGATACACATATGAATAGTCCAACCGGGAACTTGACGGTTATATTTTTTAGGTTTCTTCCTCTTGCACCTTTGAGAACAATCCATCTCCCATCTGGTTCTTTCCTTTTTTCTGGAATTGGAATATCTCTTTTACCAGAAAGGTACTGACAAGTTAAAGAGTTTTCTTTTGGATTTTTCTTTGCTTCTTCCGGTGTTCCATAGAAAACAACTTTTCCTCCGTAAATTCCTCCTCCCTCCCCAAGGTCTATTATTAGGTCTGCTGATTCCATAGTTTCCCTATCGTGTTCCACAACAACTACCGAATTTCCAAGATCTCTTAATTTTTTCAGAGTTGCTATTAGTTTTGAAACATCTCTTGGATGTAATCCGCATGTAGGTTCATCAAGGACATATAGCACTCCTGTGAGTTTTGAACCAAGCTGGGCTGCGAGTTTTAACCTCTGGGACTCTCCACTTGATAGAGTTGATGACTCGCGTGAAAGTTCAAGGTATCCAAGTCCAACATCTTTTATGAATTCAAGTCTTGATATTATTTCTGTCAAAATTCTTTCTGCTATTTCTTTTTTTTGTTCATCAAATTCCAGGTTTTTTAAAAAATCAAGAGCTTGCTCAACCGTCATATTCACGATATCGCTTATGTTTTTCTGATTTATGAGAACAGAAAGGGCTTCTTTTTTAAGTCTTGTCCCATTACAAGTTTCACACACCGAAGATTTTATGTATCTTTCAACTTCCCACCAATATCCCTCATTATATCTTTCCCACAAGTAATTTATCACTCCTTCAAAACCCTCTACACCTTCACCGTAGAGAATTGCTCTTTTTATTTTCTCTGGAAGGTCTTCCCATTTTGTTTTCATTACATTTTTCCCGAAAATTTTTGATATTGTTTCAAGTTCATCTTCAAGCGGATTACTTTTTCTGAAGGGTTTGATTGCTCCTTCTTCTATTGTTTTTGTTTTATCTATGAGTAGCTCTTCGTCTATTTTTAATACTTTTCCTATTCCATGACAAGTGGGACACGCTCCGTAGGGCGAGTTGAATGAAAATAATCTTGGGGAAATTTCTTCGTACGAAAAAGAGCATTGTGGGCAGGCAAAAACTGTTGAAAAAAGCTTTGAATTAACATTTTTTTTATTGTCGTTTCCTTCTTTGTTCTCTTCAACTTTTGTATTTCTTCCTTTTTCATTTCCATTTTCTTCTGGCTCCTCCCATTCTACAAGTACTAATCCTTTTGATATATCTTTTGCTTGCTCACATGATGCTACTATTCTTCTTCTTGTATCATCGTCTTTTCTTAATATTATTCTATCAACGAGTATTTCTATTGTATGTTTTTTTGTTTTTTCAAGTTGTGGAATTTCTTCAAATAGGTCGTATATTTTGTTGTTTATTCTTACTCTTGAAAATCCCCTTGCACGCCAGAGTTCAAGGTCTTTTTTGTACTCACCTTTTTTACCTCTTACGTATGGAGAATAAATGAAAACTCTTGACCCTTCTTTGAGCGAGAGTATAAAATCTGAAATTCTTTGAGGAGTTATAGCTGAAATTGGTATTTTGCAGTCTGGACAGTATGGTTCTCCTATTCTTGCAAAAAGTAATCTTAAATAATCGTAAATTTCTGTTGAGGTTGCGACTGTTGATCTTGGGTTCCATCTTGAACCTTTTTGGTCTATTGCTATAGCGGGGGAGAGCCCTTCAACCGAATCAACGTCTGGTTTTGGCATCTGCTCTATGAACTGCCTTGCGTATGATGAAAGACATTCGACATATCTTCTCTGACCCTCCGCAAATAGTATATCAAACACAAGGGAGGATTTGCCGGAACCTGAAACTCCGGTTACGACTACAAACTTGAATTTTGGGATTTTCAAATCAATATTTTTGAGGTTGTTCTGCCTTGCTCCCTTTATGTAGATGTAATCCATCAAACTTTCAAATTTAATTTTGAAGTTTGGACTATGATAAAATACAGAATTTACTCTTATGATTTTTGTAGGTTCGGGGGTATTAATAATTTTTGGAAATGTGTAATTTGATTTATTCTTTTTTTATTTTTGGAGTATTTTTTGATTGAGTATTTTTTGATTTCTATAATTTGTAGGTTTGCTCTTCAATGATTTTTAGTATTCTTTCTTTGATGAATTCATATGGTGGTATTGGTAGATATTTTCCGTTTATGTAATAGACACGACACGTTAGACCAATTGGATTTTGTTTTGCACCTTCCTCATCTATATCTTTTCCGTTTACAAGAATAGTTGGGGAGCCGGGAAATTTTTTTGCCGAAGCTTCTTCATCTGTTTTTATTTCCTCTAAAACAACCTCTACATCTTTTTCTCCTTTACTTTTTATTTCTTCTGCTATTTTATTTACTCTTTCCAATGCCAACCCCCAGCTTGGACATTCCTTCCAATATAGAACTTTTATAACAGTTTTCCCCTTACTCATAAATTATATATTAACACTTTACTATTTAGGTTTTATTTATTTAAAGTTATTATAAATTATAAGTATTACAATAAGACCAAAGCGATGATTTTATCTTATGCTTTGTTTTTTACTTATTTGATCATTTTTGTAATTGTTTCGTTATGACTTTCTATGATAGTTTTATTTTTGTTCATTCTAATATCTCTGCATTCCATAAGACATTATCCATGTGCCCGTTTATTACTATTCCCTTAACAAGGATATTTTTTCTCATTCCAATTATGAGCTCTCTCTGGTAAGTGAATATCATATATGCATTTTCATAGATCATTCTATCTACCTCTTTGAGGCGTGCTTCGTGTTCTTTTTCGTCTACTGTTGCAACTGCCCATTCAAGTTTTTTGTCATATTCAGGATCGCTCATTATTGAGAATGGCCCCTGCGAATGAAGGAAAATAAAGTAGTGAAATGCTGCATCTTTTATTGGATTATCTACCATAGAAGCTGCAATATCTCCATCAAAATCTGGTTTCCCCTTTGTCATCTTTGCTATTGGAATTCTCATCGCCCATTCGGACCTTGGGACAACTTTATCTTCTACTACTACTCCTACTGCTGCGAGATCTTGCTTTATTGCACTAAAAACTGCCGCAGCGAGATCAGACACAAGAGCTGTTAATTTCAAGGGTTTGTCTTTTGTATATCCCTTCTGTGAGAGTATCTCTTGCGCTTTCTTTGGGTCATATGGATAAGGCTGAAGTTCAGCGGCTGCTGAACCTAACTCACCAAATTTTCCAAGAGAAGGTGTTATCTTTCCAAATCCAGCTTCTCCGATCCTTAAAAGTTTTGGTTTATTTACGGCATAATTGAGTGCCTTTCTTATTTCCACATCTTGTAGGGGTCCTTTGTTTGCTAAGGTAACCTGATAGCTAATATGAACGAACTTTCTCATAAGTTTGATTTCTGGAAATTTTCCTAATCTTATGGCATCTTTGCCGAGTAAGTTGAAAACTACATCGACTTTTCCTTCAAGTAGAGCCTTTGCCCAGTCTTTTTCAGGTATCAATTCAAATATAAGCTTGTCGTATTTAGGCCATCCTGATTGCCAATATTTTTCATTTTTCACAAGAATTATTCTTTTACCTTTTTCAATCGATTGGAATTTGAAAGGGCCAGTTCCGATTGGGTTTTTAGCAAACTCGTCATATCCTATTTGCTTTATGAGCTTTGAAGGCAAGACATCTGAAAACATATGAAGTCTGTAAATGAGCATACCATCTGGGAAATGAGTTATTATTCTGAATGTGTATTTATCTACTACTCGGACCTCTTTTATAGAAGATAATATACCTCTTGTAGGGGATTTGATTTCTGGATTAAGATGAGTTTCTATGGTGAATTTTACATCTTCTGCTGTTAGTTCATCACCGTTGTGGAATCTCACTCCTTCTCTTAATTTGAATTCGGTTGTAATCGGATCTATCCTTTTCCATGATACTGCAAGCCAAGGAATAGGATTTCCTTCATAATCAAATCCAATGAGTTTGTCAAATATATAGTTTATTACGGCGTATGAATCTGGGTCAAAAGCTCTGTAGGGAACCATAGCTGGTGGTTCGGAGGAGAAATATACGACCCGCAGCTCTTTTTTGGCAAATGAACTTTCAACAGAGATAAAAATAAGGAAGAAAGCAAACGAAAAATAAAAGGGTATATGATTTAACACCTTTGATATAGTCTCTTTACTTCTCTTTCTACTACTATTTATTTCATCATTATTATTTATTTTTTTATTATTATTTATTCTCATAACCATTCACCCCCTTTCTTTATTTTTGACATTTTGAAATTTATCATTTTTTTACTTTTTTTTATTTTTTTAATTTTAAATTCATCTCAAGTTTCAAGTTTTTTTAGTTTGAATTTGTCTATAAAGCTTTTAGTTTCACCTGCGATCCTTTGTAGTGCGTCTATCTCACTTGATATTTCTCTTATGTTTTGATCAAGGTTGTCTAATATTTTTGTAAGATTTAATGCCATTTCTGCTACCTTTCCAGATGACTTCTCTTGTTGGTGAGCTGATATTATGAAATTATCGACGTTTTCAATTATATTATCAAGGAATATACTAATTTTGTCAATTTGTTCAGATGATAGTTTTATGCTTTCTATTGCTTCTTGCGAGAAACGATTAGCTTTATCAATTACTTTTTTTGTATCATCGATAATTATTACGTTTCTTTCTGTCATAGATTTTATATCTTTGACAATCATTCTTGTTCTATCTGCAAGTTTTCTGATCTCAGCTGCAACGACAGAAAAACCTTTCCCTGCATCTCCTGCCCGTGAAGCCTCAATAGATGCATTAAGGGAAAGTAGGTTTATCTGATCGGATATATCTTCCACAGTCCCCACTATTTTATTTATTTTTTCAACAGAAGTTCTGAGTCCATCAAAGGTTTCTCTTATAGTTTTTAGTATATCTACGATGTTTGAGATTTTTTTTATTGATTCTTTGACTTTGAGTATTGAACTTTCAACTTTTTGTTTTTCATCTTTTGTCACCTGCCCCATACCTTCGGCTGACCTTGCCATATCTTTTGATACTTGAGATAGTTCCTCAGCCGAAGATGAAAGAATAGATTGAATTGATGACTGTTCGTTGTGGACAGCTATTAAACTTTGTTTCAGGGATGATAATTTTTCAGCAAATTCACCTGTTCTACTCAAAACACTAAATAGTCTATTTGCGAAATCTTCTATTCCTGTCAGAAATCTATTTATAGCTTCTGATATTTCTCCTATTTCGTCTTTCCCATCAATATTAAGCTTTGTTGTGAGGTCAATTTCTCCTGTACTTTTGAAAACACTCTGCGGAAATCTAGCTATATGTTGCAAATACTTCGCAATAAATGAATAACCTATGAATACAGCCAAAAAAATCCCTAGTGGTATTGACAGTATAGATACAGAAAGAAAAATGAAGTGGTTTCTTTGTCCTGATTTTATTTCCTCTTCCAAAACCTGTCTTATTCTTTCAGTTGCTCTGTTTGATAATTGTTCTATACTTAAAATGATTTCATCGTATATGGGGGATATTTGTTGGAGCTCAAATAGAAATTCTTCTCTTTCTCCTCCTTCGGCATATCTCATAATATCTCCTTGTATTTTGTTTTTTAACTCATTATATCCTATTTCAATCTGATTTATAAGTTCAATTTCATCTTGTGTTTCGGCTTTTTGTTTTATTATTCTTATACTATCATCAATAAAGGATATTATTTGGTCAATTGAATCCCTATAAATTGCAGCAATGTCAATAGTCTCATTCATCTCTACCCCCATTCTCATAAGTATATTCATAAGTGAATACATATTTGCTTTGAGTTGCGATATTTCGCTTGATAAAACATAACCTTTTTCATACATAACATCGAGCGATCTTCTTACCTTCGAAAGAATCAAAGAAGCGAGGGAATTTACTGATATAGCAAGTACAGAAATTGTTAGAATTGGTATAAGAATCTTATAAACCACTTTTAGATTTTTGAAAAGCCTTCTACTTTCCCGTGTTAGCATATTAGACTTTATCCACGTATTCATTCTTATATAATTTTAATATGATTTTTTTTAAAAAGTTTGTTTTGTCTGGAGTTGTTTATTTATTTTTTAAATGATTTATTTTCCGTATTTTTTTTCTTTTTGTTTTGTTTTCAAATGATTTATTTTCCGTATTTTTTTTCTTTTTGTTTTGTTTTCAAGGTAAAGCTAATAGCAAAATTTTTTCTCTGATAAATTCGTATGATGGTAAAGGTAAGAACTTTCCGTTTATGTTATGTGATATACACGGNGGTTCAGAGCAAATATTAACATTGAAACACTGATTGCTAATTGGACAAAATTTATATAAATTTTATGTGCTATAAGGTAAGAATTCTTGCTATTTTGGGTGTTCTTCGTTTTGTTTTTTGTTTGTTTAGATATTTATTCGCTATTCCATTAAATCTTTCATATTTTTAAAATTTGAATATGGAAGTAATGGAATTTCTTCTGAAACTTATTATTTCAATTTTTGTTCTTGCAGCTTTTCTTCTTGGATTTCTTTTCGTTATGAAAAAAAAAGGTGCGTTTTTTTTTCCTTTTTTTTCCCAACTTTGATGAATGGTAATAGCAATATGCAAATTATTTCGCACATGAGGCTTACTCCAAAGGCTCATATATTTCTTGTACAAATAGATAATAGCAAATTTCTTGTTGGAGTAACGGAAAAAAATATTTCGTTTTATCACATGAGGGAAAAAGAATCTAATTAAATTCCCTGATATGGTTAAGGTTTTTGAAAGTTCAGTCGTTAAAAAAGATGAGGTTGCTTCATCAACTTTTCTTGTTGAAATGGAAGGGGAGGTGGATTTTGAGCCCGGTCAATTTGTAATGATATCTTTACAAAATGAAATCTCTGTTATTCCAAAGCCATTTTCTATATTCTACTCAAAAGATGGGGTTTTCTCTGTGCTCTTCAAAGTTTTCGGGGCGTGGACTGATCGCTTTTCTAAGGCAGGAATCGGAGAAAAGGTCAGAGTATATGCTCCATGTGGAACTGGTTTTTTGACCGCCATGAAAAGATATGAAATTTCTGAACCAAAAAATATCTTATTTATTGCAGGTGGGCTTGGAATAGCATCACTATATCCTGTAATTGATTTTTTTGGAAAATCTAAAAGCTCTTTGATTTTTGGGGGAAGAAGCTCTCAGGACATAATACTTAAAGACATCATTTCTGAGAAAGTTAAATCTCTTCACATCACAACGCAAGATGGTTCAGAGGGGAAAAGAGGAGTTGTATTAGATGTTCTTTTCAAGGAAGTTTCTCCTTATGATTTTGATGTTGTTTTGAGTTGCGGACCTCACGGTATGATTAAGGCTCTTTGGGATTTTTGGAATAAGAACAAAATAGATGTTCCATTACTTTTTGCAATGGAAGAAAGGATGGGGTGTGGTTTGGGACTCTGTTTCTCTTGCGCAGTAAAAGCACGGCATGGTCCAAAGCTTTGTTGTACATACGGACCTGTATTCTCTCATTCCGAAATTGTTTTTTGAGCATTTATTTTGTTTTTGAAATTCTCTGTTTGGTGGATTTTTATTCTTAAATTAGTTTTTGTATCAGATATTGGCGACGTAGCCAAGCGGTCTAAGGCGGGGGATTGCAAATCCCTTATTCCCGGGTTCAAATCCCGGCGTCGCCTCCTATTATAACTGAAACTTGAACTATGCTAAATCCTGAAAGCCTACAAAAAATAAAATCTTTTATACAAAAAATAGATGAATTGAAAAATGAGATTTCTCAAATAGATGAAAAACTCTCTCAAGAATTTGATGCTTCTTTACTTGAAAAAAGGGGAAAAATTGAGGAGAAAGTTGCAAAATTTGAGCAAATCAAAAAACTTGTGAATGACCTTCAAGAAGTTGAAGATATAATTTCTTCTGAAAGCGATCCAGAAATCTTAACTTTGGCCTTGGAGGAGAAGAAATCGATCGAGAAAAACCTGGAAAAACTTTTGGGTGAAATAGAGAAAGAGGAAGAAGAAGAAAGTGGTAGAAAAGTTAAAAAAAATACGTGCATAGTTGAAATAAGAGCAGGTGTTGGGGGTGAGGAGGCTGCTTTGTTCGCTGCGGACCTTTTTAGAATGTACTCAAAGTTTGCAGAAAAAATGGGTTGGAAAATAAAATTAATCTATGAAAGAAAATCCGATCTTGGCGGAATAAAAGAAATCTCTTTTATAATGGAGGGGAAAAATGTTTATGATTTCATGATAAATGAAGCTGGGGTTCATAGGGTTCAAAGGGTTCCCATCACGGAAGCTTCCGGTAGGATTCATACATCAACAGCTGCTGTTGCCGTACTTGAAGAACCGGAAGATATTGATATAAAAATAGATCCAAAGGATTTAGAAATTGAAACTTTCAGAGCGTCAGGACCTGGTGGTCAGCACGTGAACAAAACAGACTCAGCGGTAAGAGTAAAGCATATTCCAACAGGTATAGTTATAGTTTGTCAAGACGAAAGATCTCAGCATATGAATAGAGAAAAAGCTCTCCGTCTTCTCAAAGCAAGATTATTTCAGATGGAAAAAGAGAAGTTAGAGAAAGGAATTCTTGAAAAGAGAAAACAACAGATAGGTTCGGCCGAAAGATCAGAAAAACTTAGAACCTATAACTTTATGCAAAATAGAGTGACAGATCACAGACTTGGTGTAACTTTGTATCGCCTTGAAGATGTACTAGATGGAGATTTAGATCTAATATATAAATCGCATCAAGGAAACGGTGATAATTGACACTAACTAATATCTTATTCTACGATTATCTTTACAAACTTTGTTTTTCCAATCCTTATTTTATATTCTCCTTTTTTCAATTCAAAAAACTTTTCTTTGACCTTCTCCCCGTTGATATATATCCCGCCGGCTTCTGTTAATCTTGTTGCTTCTGATACGCTATTTACTACGCCAGCTTCTTTGAGAACTTTCTGTAATATTTCTCCTTCTCTGGCATGTATTTGGGGAATTTCTTCTGGCATTTCTTTTTTTCTTATCACTTTGTTAAACCATTCTTGTGCTCTCAAAGCTTCTTTTTCTCCTTTGAGTCTTGCTGTTATTTTAAATGCTATTTGGGTTTTAGCCTCAAACCCGTGGATTTTTTTTAGTTCATCTAATTCATTGTTTTCATATCCACCTAAAAGTTCAGCGTATTTGAATATCAGCTCGTCATCTACTCCCATAAGCTTACCGTATATATCTTCGGATGGTTCATCAGGCGTTATATAATTCCCGTATGATTTTGACATTTTCAGCTTCCCGTCTGTCCCCTCCAAGATAGGGGTCGTTATACAAACCTCCGGCGGGATCCCGTACTCTTTCATTATTTCCCTTGCAAACAATAAGTTGAAGAGCTGATCGCTTCCGCCAAGTTCTATATCTGCCCTTACTACTACAGAATCATAAGCCTGCAAGAAAGGATATAAAAATTCGTGAACAAATATGGGAGATTTTTCCTGCATCCTTTTCTTGAAATCTTCTCTCGCCATAATTTGAGCCACCGTACCTTTTGAGAATAATTCAAAAAGCTTTGTTGTTCCAATTGATTTGAACCACTCCGAGTTAAAATAAACTCTTGTCCTTTCTTCAATGAGAAACCTTTTTACTTTTATGAGTATTTCCTTTGCGTTCTCTCTTATTTCATGCTCTGATAACTTTGGTCTCAAAGATGTTCTACCAGATGGATCACCTATTTGGGCTGTAAAGTCTCCTATTATGAGGCAAACCTCATGACCGATTTCCTGAAATTCTCTGAGCTTGAAAATTAAAACAAGGTGCCCAAGATGTATCAAAGATGCTGTTGGATCTATTCCGAGTTTTATCCTTAAAGTTTTTCCGCTTTTCAAAAGTTGCTCAAAATCTCGTTCTTCTATTATTGAAGTGAGCCCCCTTTTTATTTTGTCTATGCTGATTATACTACTTTCTCCCTTATTTTCTCCTTCTACCTTGCCGATATCTCTCTTATCTACTATTCCTTTCTGTTTCTGTTCTTTCATAATTTTTTGTAGATATTTAATAGTCTATTTCGGGTATTTTAGAGATTTTGTAATTTCAAATATTATATAGAATATCCAACCACTAAAATCTCTGTTCATTTGTTCTTATTTTTTTTTCTTTTTTTTCTTTTTTTTTTATACATATTTGAAAAATGGAACGTAAATGGGGATTCTCTTAAATTCTTGAAAAAAGTTAATTTAAATTAATGGAGGTGAATTAACCGTGATAGGGATCTACATCCTTTCTTTTTTACTTATAACAGGAGAAGAAGTAATGAAGAATGTAGATTCTCAAGCTATTCCAAACTCCTCTGAAAGTTCTGTGAAAATGATAATAAGAAAGGGCAACGATGTGAGGGAGAGAAAAATGATAGTTTATACTAAATCAGATGGCGATATGAGATATTCTGTTTCTAAATTCATCGAACCAGCGGATGTAAGAGGGACTCAGTTTTTGCAAATATCAAAGAAATCTGAAACTTTGCAATTTTTGTTTTTACCGTCTCTGAACAAATCAAGGAGAATAGCTGGTGGGCAGAAAAAAACATCTTTTATGGGAAGCGAGCTGACATACGAAGATATGGAAAGAAAGAATATACAAGACTACGAATATAAACTCATCAAAGAGGATGAAAATTTATACGTTGTTGAATCAACTCCTAAAAAGGGTGTGGATTCACAATATTCAAAAGCTGTTTTTTACGTAAGGAAAGACGATTTCGCAGTTTTGAAAACCGAACTTTACAAAGGCGAAAAACTTTTCAANGTAATTGAGAATGAAATAACAAAGGTTGAGGGCAAATACAATATCCCTACAAGAACCTATGTTAAGAATATTGAAAACGGAAACGAAACCGAACTCATAATAGAAAATATAAAGGTTGATATAAAAGTGCAAGATAAGTATTTTTCTCCTGATTTTCTTGGAAAGTGGTAAAGTTAAAATAAAGAGAGTGAAAAATGAAAAAATTTTTTTCTCTCATTTTTTATGCTATTTCCCTACTTTTTTACCTCCTTTTTTTATTCCCAAATTTCTCATATGCAGAATCNGAGGAATTTACTCCTTTTTCATCTTCCTCCTTNTATTCCCTTACAAGATTTTTTCTTGATTTGAAAAAAGATAATTCTTTTGAGGATTTAGCAGAATTCAAGCAAAGGTTTTTTCTTGAAACAAACTATAAGCCCTCTGAAAAATTCTCTATTTTGTTTTCCGGAAAGCTTGACCTCAACTATTTCTATGGAGGATTTTCTCGTTTTCAGAATTTCTTTGATGTCCATGAAGCTTATTTTTCTTTCTCAGGTGAAATTTTTTCCTTATCTGGTGGTAGAAAGATTGTAAGTTGGGGAATATGTGATGGTTCACCTTTGGATGTTGTAAATAGGCCTGATTTCAGAGATGGNATTTTCGCGGAACAAAAATTCCTCAAAACTCCCGGAATACTCCTTGATCTTTCTCTACTTTTTGGTTCTTCATCATTGNAGGTTGTTTATGAACCATTTTTCACTCCACCTCAATTTGTTGATATAAAAGGAGATTGGGCAATTATGAACTGGCGGTCCCTATATATCGCTTTTGAGGGNGATAAAAGTTCAGATCAGTTGAAACCGCTTTTGGATGGTCAGTTTCAGCCAGTAGTCAAAAAATATCCTTCTTTGTTTTCTGATTTGCTCAAATCTTTTGGACTCGGATTTTATTTTTCATCAAGGATGGAGCTCTTGCAGCTCGTTTTTGCAGCATACACCGGGTTCGGCTTCCCACTTCCTTTTTTTGACCCAGTGTTCTCTCAGGAGTTTGCACGCACTCCCGGGACCTTGGAGCAAAAATTAGATATATCTGCTGCGGAAATCCTTGAACCAGCATCAAGAGGAGAAAGTTTCTTGAAGCTTGAACCAAAAAGATATTACATGCTCGGGGGAGGATGGTCCTACGATATATCCGGATTTCTTCTAAAAAATGATTTGGCTTTCTTCGTTTCTCCTTTACCAGATCTGAACCTAAATATTAAGAATTTTCCACTACTATCTCTTGCATTTGATATTGAAAAAGAGATAATCCCAAATCTTATTTCCATCGCTGGCACNAGAACCACAATAAACTTATCAAGGGATAAAATTGTGTTTTTAGAAAGAGGAATAATATTACCTTCAATTTCGTTAAGATATGAAATTTACTTTGGNCAAAGCTCTCTCTCTCTACTTCNGGCGTTCATATTAGATATCCCTATTGAGTCCCCAAAAATAAGAGGAAATTTTTTTGTTTTCACGAGTTTATTTAAACCTTATGATTTCCTCGAAATATCAGTGGGATTATTTTTACTTTCAGGTAAAAGAACTTCTCCATTTGGATTCTTCAAAGATAACTCATCGGTTTTATTTTCTTTGAAGTTATATATTTGAGTTTATAGTTTTAGTTCAGATCTGTATTTTTTCCTAATTATTACTTTTAGATGTTCTCGGAAATTATGTGATGAATCTTTTGATTTCCTTTTTTCTTTTTCAGATTTTTTCCTGTATTTGAACTAAAATTTATTTTTTGTTTGCTTATTTTCCTTATTTTAACTTTTTATTTTTAGTATTTAGATTTTTGTTGTTATGAAGCCTATTCATTTGAAAATAATTTCTTTATTTTTCGCTCTATCTATAACAACCTACTCACTATTTGCTTTCAGGAGCAATTATACTATAAGATATAATATTGTCATAGAGGATATGCCTCAAAATGTAATTTTAAAACAAGAAAATTTAGATATAGTTGTGGAAATGGATTGCCCTCAAATACTATACTCCGCTTTGCGGGAGAATAAAAACAAAAACATATCTATAAAGTTTGAAAAAAACTTCTTACCCGTGTANAGTATAAACTTACAGGAACTGTTAAATAAAAAGGGAATTACTCCCCCGCTATGTAGATTAACGAATCTCTCTCCTAAATTCGTAACTTTGGAATTTGAAAAAATAGTTCAAAGAAGNGTCAGAGTCATTCCTGATATCGTAGGAAATGTTCCAGATGGATACGTAGTCTCTGTATCGGTCTATCCCCGATATGTAAATATATCCGGACCAGAGGATGAACTTAAAGGTAGAGATAGAATATTTACAGATATGATAGATATTCAAGGAAGAACATCGGACTTCTCTATTGAGGTACCAATATATAAAACAGGTAATATTAAGGTATATCCCCAAACCGCTACGGTTTTTGTTAGTATAAGAAAAGTAAATTAGATGTAAGAGCTGATTGAGGTAAANCTGCTCGAGTTAATCCGACCAACCAAAACTTTTTGAATTCGGTTTGAAATACAAGGTTTAAAACAAATTTTTTTTCTGAAAAGTTGATAAAATATTTTTTGATGATATTGAATAATCAATCTCCTGATGCCTCCAGAGAACACAAAAAGCCTAATAGAAATCTGAATATCCGTTTTTCTTACGATACNATTTTAGCCTTGAAAAATCACATTTCCTTAACAGGGATTTTTATTTTATTATTCTTCTCTTTTTTATCGTTTCTTTCTTGTGGGAAAGAAAAGAAGGTTGAGATTCAGCTACCTATAAAGGAATCAGAAATAGTTGAGAGAAGTTTTGCAGTTGTTGATTTTGAATTTTTCTATCCCTCTTGGATTTCGTTTTTTGTACCCGGCCAAGAAGTTGAATTCAAAGCATCTTTCTTCTGCCCGGATTTTTCGAGAGAAATTTCTGTTTCTGCATACTTTATAAAAGATACACAAAGATTTTCGGGAAGCATAACACCGTCATCTTTCCTTTGTGTTGGAGATTATTACGAAGAATTTCGTCTCTCCTTTCCACCTGATGTTACATTCGGACAGTATATTATGGAGATTTCCTTCTCGTCATCAATGACTGATGAGCCACCGTTTTACATAAGAAAAAATATCTTGGTCTCATCCGGATTTCCTGGTTTCGNGGAGCTTTTCAAAGCTTGGAAAAGCGTATATCCATATCAAATTACTCACGCCTCTGATTTCGCTTTTTCGGAAGAGGAAGATAAGTTAAGGTTCTTTTCAGTAGCAGGTACTCAAATTGTATCCTTTGATTTTTTCCCAAAAAGTCTCTCTTTTTCTGAACCGAAAATTTTAGCTTCAACCTTGATCCCAGCAGAAAAAATAAATGTGATGAAGGTTGGAAATGAATTATTTATATTCGTTCATGGAGAGAAAACAGAAGTGNTCTCTGTATCAGGTGAAAANTCAAGATCTTTCGGAAATATATCAGGTTCAAGATTTATCCCATCTTCATTTTTTGAAGCTAAGAATTCAAAAATATTTATGAACTCGTCNTGTAGTAGCTTTTTTGTTGTTCAAAACNGNGGTGAAGCAAAATATTTAGACTTCGAAGATATACTTTGCGATAAATACTTTTGGTTGAATGAAAAAATCTTCTTTGTTCAACAAAATAAACTTTTCTACTTTGAAAGTGAATTAACGCAACCAATTCAAATCCAAGAGCTGGGACCCGAATTTGATATCCTTCAAGACGAAAATAAACTTTATGTTTTCAAAAAGAATTGCCAAATTATACCAAGAAAAACTTCTGTTTCTATAATAAGGATAGAAGGAAGTAATATATCTGCTCCGGAGGAAATAAGTTTTAATCTACCAGTAACAGTGGGATGCAATTTCAATTTCTCAGCAGTATCAAAGGATAAAGTTCTTATTTACTTTCAAATTTCTAGTAATTTCCCTATTTCTTTCATATCTGCTGATAAAAATGGCAAAATAGANGATTTCACTATACCTTCTTACGATAAACTTTATTTCAAGGCAGACAGAGAAAATTATCTTATCTTTTCGTATGGGAAGGACGATTTTGGCAATGCGGTAGGAAAAGGAGTTATATTAGATAAGATNGAAGGGAAGAAAAAATTTGAGTTCTNTGGTGAATTCTTTGGGGAACCAAAAGATTTTATATTTGACGGGAATAAACTTTTAATTTTTTCTGTCAGTTCTGGCTATCTTGTTTTCTTCTCTTTTGAAAAATCAAAACAAAATCAATTTTTCACATCTAAAAAGGCGGAAGCTTTCATTATAGAAAAATTTTCTCCCGATATGTTTTTTGTGATCTTTACAGATAATAGAGGCTGTTGGTATGATGGATTATGTAGAGGAGGTGAATATTTCTTTATGAAAATAGGGGATTACACATTAGAAGACAAGATTTTTTCTCACGGGTTTGAAATTGGGCAGAAATTTTTGGGCATATCATCAAAAGGTGGATACCTAATCACAGTTTTCAAAAGCTTAGATAAAGTCTTAATATTTTCAAGATAAAATAATAAAATATTATAAAAATAAATATTTAGATAAAATTCATAGCGATGGGATTTATAAATCATTTGGGATTTATTCATTGCCGAATATTTCAACAGAATGATTAAATTTTTTTTATGCTTTCACGAAAATTCATTCCGTTTGGTGAGCCTCCTTGGTATATGAGAGATGAAAAATTTACTATACGGAGAAAAGATTTTGTGCCAGCATACATTAAGACGAGAGAGGAGGGAGCATGGAAAATAAAAGAAAAAGTAGAGAGAGCAATAGAATCACTGAAAAGATGCAGGGTTTGTCCGAGAAACTGCGATATAGATAGAAATATAAAAAAGGGAGTTTGTAAAGTCGGTAGATACGCAGTTGTATCAAGTGCTTTCCCTCATTTTGGTGAGGAGGACTGCTTGCGCGGATGGAACGGTTCAGGAACAATTTTTTTTGCCTTTTGTAATCTGCGATGCGTATTCTGCCAAAACTTTGATATATCCTGGAAAGGAGAAGATAGTTTTGAGGTCACCCCAAAAGAGCTCGCAAAGATAATGATAAGACTGCAAGATATGGGATGCCACAACATAAATTTTGTCACCCCAGAACATGTTGTACCTCAAATCCTTGAGGCTGTTTATTACGCAATAGAAATGGGACTNAAAATCCCTATAGTTTATAATACAAGCGCATATGATTCGGAAGAATCAATAGAGCTTATGGATGGGATAGTAGATATATACATGCCCGATTTCAAAATATGGGATCCAGACATCTCATGGAAATACCTTGGTGTAAGGGATTATCCGGAGGTTGCAAAAAAGATAATAAAAAAGATGTGGCAACAAGTCGGAGACTTGAAATTTGATGAAAATGGAATTGCTTTGAGAGGACTATTAGTCAGACATCTTGTTATGCCTGGAAATATAGCAGGAACAGAAAAAATAATGCAGTTTATTGCAAAGGAAGTATCTGTTCATACATATGTAAATATAATGGATCAATATTATCCCGCAGGTCTTGTGGCTATGAAGCCAAAAAATTATCCAGAAATTTACCGCCGTATAACATCAGAGGAGTATGATTACGCTGTAAGGTGTGCCATAGAGGCTGGGCTTTACAGATTTGATATAAGATGGTTAAGATATATTTAAGAAGATTTAAAAATAAAATTAAATTAATATAAATACTAATTTTCTCTCGTCAAATAAGCAATCCACAAGTTTAAAATACATATTCCTTCTTTACCCTGTGGTTGGTATCTTGATTGCAAAATAGGATCTATGTAAATTCCACACACTTTTGTTATAAGGTTATTATTTCCAAGTTCTATTAGATTTATTCTTATTGCTCCACGAAAAGAAGGGTCTTTGTATATTATGTACGGGAAACGAGTTTTTATTGAATCTTGTGGGAATTTGTAGTTCCAAATTGATATATTTTCTGTTATAGGTTCTGAAAAGATTAGTTCAGATGAAAAGTGCTCTTTATCAAAAACTTCTGCATTGCATGTTATACTTTCAGGAAATATACATTCCCACTCAATTGCAAATTTACCATCTTTTGTCCATGCAGGAAAAATCTCTCTTAAATTTGAGAAGAAAACTTTTGGGAAATCTATATATTCAATTAAGCTATAATTTGTATTTACTTTGTTCAAAATGTATAAGATAAATTCAATTGTTTCATTTTTTCCTTCCCCTGATATATAGATTTTCCGAAGAAAGTCCTCCAGAAACCTCATAAAAAGCTGAATCTGCCAGTTTGCGTTATAATTTATACCACCTTGAAGTATCTGAGTTATAGCATCTGGATATTTTGGAGGAGAGGAAAAATAAAATTTCCCTTTTTGAGTTTGAATATATAGACCAGAACTATCTTTTGCGAATACTCCGATGCTATAATTTTGAATTTTTGAAAGGAAATCCAGAAAAATTTCTATAAGTTTTTTGATTCCCATGAAGGCGATTTCCCTTCTGTAATTATCTGATGTCATCAAGAAGCTGTTGCTTTCATTCAACGAGCTTGATAGTATCTCCAGTTTATCACTCATTTTGAGTGATTTTTTCTGCTGTATCTCGTTAATTATTTGGTTTTTAAGGTTTTCAGGTATATTTAAATCCAAAGACCTTATATAAAGAAAAATAATCTTCAAAATCTGAATATATAATTTCAGGAATAAAAGTGAAGGTTCATTTACTGGTTTGGTAATTTCAATTGAGAAATCTTCTGAAAATTTAAGCTTTAATCTGTTTGGTATCGCAATTTTTATTCCCGCCAAAAGTCTTTCCGCATCTTGTATCTTTGATGATATGCTTTCCTGAAAATTCTGGTCATACATCATCTTTATTATGGAGAATGATTGTGATAGGTCACTAATTGCTTTTGCGAACTTTATAAGGAGTAGTTCTTCTGCAAGAATTTCAAATTTCCCTGATAACTTTTCAAGCAAAGATATATAAAAATCGTCAAAGTTTTCTGCTCTATTTTTTATAATCAAGGAAAAGAACTCTATATTTGATGTTGGGAATATAAAGTCGCACTCCGAACCTATATCAATTAATCCGATTATAGATGGTTTTTGTTGGCAACCTTTTATTTTTTTGATGTAGCCCTGAAATTTTTGCTTTCCTTCAAGTGAAACTAATCTTATATTTACTTCCCTTTGATCACCGTATATTTTTGTTTTAGACCTGCAGCTTATCCCGTTTTGAAAAACTATGTTCTCAACTTCATATGTTTCTACTGTTTCTCCAATTTGGGTTATTTTTGAAGCAAACTTTATGTTCTCTACTTTTTCTTCAAGCTCTACCGAGATATTTGCAACTATCTCTGTTTTAGATGGATTTATATATTTTCTTATTGTTATATTACCTCTATATGTGTTTATCTTTATTATTTCTTTTTTATATCCTTCTTGGATGTTTTTTTCTTCTTTTTCTATGTTGTAGCTTATCTGGTTTGTTCTGAATGAGCAATTTGTTTTTTCACAGGGTATGTCTGCCATATTTGCAAATAAGAGAGAAGCAAAGATAGGAGTTTTTAGTTCCTCAGATATAATAATTGCCAAGGGTAAATTTTCAGGTTGAGATATCGGGTCAAGAAAGTATGTCAAATCTTTTTGTGATAATGGTAGGGAGCATAATGTAAGGGTTTGGCTGAAATCAATATTTGTATTTATAAAATCTGTTTTCTCAAATAAGGAGTCGAATTCTGAAGAAACATCTTCAAATTTTTCTGCAAACTCTATTGTTTTATTTTCGCAGCTTTCAACTAATGGAAGAAAAAAAACTAAAATTTGCAATAGTATAGAAATAAGCTTTTTCATTCTTCATTTACATATTTATTATTTTATCCCTATTTTTTTCTGTTTTTTTAGTTTCGTAGTTTTTGCGGAATAAGATAAATTAGGTCTAGGCCGTTAGCTCAGTCGGAAGAGCACTGGCCTTTTAAGCCAGGGGTCGCGGGTTCGAATCCCGCACGGCCTACAAATCTTTTGATGCAAAATCTGTCTTTCTGGCTCCCCATCATAATTATCGCAGTTTTTATCTTATCCTCAGCAATAAAGATATTGCAAGAGTATGAAAGAGGAGTAATATTCAGACTTGGAAGACTTGCAGGGGTAAAAGGTCCAGGACTTGTGCTCATAATTCCAATAATAGATAGAATGGTAAAAGTTTCACTCAGAATAATAACTATGGACATACCACCCCAGGATGTTATAACAAAAGATAACGTATCTGTGAAAATAAATGCAGTTGTATATTTTAGAGTTGTTGATCCGGCAAAGGCAATAGTAGCCGTTGAGAATTACATTTATGCAACAAGCCAGCTCGCACAAACAACTTTAAGGTCCGTCTGCGGCGAAGCTGAGCTTGACGATATACTTGCTCACAGAGAAAAAATAAACATGCAAATACAAAATATACTGGATAGAATGACAGAGTCGTGGGGCATAAAGATTTCCGCAGTTGAGGTCAAGCATATTGATCTTCCTCATGAGATGCAAAGAGCTATGGCTCGCCAAGCAGAAGCTGAAAGAGAAAGAAGAGCGAAAATAACCCTTGCAGAAGCAGAGTATCAAGCTGCTCAGAGATTGAAAGAAGCAGCTGACATGCTTGCCCAAAATCCAATAACAATCCAACTTCGGTTCCTACAAACTGTATCAGAACTCGCAACTGAAAAGACTGCCACATTAGTTTTCCCCATACCAATAGAGCTTTTTAAATTCCTTGATTTACAAAAGAAAAACTCACCCGCTCAAAGCTAAAATATATCAAATCTAATTCAAAATTTCTCAACTCCTCCTCATACTTTCTTTCTCCTATGTATGTATTCCCTTTGTTTCTTTCTATTTTATCTTCCTTTCTATTTTATCTTCTTTCTTCTTATTATAGTATTCTTTTACCAAATTCTCCCAAAGTAGCAAAGTATGTATGAAAAAAACGGAAAGTCTGCCATTTCTTCTGGTTAGGGCTTTCCTTTTTGGAATTCATCCACCGTAAAGCGATAAGATTAGCGATGAGCAAACATACAAAGTGAATCCTTAAAACTTCATGAATTGAATAAAAAATTTATAATAATAATAATTTTTGGGATAATTTATATTGGAAGCAAATGTTATCGCACAAAATATTGGTACTTTTTCTAACCCTAAAATCTTTTTTTGGTCCTGATGTTTCTGGGGATACTTTGAGTTTAAAAGTCGAAAAATACAATATAAACATATATTTCACACAAGAATTATCTTCTTTGGCTCAAATATTTGCTTCTGAAATTTACGAACAAAATAAGTTTGTAAAAGATATAGTAGGTATAGATGCGAGAGATTTTTCAATTTATTTAGGTTTTGAATCAGATTCGTTTTATTTTGAAAGGTTCTTTACACACTCCAAGCTTATATTTGTAAATTGGGGGGGAACAAGGATTGATGAAAAGCTTTCCGGAGTCTCAATATCTCATAAGGTAAGACAGGTTTTGCTTGCTGCTTTATTTGGTATAAAAAACTTTTACATTATAAGAACAGATTTCTTTATAAGTCAAAACTTGATTTTGGCTTTTGCGGAATTTGGCGAAATTGACGATAGCATGTTCCTTAACTATCCATTCTCTATTTTCTACTCCGATGACTCTAAACTCATAAAATATATTGATCTTTTCTATGGAAAAAGAAAGGTCTTCGAACTTTTCATAAACGGGAAAATTTTTTTTGAATCAAAAAGTAAGTACTATAAGGATTTCAAAAGTTGGGAAAAGAGCAGGTTAGAAGTTCTTAAAGAATTCATCAGTAAGAACTATGAAGGTATGAATTTATATCCTGAAAAAATTTTTGATTTTTCAGCACGGGGAATTCATTTGATAGGTGAAGAATTATTTACCATGGAAGAAAAAGGATGGATTTTTTCATCAAAATCAGGAACTATTTTTCAGAGAAAAGGTGGAAGATATTTGAATGGCGACGGGAGATTTTTAGTTTTTGATTCAAAGAGCGAAGAAGATAATTTATTTGAGGCTTTTATAATGACTCCATCTTATGAGGTTTTCAAATTACCTCAAAAGAGGGCTTGGTACCCAGATATATTTTCACGGGAGGATGGAACAGGCTTTGTTTTGTTCATAAGAAAAAATCTATTGTACGATGAACTTTGCATCTTGAATTTTGTCTTTGTAAATCAAAAATTTCAATTTGATAATGTATTTTGCCCCATCAGATCAGGAGAACTTGAAGAATTTTTTACCCCTGATATTTCTCCTGATGGTAAAAAGGTAGTTTTTTCGTATCTTAGAAAAAATGGTTTTTTAGATATAGCAGTTTTTGATTTTGAAGATAATAGCTTGCGCTTTTTAACCCAAGACCCTCAACCAGATATCTTCCCATCCTTTACACAAGATGGTAAAATATTATTTACATCTTTTAGAGAAGGTAGATATCTCTTATATCTTTACGATAACGGTAACTTCTTAAAGGTATCAGAAAATCCAGAAGGTATATTAGAAGGTAGGGTTTACAATGGTAAAATGTATTCTATTTTTATTCAAGATGGAAAAACTTATTTGGGAGCCCACAAAATAACTGAGCTTGAAAGTGTTAATTTCTCCAAATCACGTATAGCCTTTGTTGCAACGGAATTTGAAAGTTCAAAAGTAAAATTTGGAAACTTTAAAATTTTCAGATTTTTACCACCGAGAATTTTCTTTGATAGTTCCGGCTTCCTTAACCTCTCACTTTACTCCCTTTTTTCAGATGATATTTACAGAAACCCAATTTTTCTCAAATTTGATTTTGGCTCTAACCTGAATTTATATGAACAATCAGAAAAACTCAAATTAGATAAATTTTCAACCTATAAAATTTCAAATATAGACGCATTAAAGATAGACAATCCCCTAAGGAGTATAGGATTCTCAATTTTCTCTTTCCTGAGGATATTTTCTCCATATGTTTTTTTGAGATTTTCTTCTTACCCATTTTCTGGAATTTTTGTAAGACAAGTTGCAGGTGAAAATGAGCAAAATTTCTATTTCATTCCAGAAAATCAAATCTCAGCAGATATATACTTATTTCAGAAAAGTATAGATAAAGTTTGGCTCTTGTTTGGAGGGAAAATTGGAAACATATATCCTGATAAAGATTTAATCCCTCAGCTTGATACATCATTTTGGAATTTCGTAAGAGAAGAATATAAAAGATTAGGATATGGTAATTTTTTTCAAGTTGAATCCGGTTTGTATATAAATAATACCTACAAATCTTTTTCCCCACAGGATGGTTTTGATGTGAGACTATTTTTAGGTGTGCAATCGTTTTTTGAAAAAGAGCATCTCCCTATTTCTCCCTATTCAAATTTCTCTTTATCTTATTTTTCCCATTCTTTCAATCTCTTTTCTTTCCCCATGGTTGGACTTCTGAGTTTGAACGGTTTCATATCTTTTCCTCAACATAAGAGATTCAAAACATCATTTGGTTCAAAGCCTATCCCGCTTTACTTTGAGCCAGCTGATAACTTTTCTCCTCTGTGGAGGTTTGGANCTTTTCCTTTCTTCCCCGAAAATCTAAAATATGATGTTGGTTTGATAAGGGGTGTAAAAGTTAGAGATGGCAAGATCGGAGCGGTCGCCAAAATAAGCCCGATCTTAAATCTGTTCTCATCTATATCTGAACCTAAATATAACTTCAAATTAAATTACATTAATCTATCTCCATTTTTTTCCTGGGGAGGACTACTTGATTCAAAAATTTTAAATTTTACAAGTTACGGTTTAGAGTTGAAAATCAAATCTAAAATTTTATTCTTAATTCCTTCTGATTTCGTTTTGGGTTTCGCCAAAGGAGAAATACCGGAATTTTATTTCCTCCTCTTCCTATCCCCTTAAAAACGATTTTTTATCTACGTAAATTTATATCAGCGGTATGTTTTATTTTGATCTGGTTTGCTGAGGCAATTCTGCTTTCTTACAGCAGTTTTTCTAAATTTGTTCTTCCTTCTCTCCAAGCTTTCGCAGAGGAACGCAAAGAAGAAAAGGAAGAATGGAGAAAAAACTTAATCCTTATTAATCCTCTTGGTCTCATTTTTGGTATATTTAACATAGAATATATGAGGGGTGTATTAGAAAATTTAGCTGTTGGAGGAAGTTTTTCATTTTTTTCATTAAGTGCGGGAGATGTTAGTTTTAGTGCTATTGGGATTGCTCCAGAAATTGGAGTATTCTTTACCGGAAAGGCTCCCGAGGGATTAAACTTAGCAGGAGCGTTAGGGTTATTATTTGCATCTGCAAAATCCGCAGAGGAATCAGCTTCTGTGACGGGTTTCTCACTCCCTATACTTTTGAGATATAATTGGATATTTGGAGAAAAAGGAGTAGGATTCGGACTTTCAGTTGGAGGTGGTATCCAGTTCGTTTCTCTTAGTGCCATTGGAGTTACAGTTTCAGGTATTTCGCCTGCTATTAGTTTAAGCTTAGGAGTAGGATTTTAGTTAAAAAGTTAAAAATTCAGGGAATTGTTTTTAGCTCAATAAAATATAGAGTAGAAAGTCAAGGAACTCGCAGAAGCTCAGAGGTAAACAGACCAAATATTATTTATTTCTCTCTATTATTTATTCCTCCATTAATTTATTAAAAATGGTTCTTTTGAAATTAAATATGTTAAAAATAAAGATTAACATTATTTTGCTATGGTAGAGAAAATAAATATAGGTGATTTTTCTTTATCTGTAAAGATAGAGGGAGAAGGGAAGAGGGGGAATATAATGCTTATTCACTGTCTTGGGTTATCAAACAGGGTTTTTGATCATCAAATAGAATTTTTGGCAAGCGAGGGATACAAAGTTTTTGCTCCAGATGTAAGATGTCATGGAGATTCAGACAAACCTGAATCAGAATGCAGTATATGGGACCTCGTTGATGACATAGAAAAACTTATATCAAAATTGGGAATAAATAGATTCTTGGCAATAGGGGGTATATCGATGGGAGGAATGATTTCTATGAGACTTTTTATCAGGAACAAAGACATAGCAGACAAACTCATACTTATGGGAACTTCGGCAGATGAAGATCCAGGTAAAGAAAGATACGCTCCTATGATAAATAATCTTTTAGAGATAGTTCAGAAAGAAAAAGATGAAAAAGTTTTAGAAGAGAATTTCAGGAATTCCGCTGAATATTTGGTGAGACTTTGCTTTTCTCAGAGCTATCTTGAAAAAAATTTTGATTTTTGGGTTTCTCAAGCTTTAAAGTCGCAAGGCAAGGGTGGAATTTACGTAGCAAAAGCAGTCATAGAAAGAGATAGTGTTCTTGACCAAATCAAAAATATAGATAAACCAACTCTAATTATGGCAGGTGAGCAGGATTTAGCAGTTCCCGTCAAAGAATCATATAAGATAAAGGAAAGAATAAAAAATTCAAGACTTGTTATATTTGAAAATGCTCCCCATATTTTCACACCTGAAATTCCNCATAGAGTAAATGAAGAAATTTATAAATTCTTGGTCGAAAATTAGCCTAACAAAAAACTTACAGATATACAAAAGTGAAGTAGAGCAAGCAAAAAAGAAATGATAAAGGAATAGTAGTATTAAATTATGAGCATTAAAGAGGTGTTTGAGGCTCTTGCGATTGTTGGACAGACAGCTTCTGGAAAATCAGAGCTCGCAGTAAAAATAGCAAAAATCCTCAAAGAAAAAGGAAAAGATGTTGAAATAATTTCCTGTGATTCAAGAAAAGTCTTCAAATATTTCAATATAGGAACTGCCAAACCTACTGAATTTCTCAATCAGTTCAAATGGCATTTTATAGATGTCGTAGAGCCTTATCAGAGTTTCTCAGCAAAAAGATTTGAAAGAGAAGGAAGAAGAATCATAAGGGAGATAAAATCTGCCGGAAAAATTCCTATCATTGTCGGGGGTACATGGCTTTATTTGAGAGCACTTGAAAAGGGACTTGAAGACGAACCAGAAGACGAGAATATAAGAAAGGAATTGGAAAACATTTTACAAAGGGAAGGTAAAATTGGGCTTTGGAATCTTCTCAAAAAAATAGACCCAAAATCTGCGGAAAGAATTCATCCAGCTGATTCTTATAGGGTAAGGAGAGCTTTGGAATTTAAACTCAAAACAGGTAAATCTATCTCAGAGGCGTCTTTCAAAGATAAGTTTGGCCAAAGATTTCCTGTTTTAAAAATTGCAATTTTCAGAAACAAAAGCGAAATATTGGAAAGAATAAAGGCAAGAGTTTTAAAGCAAATACAAAAGGGACTTATTGATGAGACAAAAATGTTATACGAGAGATTTGGGAATACAACTCCTCTGCTCAAATCAATTGCTTACTGGGAACCATACCTTTATATAACTGGTAAAATCTCCTTTGAAGATATGATAGAGCTTATGATAAAAAGGAATTTTAGATATTCGAAGTATCAAGTCAAAGTTTTTTCGCGAGAAGGAACTATCTGGTTTAGTAAAGAAGAAGAACTTATTAGATTTGCAGTTGATTTTTGCACCGGGATTTTACAATTACAATAGATAGCATGCTTTTTTATTATCTTCCCCGCTTTGATATTATTCTGTTTTCACTATCAAGTATTATTATTTTAGCTTTGTGGTTCTTTGCTTCTTCTTCATTATATATGCCATAAGCCGCTATTATTATTTTATCTCCGGGAAAGCAAAGTTTAGCAGCTGCCCCGTTTATTGTTATTGTGGTATCGTCAAAGCCTTCTATCGCGTATGTTATGAGACGATTTCCGTTCGTTATATTGTAGACATGAACTTGTTCTCCCTCAATAATATCTGCCTCCTCCATGAGCTTTTTTGGTATCGTTATTGAACCTTGATACTCCGGGTTTGCATCTTTCACTACTGCATTATGTATTTTTGACTTCAAAAGAATCCTCATTGCCATATTAATTTACCCCCCTTTTCTTTTCTTTTTCCTTTTCTTTTTCCTTTTCTTTTTCTGCTCTTCCGTCTATTTTCGGAAGGTTATAAATTTTCCCGTTCTTTATAACTATGTTATCTATAAGTCTTGCTTTTCCTATGCGTACTGCAACTGCTATAAGACAGTTCCTACTATCACATTTTCTTTTTGGTTCCAATGTATCAGGGTCAGCAATCTCAAAATAATCTATATTATTTATATTGTGTGATATCAGGAACTCTTTGGCTATGTTTTTTATCTTTTCTGCGTCTTCTTCACCTTGAAGTATTAAATCTTTTGCTAAAAGTAAAGATTTCGGAATGGCTCCAGCAATTTTTCTTTCTTCTTCTGAAAGATATGAATTCCTTGAAGAAAGTGCTACCCCATCTTTATCTCTCACAGTCTCAACTGGTTTTATTTTGATGTCAAAATTTAAGTCTTTTACCATTTTATTCAAGATCACGTATTGCTGATAGTCTTTCAACCCGAAGAAGGCTACGTGAGGTTTTACTATATTGAAAAGTTTTGTAACTACTGTTGCAACTCCTTTAAAGTGTCCGGGTCTAAATTCTCCGCAGAGCTTATCTTGCAAACCCGAAACTTCCACAAAAGTTTTAAAATCTTCACTATACATTTCCCTTACATCTGGCATGAAAACAAAATTTACTCTTTCTTTTCTTAAAATCTCCAAATCTCTTTTTTCATCTCGTGGATAGCTTTCATAATCTTCTCCTTTTGCGAACTGTGTGGGATTTACAAATATACTAACAACCACGACATCTGAAATCTTTTTTGCTTCTCTAATAATTTTTAGATGCCCCTCATGCAAATAACCCATAGTTGGAACAAATCCTATCTTCTTTTTCTTTCTTCTTAAATCTTCTGCTTTCTCTTGCATTACCTTTATTTTTCTTATAACCTCCATTTTCTTTTCTTCTATTCTTTTATCTTATCTCCCCTTTTTTATTTCCCTCCTAACTTTTTATTTCTTTTACTGTTTTCTTTTGCTGTTCTTTCGTTCTTTTCTTTTCCTTATTTTTATTTTTCTTCATTTTTGGCTTTGTTCAGTAGTACCATCCTTTGCAAATTTGACTACTGCTTCATATATCCTTTGAGCGATGTTATCATAAGGTTTTATATGTTTTGGAGGAGGTTGAGTTAGACCTATAATGTCTTCAAGGACTGCTATTTTTCCATCGCAGAACTCTCCCGATGCTATACCTATTGTCGGTATCTTCAAGCTTTCTGTGATTTTCTTTGCGAGGTTTTCTTCGACGGATTCAAGAACAACAGAAAAAGCTCCGCTTTCCTCAACTGCCTTGGCATCTTCAAAAATTTCCTTTGCCGATTGTTCTGTTTTACCTTGTTTTTTATATCCTGTAATTCTTACTTTTTGAGGTAAAAGTCCAACATGCCCCATAACTGGTATTCCCATATTAACTATTTTTTTTATTATTTCCGCCATATTTTTCCCACCCTCTATTTTAACGGCATCTGGATCGCACTCTTTCACTACTTTTACTACACTGTCCAAAGCAACTTTCTCTGTGTGGAATGTTCCAAACGGCATATCAAAAACTAAGAATGCATTTTTTACCGCCTTCCTTACGCTCCTTGCACACCATATCATAACATCAAGCGGTATTGTTGTAGTTGTCCTTTCACCAAATAGAACCTCATTCATTGAATCTCCAACGAGGATGATATCTACCAGCCCGGTTTCATCAACTATTTTCGCAAACAAATAGGTGTATGACGTCAAACAGATTATTTTTCTTTCTCCCTTGAGACTTACTATGTTTTGTACCGTTTTCATATTAAGTCTGGGCCCTTGAGGGTCCCAGCTTATAATTTTATATTACCAACTTTGAAGATCTGAGAATGTTTTTTCTGAATTTTTTCAATGTGAAACTTGAACAACTCAAACTACAATGAAACAAATCATACTAGTATTATATAATAAAAAAAATTATAAAATAAAATTTGTTGATTCCTCATTTTATTCCACTTAAACATAAATACACCATATCA
>AWOA01000018.1 GCA_000494225.1 Candidatus Calescibacterium nevadense OTU 1
TTTTTTTGGTTTTTTATTTTCTCGTGTGAGAAGAGAATAGACCCCGTTGTTTTTTGGCAGTTTGATTTGGAACATCAAGAAAAGTTTTTTTATCATTCCTCATCTGAAAAGGATTTTTTTTCCACCGATAGAGGTGAAATAAAGGTCGTATCTTTTCCTTCATATCAGCGTACCTGCTTGATGAAGTTGTATCCTTCAAGTTCGATACGTGTTCGTAGANTCTTCTATCATTTTGGGAATTTTAATATCTACCTTGATTCAGTTTCGNGTAATGTTTTGCTTATATCTTCTGGTTGTAATTTTTACATAGGAGATGTTGTTCTTAAAGAAGGAATTTTGAGGGTGTTATCAGATGAAGCAAAAATTAGGGTTGAAGTTCTTGAAGGTTCAGCTAAAATATTTGATTTCAATATCAAAAAGGGACAAGGATATGTTTTGGGAGAAGATAAAATTTATATGATTCCGAAGGGGGTGTCTCTTGTTTTCCCAAAAGATGGGGTGGATGTAAATATACCTTTATTTTTATGGGAAAAAGTTCAAGGGGCAAAATCATATTTTCTTGAAATATCGTTGGATCAAGATTTTTTTAAAACCATATTTTTCTCAGAGATAAAGGATAATAGGTTCTTTCCTGACTCTTTTACTTTGTTCAGATTTTCTGATAGCTTTTTTTGGAGAGTTTGGTACGAGACAGAAGATGGGAGATTTTCTTTTTTCTCTGAAACAAGAAAGATAAGAATTCCTTCTTTTTAATTTATTATTCGATCTTGTTTTATCCAATCAGTAATGTTACTCCTTTGTTTCTTTGCTCTTTTTGTTATTGATTGTCTTTTTGATTTTTAAGTTTCTTTTTGATTTTTAAGTTTCTCTTTGAATTTTTATATCTTCTGCTGTAAGCGATAAGGGTTCTATTTCGATGACCCTATTGTTCCCTGTGTCTGCAACAAGGATTGAACCAGTCATTATTCGCAAACACTCCGGATAACTTAACTTGGTATTTTGTAAGATCATAGTTGATAATCTTTTTTCGCACAGAACNCTTATAGAATTATTGTAAAAGTCNGAAATAAAGATTGTGTCTCTATATTCTTCTAACGAATTTGGAGAAAATAGGAGCGAGTTTTCAGCCGGTCCATCTCTATGAGCTTCACCTTTACCTCCTGCTAACTTATTTATTACATTTTCTCCGGAGCTTAAATCTAATTCTTTTATTGATGAATCATAGGAATCTACAAAAATTATTTTCTCGTCTTTTATTGTCAGGTCTGATATAATAGATGAGCCATTTCCTAATTCAATAATCTCTTTTTTTATTTCATTTTCATTTAGTTTTACTTTGTATATTTTGTTCGTTAAAGAAGCTATAAGTAAGATATTTTTACCCAGAGTCCTTATTGATTTTGGAAAGGGAACAGATATTCTCCCAACCAGTTTTCTTCCTCTCAAGTTGAAAATTTTTACATCATTATCTCCGAAATCGCATGCCGCCAACAAAATCAATTCTTCGTTATATGGTATAAAATCCAGCCCTTCGGGAAATTTTATTCCTGTGTTATAGTATTCTTCTCTTATGACATCAACAATTTCAAAGAATCTCCATGTTAGAACTATTATTTCTCTTTTCCCAGAGTTTGATATTGCTATGAGTTTAGGTTTTTTCAAGCACGCTATTTTTGTGGGAAAATAAAAATCAACTTCACATATTTCTTCTTTGTGCTCAAAATTTTTTCTGTAAGCTAATATTCTGTATAGCTCTTCATCATAATAACCGAAACTTATACCGGAGATTTCTGGATTCGGTTTTTCCTTTTGTTCCTTTGATTCAATTACATAAAAATCTTCATTTCTTGTTTCTCTCTCTTGAATTTTTTTTAAGATTTGGTTGAAGAGTTCTTCATATCCTTCTATTTTTTCCGGTTTGTTTATGTTTTGTGGTTTATTCCCCAGTGTAGTCGTCAGTATAATTGAGGGAAATTTTTTTACATCAAAAATTCTGATTACTTCTTTTTCGTTATCTACACAAACTGGAAAGTCGAATCCGAATTTCGATATTATTGTTTCTGCAAGCTTTTTATCTATTTTCTCTTCTTTTGCTGGAATTATAAATAAAATCACATTTTTTATTCTGAAAAAATCTCCGATATTCTTGATATGATTTTTTGCGAGCGGGTGTCGTGGGGTTGTTATGACTACGAAGAAATCTGAATCAAATTTTTTCAGATTGTCAAAGTTGAACCATTCGGTGTTTGCTGGAAGTTTCAAAAGTAATTCTCTGATTTTATTTTTTACAATCTCTCTTTCATCGTTAGTTTTGGTCGTAAAACTCATTTCTTCTTTTCTTTCTTTTAGATTTTTTATACTTTCATTTCTTAGTTCAAATAAATAAAAAATTTAGTCATTTTATTTTCTTGTGTTAAATTGAAGTTATGAAGATCGTTCTTATAGATAACTACGACTCTTTTGTCTATAATCTTTATCAATATTTGTGCGAGCTTGGAGCGGAAGTTGATGTGTTCAGAAACGATGAGATCCCCAAAGATTTATCAAAATATAGCGGTATTGTTATCTCACCTGGTCCTGGGAGACCTGAAAATTCAGGGAGGTGTCTTGAAGTTGTTGAAAAATATGCTGGTAAAAAACCAATTTTGGGGATATGTCTTGGTCATCAGATAATAGGGTATGTATTCGGAGCAAAGATAAGAAATGCGAGAACTATAATGCACGGAAAAGTATCAAGAATAAATCACGACAGGAAGGGTGTTTTTCAAGGTTTGAGTAATCCAACTTATGCTACCCGATATCACTCTCTTGTAATAGATAATTTACCGGAGGGATTTATTATATCTGCAACATCAGATGAAGATGGTGAGATTATGGGAATAAGACATATCAGCTTACCAATAGAGGGAGTTCAATTTCATCCTGAATCTGTTATGACGTATGAAGGAAAAAAGATGTTAGCTAATTTTTTAGCGGTTTGCAAAAACTTCCAATAAAACTTTTNTTTGTCTTGTAAATGCTTTTTTCTTTTNTTACTCTTTCTTTGATTTTCTTTAATTTTTTTTTCTTATTTTTCTTTAATTAAGTTTATCCCGTTTTCTGTGTTTGATGAGAGAAAAGATAGTATAGTATTGCCATGCGTGTAGCAACTCCGTTTCTTACTTGTTCAAATATGGCTGAATGTTCTGAGTATGCAACTTCAGAATTTATCTCAACTCCAATATTCATCGGTCCAGGATGCATAATTACAACATCTTTGTTTTTTTCTTTCAGTGTTACCATTATATTTTCGTCAAGTCCCCATATTTCGTTGTATTCTTTGTCGGAGGGGAAATAAAAGTTTCCGTGTCTTTCTTTTTGTAGTCTCAAAGCCATTACAAAATCTGATTTCAAAAACTCATCGTCAAAAAATGTTTTTATTTTTATGTTGCCATTTCCGAGCTTTTCTATTCCTTTCGGTAAAGTCGTGTAAGATGAAACCAAGATTACATTCATTCCTATTTTTGAAAAGAGTTTTATTCCGCTTCTTGCGACTCTGCTATGGAGTATATCTCCGACTATTGATATTGTAGCTCCTTTTAAATCATCAACTTTTCTTAATCTCTTTCTTGTCATCATGGTGAAGAGGTCAAGGAGAGCTTGTGTTGGATGTTCATTTTTTCCATCTCCCGCGTTAATTGTCGAAATTCCTGAGAGTTTTGCCAATATGTGAGGAAATCCTTCTGACCTGTGTCTTATCACAAGGAAATCAACTCCGAGGGCTGTTATAGTTTTTATTGTATCAAGTAATGATTCTCCTTTTTCAACCGAAGAACCTTTTTCAGAAAGATTTATTGTATCTGATGAAAGAGTTTTGGCTGCTATTTCAAACGAGACTCTTGTCCTTGTTGAAGGCTCAAAAAATATAAGACCTACAGATTTACCTCTTAATGTTGGAACCTTTTTTATATCTCGTGATAAGATTTCAAGCATAGAGAAAGATAACTCAATTATGTTTTCAACATCTTTCTTTTCAAGATCATCAANGGANAGAAGATGTTTTGGCATCTCAAATCAGTATATTATTATGCTTTGCAAAAGTTTTTGAATTCCTGTAAATTTCTGTATAACTGCGAATACATCATTGAACATCTGATTATTTGGCACTAAAAATAAGTTTCTTTTTGCTTCGTCTTGGCACCATCTTGACCAAATTTGCTCTGTTGCGGCAACCTCACATGGTTTTAGTTTTATTGCTCCACCAAAAGACGGATCTTCAAAGAGTATGTAGATTATATATTCTTGGACCTTGTAATCATCAAAATTATCGGTTGAAGCCTGAGGAAATACTCCATCTTCATCAAGACGGTCAAAGTTTTCATAAATGAAGTGTTTAGTATCGCCTATTGTGAAAGCCGGAGGTACAAATTCCTGTTTTGTTATTCCTCTGAATCCCGGCGGAACCTCAACCTCTATTGCGAGAACAGAATTACCTTCGTAGAATGAAACTTTTGGAAGAAATTTGCGCAGTGGATTTTGAAGAAGATCTTTCAGATTTATCTCAATAAAATCTGGTAAGTCTTCACCAGTAATTTCTGCCGGAAACAAGCTTAAAATATCGGTCAGTTTTAAATTGTATTCTCCATTTAAAGATTTTCTCACACCTTCTAAATTTGCTTTGACTGGGAGTATAGGAAAAAATCCTTTGTCAATTCTGCCGCTTATAGTTAGGTTGTTCTTGCATATTACCTCGTCTGATGATGAACAATCTCTTACATTCTGAATTGAGTTTTGTATTTTTTGTATAGCGTCTTCAAGTTCAGCTATAAAAGTTGACGGAGAAAACCAACTTTTGAATTCAAAAAGATTTTTGTTAAATTCTAACATAGGTCCCATATTCCTTAGTGATTCTGGGTCGAAAGAAAACGAAAAGTTTTCTGACTGTGTTGGTATAACTATTCCCGAAAAGTAAATTTTTACTGCTTTTAGTAATTTAAAAGCCGCTATTATGAAATCAAGGGATTCCTTTCCAATGCATCCTGTCATGTTTGGGAATGAAAANAGTAAGAAAAAGCTGATACCAACAGATGGTATTGGACCACATAATTTTTTCTCAAACTCTTGGTTTTTGACTTCTTCGTAAAGTTTTTCAATCTCATCTATTATGTTTTGGTTATAATTGAAAAAANCTTCATTTACGAATATTCCAATATCTGATATTATGACGCCAGTCTTTCCAGATACTTCATTTGAAAATAAAAACGTTTCCCTTGCTTTCTCAAATAAGCCGTATCTTAGAAAGTTCAATCCTTCTTGTATTATGCAGTTTTCATCATATTTTTTGCAGAGGTATATTTCACCTAAATTGTTTGTGTAATTGGGAGTTGATGCCTCAACAAGTTTTGGTATAGATTCAGGTGCTGTAATTGTAAGTAAGAATNTTTGATTTGCCGGGAGTAAAAGCCAAAAGTGTGGTTCGTCTAAATTATATCTTACTATGTCTGNTATAGTTTTTGATTTTGGAGAAGCTAGTTCTATAAAATAGTTTTCTGAACCTATAACTTTTCCTGTTATATAGCTTGTATATTCAAGCTCAAGATTTATGTATCTTACCGATTCCTGATCTTGTACTTTTATTTCTACTGGGAAAAATCCAAATTTTGAAAATATAATTCTTTTGGCTTTTGATGAGAAATTGAGGGTTATAAATTGTGAATTAGTTATCATCTTTACAAATTCACCCTCAACCCACACCATTATGGAATCTGAGGGTAATCTCACATCTGATGTAATATATGGAATGTTTTCTTCCTCTTTTAGTCTAAATCCTTTTTGTGGTATCTGAGTATCTTGAATTATGAAAACATTATATCTTGATTTTTCTCCTATTCTTATGTTGTATAGACCCGGAGATAAATTTGCGATGTTTTGAGTAGTTGAACCATTAAAGGTAAGATTAGTAGTATAGCCCTCTGGAACTTTTTCTAGTATTATATTTTCCCCATTTTCAGCTGACACAGAAATGCTTTCTGGAAAATAAGATTTTTCCAATTTATCTAAATCTACGACTTCCCAGTCTTTTATTTTTTCAATCTCAATTTTTGCATACCATGTTGCCGATATTAGAAAAATTTCGCTTGCTCCCTCAGGGTATCTTAAAATAACTGTTCCTTGCGACAAAATAGGGGATACAAAATTTGTCTCCGGTATTGTAGCAAGGATATATCCTTCTTCACCGACATTTTTACCAAACATCATATATTTTTCAAAGTTTTTGAAGTGAAAGGTTTTTGTTTTTAACTCTGATATTTCTATTTCTTTTTTTATCTCGGTTATAACCGCGAGGGTTCCCTTTTCTACAAAAACTTTATCATTTTCTGTTTCTATTTTTATTCTGAATTTTCCTGACTTATCTGTTTTGGTCTCCTCGAAGTTTTGTAAGTTTCTTACTATTGNGTTTTCCTGTGGTTCTCCTTTGAAGATAACTAATCCTTCGAATAAATTTTCTTCTTGGTGAATTTTTTTTGATTTCTTACAATTGAAGAGAAATAAAGATAAAGATACGAGGAAAATTAAAGGTGGAATTCTGAAACCTGAAAATAAAAACTTTTTTCGCATATAAAAAGTTTAATAAGTTTTTGGTTTAGGAATATATTTTTTTGATCAGGTAAATCTTTTTGATTTATTTATTTTAAAGTTTTTGAAGATTTCAAAAGTTTCTGAGCATTTCAAAAAATGAATTTTATGGAGAGGTCGGAGAGAGTCTTTGCAACTTCAAGGCAAGATGCTTGGTGGGCTGAAACTATTGTAAGTGCAGCAGTCTTTATATTAGCTATAATATACTCTTTGATAAGAGCGATTGAAGGGAAGTTCTTTGAATGGGGACCTTATATATCTCCAATTTATTCCATTCCTTTTGATACCGCGTGGATTTCTCCCGCTATTTTCACCCTTTGGGTTCCTGCTGGATACAGAATAACATGCTACTTTTGTAGGAGAGTGTATTACAGAAGTATTTTCGTAGATCCACCAGCTTGTGCGGTGAGAGAACCAAAAAGAGAATATAAAGGTGAATCTGTTTTCCCTTATATTCTTCTTAACATCCACAGATACTTTCTCTATCTTGTTATTATTTTCGTTTTTATTCACTGGTATCATGCTTTGAGTTCAATTTTTATGTGGGGAGAAAACAGAAGTTTTGGATTCGGAATAGGGCTTGGCTCGATACTCATAATTTTAGATACTGTTCTACTTACTTTATATATTCTTTCNTGCCATTCTCTAAGATACATCTTTGGTGGAAAGGAGGGNTTTTTGGGACCTACAAAATACAAAATTTGGGGGTTTTTAAGTCGCCTTAATGAAAATCATGGGTTTTTCTTCTGGGCAAGTCTTTTAAGTGTTGTTGTTGCAGATTTATATGTTCGCCTCGTTGCATCAGGAACNATAAACGATATAAGAATATTTTAAAAATAAGAATATTTTAAAATGAATGAAAAGTCTGAAATACTCAGATCGCCACAAGATATAGAGAAAGAAAGTTATGATATAATACGACTAGCTTCTGATAAACGATATAAGAATATTTTAAAATGAATGAAAGGTCTGAAATGAATGAAAAGTCTGAAATACTCAGATCGCCACAAGATATAGAGAAAGAAAGTTATGATATAATACGAAATCTCCTACCAAAAGATATTTTCAGAAATGAAGATGAGTATGAACTTGCTGTAAGAATTGCTCACGCTACCGCAGATATTGAGATTGCAAAATCTCTTGTGTTTCATCCTTTGTTTATATCCGAAGCTCAAAAATCGGTTGAAGAAGGTCTTCCAATTTTGGTCGATGTTGAAATGGTTATGTGTGGGATAAAAAATTATGCTCTATCTCTTAATTTGGATGTAGTTTGCAATATATCTTCTCCTGATGTTATTGAAGAAGCAAAAAAACTTGGTATTACGAGAGCGGCTTTATCCGTGCGTAAATCCCTTAAAGAAAGACAATTCGGTCTTGTCGTTTGCGGAAATTCACCTACATTCCTTTATGAGTTGATAAAAATGATAGAGAATAAAATGGGTTTTTTACCAAAGGCTATAATAGGACTTCCAGTAGGTTTTGTCAATGCAGAATTCGTGAAAAGAGAGACGGTAAGAGTCTGTAAAATCCCTTTTCTTACCAATTTATCTCCAAAGGGTGGCACACCTCCTGCCGTCTCATCGACAATATATATCCTAAACAAAGTAAGANAAAAATCTAACATAGGAGGTNTGTATGGACAGCATAGCTAAGGATTTGCAACTCAGACAACTTGAAACAGTAAAAAACTTCATCTTTTTGAAAAATTTCATCTTTTTTGAAAATATCATCATCATTGCTTAATTTCTCCATGCGGTTTTAAATGTCAATNATGAATTTAAACATGTTTAACTATTTATAATATATTANATAAAAACATTGTTCTGGACCGAAGAATGAAGAATATGAAAATAAAAAGTTTTGAGCAATTAACCTTAGAAAGTTTAGATACTGCTTCATCTAATTGTGTGATATTAAATAAGGAAAAATTTATTGAACTCCTATCTGAGATTGATACTTTAGATGATATTATTTTCATCAAAGATAGAATATCTTTATTGAAGGATATTGTCAGTAAACGCAAGAAAGATCAAGTTGGCATATTAAATATTGATTCTGACGGAGATACTATCTCTTTACGAAGAGACATTCTAATTTCTGAATTGAACCAGATTTTGGAATCGCAAACACTTGAAAGAGCAAAGTATTACTTAAGGAGATTGAAAGAGGGTGTCCAAAAAGTTAAGACGAATAAGGTTAATGATATAAATCTTGCTAGATGGAAAGAATACGATGAAATTATTACTGATAGCCTTTGGATTTTTGATAAAAGAGACACATCCGGTGCCCATTTAGGTTGGTATTGGGGAAATTTTATTCCTCAAATTCCACGTCAGATGATGTTAAGATATACAAAAAAGGGAGACTGGGTTTTAGACACATTTTTAGGAAGTGGAACAACTTTAATTGAATGTCGAAGATTGGGTAGAAACGGAATTGGTATAGAGCTAAATCAAGAAGTGGCACAAAAAGCAAGAGAATTGATCGAGAAAGAACAAAACAAAGATAATGTAGTTAGTGAGGTAATTGTTGGCGATAGCAGAACAATAGATATGAGGCAGATTTTAAATGAATATGGTATAAGTTATGTTCAACTTCTTATTATGCATCCACCATACCATGATATTATTAAATTTTCAAAAAGTGATTGTGACCTTTCAAACGCAAAAAGTACGGAACAATTTTTGAAGATGTTTGGGGAAGTGGTGGACAATGTAACTCCGTATTTAGAAAAAGGCCGATACTTTGTGCTTGTAATTGGTGATAAATATTCTAAAGGTAAATGGATACCTTTAGGCTTTTATTGTATGCAAGAGGTATTAAAAAGAAATTATTTATTAAAGAGCATAATTGTAAAAAATTTTGAAGAGACAAGAGGAAAGAGGAACCAAAAAGAACTCTGGCGATACAGAGCGTTGGTTGGTGGATTTTATATCTTTAAGCACGAGTATATAATGATTTTTAAAAAGAAAGGAAGATAATATAAGGGAAGATAATATGATGAAAGCCCATGTTTTTATCGTTAATGAGAATACATTTCCAATTCATTTGAATTACTTATTTGCAGGGACAGGGGCGAAGGATAAAGATGAAGATATTAGTTTGTTATCTGATATGAAAAGAATTAGACCAGGTGATTTTGTTATTTTTTACATTGAGGCAAATACAAGAATAAAAGGTGGTTTTTATGGTGTTTTTAAAATTGCAAACCAGGAACCACTCGTATTTCATGTACCTGGACGAAATGGCTTCCAACCAAACCTGGGTAAAAAACTTATATATAGAACATTAATTGAACCCTACGAAGTATACTCCGAAGGTGTGCCAGAATGGGAAGCATTGGATAAATTGCCTGTATATGCAACAGAAATACAGTGGAGCTTGATTTATAGAAAATTGAAAGGTAAAAGAGGTTGTACTCCATTACTTCCCTGGGAATCACAAAGACTTATTGATATGATAAGAAACAAAAATGCAGGAAGACCAATTGCAGATCCTAAATTTGAAGGAGGTTTTGATTGGGATATCACTAACAGAAGGATAGTGACCACTCAAAATCGTCAGGATTATCCTTACCCAAGAGATTTCGATTTTAAAGTATTAGTAAAAATCTGCGAATTGCAAAGGCTAAAAAAAGCATATGAAGTTTATCTCCAACTATATTTTATGGAAAACATTGGAATTAATCCAAGCTTAAATCCTATTGTTGGGGATAATGTAATTTGGTTTGGGAATGAAGTGCCTTGTGGTATGGGTATGCAGAAAATAGATATTTTGACTATTTGCCAGAGCGGAGAAAGAAAAGAATATAGAATAATAGAGTTGAAAGATGAAGCTGTTCAACCAGAAGTTGTTGATCAGATAGAATACTATGTAAATTGGGCATCTCAGAATTCAGGGAGGCATTTGGACGGAGCATTTGATTGGAATATCCAGCCGGTAATTGTTGCTCCGCCGAACAAACCAAAAAACTGGCAATCCGTTGTTAAGGCCTTCAGAAATTATAATCAAAAACGGAGCTCATTGCCGCTTCTTTATTTTGAATTTAAAGTTGAATGTGGAAAAAATATAATCTTTGAACAGATAAATTATTGAGAGTAGATAAATTAATTGACTAATTAATATAAATTCAGCTATATGTGCTTACATAGATACAATGCTACATAGGCAGTTTCAAAGAAATTTTTTCTTTATCCTATGGAAATAAATTCAAAAATCATGTTTCACGTTATATTTTGAAGAAAAATTTTTTATTATGAAGGTAAAGTTCAAACCAGAGGATTTCTTTGTTGAGGAGATACTCAAAGAAGGTGTTNTTCAGAAAACTCATGATACAAGAAAAAAGCCCGGTAAATTTGCCGTATACAAAGTTGAAAAAAAGAATATAGATACGCTATCAGTTATGTATTCCATGTCAAAAATACTTGGAATAAATCGCGATATGTTTTATTCTTGCGGTCTCAAAGACAAATATTCGGTATCTACGCAATATATTGCAGTTGATGAAAACGGTTTCAGGCACAAAATAGTTGAAAGATTGAAAGGTGAAGATTGGAGCGCAGAATTTGTGGGAGAATCTAATGAACCTCTTTCAGCTAAACACATAATAAGAAATTTTTTCAAAATAGCTTTGCGAGATATACATCCGGATGAACTCCCTGAATACGAAGAAAATATAAAAAGGGTAGCGAATTTAGGTTTTCCAAATTATTTTGATGAACAAAGATTTGGTTCTGCAAGACACTTCGCTGACTACCCACAGGATAAAGAAGTTTTAGATTTCATAGGTAAGAGAATTATAAAAGGAGATTTTGAGGGCGCTCTGAAAATACATTTTCAAGCAGTCTCAGACTACGATAGAAGCAAAGTGAAAAAGTTCAAAAAAATAATGAGAGAAAAATGGGGAAATTGGGCTGAATGTCTGGTTCACGCTCAAGATAAAAACGATTTTAGGATTTTAAGGTATCTTGTGAGAAGACCTCNCGATTTCAAANGAGCATTTTCCATGATAGATGCTCGTCTTGGGAGACTTTATCTTGAAGTCTATCAAGACTTCATATTCAATAATGTCCTTGCTGAAGTGGTGAAAAGAAGGTTTTCTAAACATTATCTTTTCCCTTATTTTGTTGGCCATTTCGTTTTTCCTTACTTTCCGGAACAATCGGAGGTTGCTTTAATAAAAGATTTGAAAATTCCATTACCCCATCCAAATGCCATTATTCCTCCGGAGATAGAGGATATATATCTTCAAGTTCTTGGAAAAGAAGGGGTAAAACTTTCCGATTTTAAAAGCGGCATAGAAAATATAGATTTTGTTGATTCACAGAGGAATGCGTGGGAGTTTGCCGAAAGCCTTGAGTGGAAAATATCAGATGATGAGTTTCACGAAGGAAGAAAAAAAATTGAACTTTCTTTTTACTTGAAGAGAGGAGTTTTTGCTACAATATTTATAAAAAGTATAACACCTATTTTGCCTATATCGGAAGTGGAGAAAAAACCTATACCGAAAATTTATACCCGTGATGGAAAGGAAATCTCCGTGTCTTACAAAAAAGAAGACAGGAAGAAAAAAGTTATAATTCTGCCGACATGAGGAAAAATTCTTTAAGTTTTTCTCTTGTTATTTCATAAATTTTACCATCTTTGAGTAAAAGGTATCTTTGGGCCCACTCTGTTGTTTTGATTTTATGAGATATGATGAAAACTGTTTTCCCTTCCATAAGCTTTTCCAAAGAGCTCATTATCTCTTGTTCTAATTTTGGGTCAAGTGATGCGGTTGGTTCATCCATTATAACTATGGGAGAGTTTTTTAGTATTGCTCTTGCAATTGATATTCTGTGTCTTTGCCCCTGAGATAGATTCTTACCATTTTCTCCGCATCTGAAATTGAGTCCNCCNGGTATTTTTGATAAATCTAATTCCGCTATTTGGAGTGCTTTTTCAACTTCGGTTTTTTTTGCACCAGGCTTTGCGAAAGCTACATTATTGTAAATCGTATCATCAAATATAAAGGGTTCTTGTTCTACAAGGCTTATAAGATTTCTCAAACTCGTGATTTCTATATCTTTTATGTTCACACCATCTATAAGTATTTCACCTTTTTGCGGGTCAAAAAATCTTGGAATTAAAGATACCAAAGTCGTTTTCCCTACTCCTGAGCTCCCAATTATTGCTATTCTTTCTCCTTTTGAGACTTTGAAACTAATTCCTTTGAGTACTGGTTCTGAATCGAAAGAAACCCAAACATCTCTGAACTCTATGCTTTCTGAAAAATCTGTTTTTTTTATGCCACCTGATTTTATTTCTGTAATCTCGTCTAATTCGTTCACACGTACGATCGATGGTAATGTCCTTGAAAATTCCGATATGGAGTTTACAAATCTTTTTACTGGTTCCCATATAGCGATAACTGCACCGAAGAAAGCGAGAAAACTCCCCGCAGTTATTTCTCCTTTGTGAAGCTGATATGATGAGAATANAATAACGGCTGCAACTATAACTGCTCCACCGAATTCTGATATAGAAGATGAAAGTTCAGGTAAGATTGCACTTTTTATTTTATATCTTTTGAACATTTTAAGATAGTTTTTAGTTGCCTCATAAAAAGAGTCAGCTGAGTACGTTCTTACAACCTTTGCTCCCTGAATTGCCTCCATTACTTTTTCTGATATCTTATCTGTTGATTCTCTTGTTTTTTCAGATGCTTTTCTTACTTTTTTAGTTATGTATCTTACGGGAGCTAAAATCAGAAGAAATGATATAATAGATAATGCTGCAAGTTTTGGGTTCATATGAATAAGTACTCCGGCCAAAAAAATAAAAGACAAAGGTTCTCTTATAAGAGATATTATAGTTGAAGGCAGACCTGATATTATCTCTACATCAGCTGATACCCTTGAAATCACAGAAGATGAGTGTTTTTGTTTGTTTAATGGAACATTGAGTAATCTTCTTATTATTTCTTGTCTTATATCTTTTATCGTGCTCTGGATAGCAATTTGAGCTAAAAATGTTGATATAACCCTTGATACTCCAGCTGCGAGGAAGATTCCAATCAGAATCAGCGCAGTCTTGAGCATAAAATTTATGTCTTTTTGAACTACACCTTTGTCTATTGCATTTTTTGCTAAAAGAATTGCTCCACCTCTTGATGAAGAGGCTATTGCCGAAAATGGTATAGTTGCTAATATATACCATATATATTTTTTGAAAAATCTGAAAACCTTTTTTATCTGCCAATATGTTTCCGCTCTCACTTTACAGAATCTTATCTTAAAAAGTTTTGTTTTCTTATTTATTTTTGTTGTTTAATCATTTATTTTATGGAAAGCTATATAATAGAGGTCCAAGAGCTTTGGAAAAGCTTCAACGGGAAGCCAGTTCTTAAAAACATAAATCTTAAAATAGAGACTGGGAAAATAAACGTAATAATGGGGAGATCTGGTTGTGGCAAGAGCGTTCTTGTAAAACATATAGTCGGAGTAATGAAACCAGATAAAGGTAAGATAATTTTTGAAGGAGTAGATATTACTCAACTCAAACCTTCAGAAAAGCTTTCATATATAAAAAATATTGGCTTTCTTTTTCAGAACTCAGCTCTTTTCGATTGGCTAACCGTAGAAGAAAATATAGTTTTCCCTTTATTTGAAGTTCAAAATATAAAAGATAGGAAAATTTTGAAGGAAAAATTGGATTGGATTTTAGATATAATAGGGCTTAAAGGACATGAGAAAAAGTATCCCGCAGAGCTTTCGGGAGGAATGCAAAAAAGAACAGCTCTTGCAAGAGCTATTATTCACAACCCAAAAGTCGTCATCTTAGACGAACCTACATCCGGTATTGATCCAGCTACATCATCTGTTATTGAAGACCTTATTTTAGATATAAAAGAAAAAATGAAATTAACCTTCATTGTTATAACTCATGATATCAAGGGAGCGATAAGGCTCGCGGATAAGATAATATTTATGAAAGATGGTGAAATAATATGGCAAGGTCTCCCTGAGGAGATAAAGTATTCTGAAAATGAGGAGATAAAAATCTTTCTTAAACGCCTTGAGTTTGAGCCAAAATAATAGATCTATCTGGTTTTAAGTAAGTATCTTTTTCAGATGAAGAGAATATTACTACTTTCCCCTCAGATTTTGATTTGAGAAACATTTCTTTTATTTTTTCCCTTCCTTTATCGTCTATATTAGAGAAAGGCTCATCTACTATAAAAATTTGAGGATCTATTAGCAAAAATTTTGAAAATGAAACCTTTCTTTTAGTTCCCTGAGATAATTCAAAAATTTTATAATTAAAGAAATTCTCTATCCCAAAAAATTCAAGTGCTTTTTTTATGTCATCTTCACTTATTTTCTTCCCCCACAATTTTGCCCAGAAATCTAAATTCTCCTTTACTGAAAGGTATTTATAGAGATTTGGTTCATGCCCTACAAACAAAATCTTTTTTTTCGGATTGTCTTTATTATTATCTCCTATAATTTCTACTTTACCTGATGTTGGCTCTACTATACCCGCGAGAATTTTCAGTAATGTTGTCTTACCTGAGCCGTTCCTACCAAAAACGCAGAATATTTCTCCTTGATTTATATCAAAGTTTAGATTCTCAAAAACACAAAACGAATCAAAATACTTTGAAAGTTTTCTTACAGAAATCATGTAAAAAGGAAAATTAAGAAAACTAAAAAAGTTTAGAGGAAAAGGAAAAAAATTGGAAATCTACTTACTTATCAAACATCAAGGTTTTCAAGAATTGAAATAGCTGTTGCTAACTTCATATGAGATTGAGTAAAAATAACATCCTCATACATGCTAAAAACATCTTCTGAAATTTCTTTCCCCTTTTTTGCTGGTAAGCAGTGCATAACAAGTTTTGCATCAGAAATTTTTGATTTATCAACTCTATAAACTTCCATTTTCTTCTCTTTTTCCTCAGAGTACTCTTGCCCCATAGAAAACCATACATCTGTATATATTACGTCTGCTTTTTGGACTGCTTTTTGAGGGTCGTGCTCTACTGAATAGCCTGAACCGAAATCTGGTTCGTATCCCGGCGGACAGCTGAAGACGAGCTGGAAATTTCCAAGAACCAAAAGAGCTTCTATCCACGATCTCGCCACATTGTTTTTTGCATCTCCGAGAAAAACAATTTTTCTACCCTCGTATGTCCCAAGTAAAAGCTTTATTGTTGCAAGGTCGGAAATTATCTGCGTCGGATGGCTCAGATCACTCAAAGCATTAATTATTGGTATTTGCGAGTTTTCTGCAAAAACTTCTAATGTTCTATGGCTATTTACTCTGCATATTGCNAAATCAACATATCCTTCAACAACTTTTATAAAGTCTCTCAAATCTTCNCCCCTTGATATCTGGGTGTCTTGTGGTGAAGAATATATAACCTTTCCACCGAGTTTATAAATTGCAGTTTCAAACGAAATTCTCGTTCTTGTGGATGGTTTTTCAAAATATATTAGTCCGACTTTATTTTTTAGTTCTTCACTATATATGTTTAGCTCATTTTCTCTTTTCCATGTTTTTTTTGTTCTTTTATTTGTTCTGCTACTTTGGTTTTTGATTGATTTGAATATTTCAACTGATCTATCTATTATTTCGGTGAGTTCTTTTTTTGATAAATCCTCTAATGTGAGTAGACTCTTTATCATATCAAAAGCGTGAAATAAAAAGTTATTAATGAGCAATTTTCAAAAAATCTTGCAAAGAAAAACAAAAAACTCATAAAATGATTAGCTCTACCTTTTTGACCTATCAGATGGGAGAAAGCATTTATAAAAGATGGAGCGAGAGTAAATATCATTCTTTAAGCTTCTGTTCTTGGGTTAATTTGTATTATCCACTTACTTAAAGTCATGAGCCTTTCTTTGTTTTATTTTCTTTGAAACCTTAAATTTGAGTTTGGGGTGATGCGACTCATATTTGATTGCAGCTTAATATTGAAATACTTGACGCATTAAAAGTAGTGAAGTTGAAGAAAAAAATAAGTATAGTATTTCATTCAGAATTCAAAGAAAACAAAATTCAAAGGAAAAAAGTAAAGCAGAGATAGTTATAGGGCAATTACAATCGATAATTAAAGAATACCTATAATTTGTGTGTTGGGTTTTTTCTCCACTCATGCCAGAGATAAAAAGAATAGTTGTTGGTGGAGTCTCTTCAAGCTCAGGAAAAACTATAACATCATTATGTATAGAGGCAGGACTGATTTCTATGGGATTTGATGTTTCTGCTTTCAAGGTCGGTCCAGATTTCATAGACCCATCATATCATAGAACAATAACAAAATGTTTTAACCTTGACCCTGTTATGAGCTCTCCTGAATTCGTAAAGTTCATATTTAAAAAGGAATCTTCTGAATTTAATGTGATAGAAGGAGTAATGGGTATTTTTGATGGTGAAAGATACAAAGGAAGCACATCTTTTGTTGCNAATTTGCTTCAAGCTCCTTCTATCTTGTGTATAAATGCAGAATCTTTGGGTGAATCNATAAGAGGAATTGTCAGAGGTTTCAAATATGAGTTAGACTTGAAAGGGGTTGTTGCTACAAAAGTTTCATCACAAAAGCACGCGGATATTTTGAAGCGAGCCCTCAAAAAAGAAAAAATTCCACTCATTGCAGCTTTACCTAAACTCCCGCAACTTGAATTCCCATCAAGACATCTCGGATTATTTTTAGCTGATGAGGTGCAAAACCTGAACAAAAAAATTCTTGCGGAAATTTTTTTCAAATTCTTTGATGTAAAGACAATTCTGAAAATATTCGAAAGTTCAGCTTCAAAACGCATCAAAGTAAAAAAATCCTGGGAGGAAAGATTTCTCAGAACTACAAAAAATAAACTTTCTGGTGTCAAAGTAGGTATTTTGAAACTCAAGCCTTTCTCATTCATATATCCTGAAAATATATTCATACTCAAACTTATGGGAGCAGAAGTTATAGTGATAGATGAAAACTTACTTGAAAGTTCGCTTGAAGATTACATAGATCTTTTACTCATACCGGGAGGTTACCCGGAAATATACTCAGATTACATTTCTGCCATTTCCGGGAAGATAAAGCATATTTTTGATAAATCATCTTTTGTGCTCGCAGAATGCGGTGGTCTTGAGCTTCTTTCTCAAAAAATAATTTTTGATGGTAAAGAAAAAAATATGCTTGGGATTTTTGATTTTATCATTTCAGTAGAAAAAAGATTGCAAGCTCTCGGATGGAGAAAAATTCAAATCAGAAGCAATAAGAATAATAAAAAATATCAGATAAAGGGGCATGAGTTCCACTATGGCAAAATAATAAATACGGAAAGAATTCAAAATTATAGGAAGCTATTTAAGGTCTATGATATTTCAGGGAAATTTTTGTCATATCAAGGTTTTTTAAAGGAAAAATTTTTGGTTTCCTGGTGTCATCTTTACTTTCCGTCAAATCCGTTTGCATTATCTCATCTTATAAGACATTTGCTATACAAAAATAAATAATATTAAAAAATGTGAAGAAAAAAATAGGAAAAACCGAAAGTAAAACATATTTTTTTAAAATAGATTTCAAATGTTGCAGAACCAGTCTGACGAGGCATCTGGCTTTAGTAAGGAAGTTGATAATAAAAAAATAATACTTCCTGAAAAGAAAATCCAAGGTACCAAAGATAATGGGGTTTTAAATGGAAATGGGTTCAATGGTAATGGTATCTCTGCTCAGGTTATGAATATCTTACTTGCTACCCCTTCAAAGCTTCCAGAGAGAGAATATGTATTTGTGAAAAATATTGTTTCCTTCATTGCCTTTGTCCTGTCTGATATTTTAGCCTTATTTTCGGCTTATATCTTGGTTAAACTCGCTTTTGGAGTGAGCTTTGATTTTCTAATGGCGGCGCTTATATTCTCGTTTTTTGCTTTTGTTGCACATCTTTATCAGAAAAGGTTCCCATTTTGGGACGAGATAGCGAAAGTTCTCAGAGTAAGTGCGGTTGCGGGAATATCTTATTACTTTGTCTCTATATACTCCGTCGGTAAAACCCCTATTTTTTGGACATTAATTTTTTGGTCATTATCAGCGTTCTTTGTTGTAATCTTCAGAAATATAACAAAAGAACTATCTTGGATGTTTGGTTTGAGAAAGAAAGCCATAATAATAGGTGCAGGTCTTGGAGGACTGAAAATTCTCAAAACTCTTGATATGGAAAGAGGGCTTGGATATGATGTAATTGGATTTTTAGACGATGATAAAACCAAACAGTTCAAACCTGTCGGTAAATTCAGGGGAAAAGATGTGCTTGTGATAGGAAANACNTGNGAAATATGGAACATTATAGAGGAGACAAAGATTGACGAGGTAATTTTAGCTATACCTTCGTTGGGAGATAAGGCTCTGACGGCTTTGGCATCTCATCTTCAAAAATTTGTCCCTTCTGTTGCAATAGTTCCAGATATGTTCGGTTTGCCCGTAAATATTGACCTTAACCACTCTTTCGGAGAACANACTATNTTNCTTTCNGTAAAAAATAATCTTGCGAACCCGTTTAATAGACTCCTGAAAGAATTATTCGATAAAACCCTATCAATTATTATTCTTTTTCTTATACTCCCTGTAATTATTATTATTGCAATTTTGGTAAAAATCGATTCCCCCGGTCCAATTATATTTTCGCACGAGAGGGTAGGTAAAGGTGGTAGAAAATTCAAGTGCTATAAGTTCAGAACAATGTATGTTAACAATGAAGAAATTTTGAAAGAATATCTTGAAAAACATCCNGAATATNTGGAGGTATATTTAAACACTGCAAAAATACCGGGACNTGACCCACGGGTGACTCGTATAGGTAGAATTTTGAGGAAATTCTCATTGGACGAACTACCTCAAATATTCAATGTAATAAAAGGCGATATGAGCCTTGTTGGTCCGAGAGCTCAACCNCCAAAGGAAGTGCAGACTTGTGCCGAATATTACCTTGAGTGGTCTAAGTATATAAAACCTGGAATTACTGGACTTGCCCAGGTTATGGGTAGAGCGAACATTTCTCATATCGATAAAAATATAATTTCTCTGTGGTACATGAAAAACTGGTCAATATGGCTTGATATAGTCATAATTTTGAAGACAATAAAAGTTGTTATGAAAGCGGAAGGAGCTTACTGACGTGGGGGTTGTTTTTCCATCTGTTGAGGATTTCCTTTCAGGAAGGAAGAAAATATGCGTTTTGGGGTTGGGTTATGTTGGAATTCATGTTGCTGTAAATTTTGCAAAGTACTTCAAAGTTATAGGTTACGATAAAAATCAAAAGAGGATAGAGGAGCTAAATTTGGGTTTTGATTCAACTCGGGAATTTTCTGAAAAAGAGTTAAACGATGTAAAAAATAATCTTGAATTCACATCTTCCCCAGAAAGAATAAGGGAATGTAATTTAGTTATCGCAGCAGTTCCGACACCTGTAAACAAAAATAAAATTCCAGATTTATCTTTCCTCATATCTGCATCGGAAGATATAGGAAGGAACTTGACGCGGGGAACATATATAGTTTTTGAATCAACNGTTTTTCCTNGTGCGACAGAAGAAATTTGCTCTCCGATATTAGAAAAGGAGTCCGGTTTGAAATGCGGAATTGATTTTAAAGTTGGTTATTCGCCGGAGAGAGTAAATCCGGGAGATAAAGAGCATACCTTTGATAAAGTTGTGAAAGTAGTTGCTGGTCAAGATAGGGAAACAGCTGAGTTTTTAGCCAAAATTTATTCATTCCCTGTTAAGGCAGGGGTTTATATTGCTCCTGATATAAAAACTGCGGAAGCTGCAAAGGTAATAGAGAATATTCAGCGTGATCTGAATATTGCTTTGTTCAACGAACTTTCTATAATATTTCATATCATGGGGATTGATACTCACGAGGTTATAAAGGCTGCATCAACAAAGTGGAATTTTATTAAATTTGAACCGGGTCTTGTGGGTGGACATTGTATCTCTGTTGATCCGTATTATCTTACTTTCAAGGC
>AWOA01000019.1 GCA_000494225.1 Candidatus Calescibacterium nevadense OTU 1
TTTTTTGAACTTACTCCGGATTTTTTCAAAAAAATAATGACTCATCCACCTATACTTATTGATGTCAAAGGAATTTATCAAAAAGGTGTTTTTGAAAGAGAGGGATTTATATATTGGAGACTATAAGGGGTAAAGAATAAAGAATAATTAATTAGGGAACTTTCTTTTAGTTTAGTTTTCATANTTTAGCCTTATCTTATTGAATATTTTTTCAAAAACTTCTCCTCTGTGTTCTGCTGAATTGAATTCTGGAAATGATGCGCAACCCGGAGAGAAAAGAATTGTNTATCCATATTCTTTTTCTCTTTCAATATATTCTTTTTCTTCCTTTTCAATAAATTCTATTGCTTTTTGTACTGCTTGCTCAAGGTTTTCACAGATTAAAAAATTTTTCACTTTGTCTTTTATTTCCTCTGCTATTTCATACTTTGCTTCCCCTATCAAGAAAGTCATTTTAACTTTATATTTTATTAGATCTCCGAGATCAGAAAAAGATAATCCCTTTTTTCTTCCACCAGCTATTAAAATAATTTNNCCTTCTTTCACAGATATTATTGCGTTCTTCAAAGATGTTGGATTTGTAGATTTTGAATCGTTTATAAAATTAACCGTTTTCCCTCCTATATTTATTTTGCCAAGATACTCAAAACAGAATTTTTTTTTGAGATACGGAATTTTATTTTGCCTTATATTTTCTGATAATTTTTGTGGTTCAAGTAAAGTTAGTGCTGTCCCGAGAGAGCATAGAAAATTACTTTTAAAAGATTCGTCTGTTTTTANTCTTTCATCTTTTTCTCCAAAATCTAAAATCTCCTTTACATCAAAATTTATTATTTCTTTTCCGTTTCCATCTTTTATAGTTATAGCTTGATTTTCTGAACCATAGTTTTTCTGTATCCATTCCAAAGTATATATTTTTGTGAAAATGCAATCATAATTTTCTAATTTTGCAACTTCATATTTTGTTGATAGCTCTTTGAAATTTTCTGAATACACAAGAAACTTTGAACTTTCTGCAAACTTTATTTTTGAGTAGAAGTAATCAAAAAATGTCGGATGAAAATCAAAATGATCTTTTGTGATACACGTTATTGATAGGCAGTAGGGAAAAACTTTTCTTGACGACCTCAACTGAAAACTTGAAACTTCAAAAACAAATAAATCTGATTTTGAAAAAATAGCATCTGCGAGAGTTGAGGTTTTTCCTTCTACTTTTCCTATGTTCCCTCCAACAAAATGATGAATTTTGCATGAGCGGAGAATTTGGGAGGTAAGTTCTGTCGTGCTACCTTTCCCTTTTGTCCCTGTTATAAGAATAATTTTCGAATTTGAAGGTAGATTCTCAAAAACGAAATCAAGCTCAGATTTAAAATTTACTCCAAGCTTTGCAAATAAATCGTGTTTTATACCAGATGATAGAAGAAAAAAATCAATATCTCGTGCTCTTTTTTTTATATCATCTTCTTGGTAGTTGAAAATTACTTCTATTTTTTCTTTCTCAACAAATCTTTCAAAAAATTCTTGGTTCTTTCGGTCATTTAAGAATTCCTCTCTGCTTTTTTTCTCAAAGGCAACTGGGGTGTATCCGAGTTTTAGCAGAGATGATACCAAGCTTTTTCCTGATACTCCAAGTCCAATAACTCCCACAAATTTTTTCCCTGATTTTATGTTTTCTTCNGATTTTTTTTCTTCCTGTTTTTTTTCTTCAAATTTTTTTGAATTTTCAGAGCATTCTTGTTTTTCTTCTACCATGTCTTTTTATTTTCTCTTTTCATTAATTCATTTTCCATTTTGGTTTTTATTTTGTGTATGACTGATTTTACTGATAAAGATTTCGTTTTGTTTTTGTCGAAAAATTTTGGATCACGGAGGTATGACCTCAATTATTTCTCTTACAATTTCAGGATATACGTTTATTGTTTTTTCAAGGTATCTTTCAATATCTTGAGGTTTTATTTTTGTATATTGAAAGACCTCTTGGTCTATGGGATATTTCATAGAATCTATTGAAGCTCCGAGACCAGTCATCATGGCTATTCTATCTCCTATATGGACTGAANCTGCTGCTTTATATAATCTACTTCCTTTTTCTTTTATCAAAGATAGCTTGTTATGGAATTGGANTATTTCTTTTATCTCATTCGGAATTTTCCATCTTTCAAGGATTATTATAGAGAATTCATTTGATGTGAAGCCNAATATCTTCTTTTCTAATTTATCAAAGCTATCAAAATCTTTTTTGAGTTCTTGGNTTAATTTATCATAGTGCTTTGAAAAAAAGAAATTCATTATTATTTTCCCCACAGACCTTAAAGTTGCAGCAGAGAAAGCCAAATCCTCTAATTCTGGCCAGTTTTCTTGTGCAACAAGTTTTGCAGCAAACGCTCCTATGAATGCTTGTATACTGAGTTCCCCTCTTTTCAGATTGAAAAATTTTAGGTCAGTATCATAAACCCTCTTTGCATAAGCAGAGAGAACTATTGATTCTACGGATTTGAACCCAAGTAATGTTATTGCATGTTCTAAACTCTGTACCCTCCTTGAAAAACCATAGATCGGAGAATTTACTATCTTCATTATTTCGAAAGTTAGCATAACATCTTTTGCTATCTCTTGAGCTAATTTTTGGGGAGAGGAAGTTGGATCTTTTATTAGAGCTAGGGTTTTTGCTACAACGGGTTCAAGCGGAGGAATTTTTTCTATTGCCTCTGAAATTTCTTTATCTGTTATTGTTATCATATATAGAAAAGTTTAGTATTATTCATCTTTTTTCTTATTTCTTTTCTTTCTTTTTTTAATCAATTTTTTTCTTTTTCTTTTGTTTTTTTTCAAATTTTTTTATTTCTTTTTTTCTTTTAATTTTTTGCTTTTTTATAGTGTATGTGATTAAAATTAGGTTTTGAGATCGGGGCGTAGCGTAGGTGGCTAGCGCGCCGGCTTCGGGAGCCGGAGGTCACCGGTTCAAGTCCGGTCGCCCCGACATCAAAAAATGGGTATTATATACTTCATTATATTTGCAGCAACTATCATAATCCTAATACAAAATTACTATGCTTTTACTCAGGTTATTTCCCTTGCTTTCTTTCATATAAGATCTATTGCTTTGCCTCTTGGGCTTTGGTTTCTTATCATATTTTCTCTTGGATTCTTAATTGGATATTTGAGGGCTGTACCAGCTCAAGTTAAAGCCTTCGCAAGATCAAGGGAACTATCAAAAATCAAGAAGAAATTGGAAGAGGTAGAAAAAGAGAATCAGGAAAAATCCGAAAGAATAAGATTGATAGAATCTCAAATGCTTTCAGGAAAAACAGAAGAGAAATTAGAAACTGAAAGAACGGAGAAATCTCTTCCGGCCGAAGGTTTTCAGCCCCAGTTTAAAAATCTAGATCAAGAAACATCAAATAAATGATCTGGATATAATCTGAATATAAAATAAAATCTGAATATAAAATAAGTATCAAAATTTGAAAAATTCAAAATGAAAACTGAAAAATAAAGTTTTTTTTAATGGCTCTCTTTTGTGTTGCTCTTGACATAGATAATAGAGAAAAGTTTGATTTTATATTGGCGGAAACAATTAGTTTTGTTGATGTTTATAAGGTAGGTCCTATCATTATGTCTTCTTCCTGCGGATTAATTTCGCTCGAAACATTAACTCAACTTAGAAAAGATATTTTTGTCGATATGAAATTTTTTGATATACCATCTGTTGTTTGTAGAGCTATAAGGAATTTTTGTAGGTTCAATTCTAAATTCTTTACTGTTCATATATCAGCTGGGGAGAAGGTATTTAGGTCTGCCGTTGAAGAAGCTAATAAATTTGGAGCTAATATTGCGGGGGTAACTTTGCTTACTTCTTCTGAATATGATGAAGGAGTGATTTTAAATATGTCAGAAAAGGCGAAGCTATGGGGAGCAAGTTGGATTGTTTGTCCACCATTATTTGCACGAAAAATAAAGGAAAATTTAGGAATGAAAATTATATCTCCCGGAATAAGGCTTGATGAAAACGAAAAAGATGATCATTCTCTATCTTTAACCCCTCGTGAAGCTGCAAAGCATGGAGTTGATATGATAGTCGTAGGCAGACCTGTTATTTTGTCAGAAAATCCTAATCTCGTGGCACAAAAGATAAGAAATGAAATTCAACATAAAGAATTATAGACAATGAAATTCAGAAAGAAAGCTCATAAATTCTGGGGTAATTTATTCCCTAACTTATGATTTTTGTTTCCTCTGTTGCCCAATAATATTTTCTATCACCATTTGTAGTCTTTGGGGAGGAACTCCCTTTACTAGCTCTCCTCTGTGAGCAACTGATATTCTTCCAGTTTTTTCAGATACTATAATGCTGATTGCATCTGAAAATTCCGTGATACCTATTCCTGCTCTGTGTCTCATACCTATTTCTAAATCAAATTCCCTTGTGGTTACAGGTAATGTAGCTCCTATTATGTGAATTTTATTTTTTCTTATTATGGCCGCTCCGTCGTGTGTGGGTGATTCTTTATTAAAGATTGCAACGAGAACTTTTGCTGAAACATCGGCATCTATTTTCAAGCCACCATGTATAATTGAAGATGTATCTACTGACCTTTCAANAACTATAAGTGCTCCTTCTTTTCTTTCCGATATTTCTTTACAGGCTTCTACAACTTCTTTCAGAACCAATTCATCTATTCCTCTTTCAAAAATTTTTAGTCTTATCCCAAGTATTGTTCTTCTGAGTTCGGGCTGGAATAAAACTATGAGAACTAATATGGAATATTCCGTGAATTTATCTGTAAGCCACCATGTTGCTGGTAAAGAGAAAAATTTTGCTAATATGTTAAGGGTGAAAAGGCTGGCAAAAAAAAGTATTGCTCCTATTATTCTTGGGTCATAACTTAATGAGATGATTTTATATATTATGAAAGATAGTATTGCAACATCTACTGCTAATTTTAGAAGTATAATGAGTATTGACCCAATTTCTTGCATAACCTGTCTTTTATTTATTTATTATTTATTTTTCAACTCTATTTTCGCTTCACCATAGTTCTTTCGCTTTTTCCAGATTATTCCCCTGCTTCTCAAATTCATCTCCAAGAATTTTTTCTACATCTATTTCTTCTTTCTGCTTTTTCAATTCCAATTTTAAGTTTATATCCTTCCCGATTGATTTCCTTATAATTTCTTCAATATCTTCTTTCATTTCANTAAGACTTCTGATTATTCTTTGATCATCAAAGAATATAGTGAAGGAGTTATCAGATAGTTCGTATGAAGCTTGTCTTAACTTGTCTGACAATATGTTTCTTCCAGATTGTATCAGAAAATCTATTATTTGAGAGAATATCTCTTCTTTNGAACTCTTATTTAANTCCTTATTTACTTTATTCTCATTTCTAATTTCTTCGATGATTTCTTTGAATGTTTTTATTTTATGTATGTAGGAAAGTTTAAATACAAACATTCTGAAAGCTATTTCCTCAGATATTGATGCTCGGAGGTCATCTTCAAATTTTATTATTCCGTTGTATATCCTCATAAGATGTTCAATGGTGGGGTGTGTTTTGTCTAATATCCAATTTATTTCTTCCAATCTACTTTGTCCAATAGCTTTTTTATTCACATCAGTTTTATTTGCTCCTGAAAGAAATAAAATGATGTCTTTCGTTATATCTGCGAGGTCTCTTGCGATTCTTTTTGTGTTATACCCTTTTTCTAAAACTAAATCNGCTATTTCTATCGCCTTTTTATGGTCCCCTTCAATTANGCTTTCAANAAGCTTTATTATAACACTNTGAGGCGCTATCCCTATGATTTCACCTAAATCTTCTCTCGTTATTTTTTTATCTCCATTATACATCCATATCCCTTCTAATATAGAGATTGAATCTCGTAGAGAACCTTGCCCTTCTTCCGCAATAAGTTCTAATGCTTCTTTTTCACATTCTATACCTTCATTCTGACATATTATTTCTAACCTTTCTACTATTTTTTCTTTTGGAATTTTCTTGAAATCTATTCTTATGGCTCTTGACGATACCGTTTCTGGTATTTTGTGAGGTTCAGTTGTTGCTAAAATGAAAATATCAAAATCNGGTGGTTCTTCAAATATTTTTAGCAGGGCATTAAAGGCAGATAGCGAGAGCATGTGAGCTTCGTCTATTATGAAAACTTTGAACCGCCCTCTTGCTGGTGGAAAAATCGCTTTCTCTTTTATACTTCTTATGTCTTCAACAGATGTCTGACTCCCAGCGTCCATTTCTATGAGGTCAATAAAGTTTCCTTGTGTAATCTCTTCGCAGTTTTTACACACACCACATGGATTTGGAGTTGGACCTCTTTCACAATTCAAAGCCTTAGCAAAAATTCTTGCAGCAGTTGTTTTCCCTGTTCCTCTTACTCCTGCAAATATATAAGCGTGATGAATTCTTTTTGTTAAAATAGAATTCTGCAATATTTTTACCGCGACATCTTGTCCGAAAATCTCGTCAAAACTTTGTGGTCTATACTTTCTTGCAAGTGATGTATATTTTTTTTCTACCAAATTTTCTTTGGCGGAGAGGGTGGGATTTGAACCCACGAGGAGGAAAAACCCCCAACGGATTTCGAGTCCGCCCCGTTCGTCCGCTCCGGCACCTCTCCTCCTAAAACTAAATGTTTAATAATTTCATTCAAACTTTTCAAATTTCTTGTTTAACTGCTGTATCAATAAAANCCAAAAATTNTCAAAATTAAAAAGCTATCNTCATAAACNCCTTATCCTATCTTATCTACATCTTCCACTTTCTTTTTAACCATCACTTGAGGACGAAAATTTTTTGACGCAGCAACAAAAATTTAAAAATTTTCTTTAATTTTTTTTGCTATGTATTTGAAAAAAGTAAATAATAAAAAGAAATTTTTTTAAAGGGAACATTAGGTTTTCTGTTCTTGCTCAACTCTGTTTTTTTTATAGTTTCAATTACCTCTTGTGCCAAGGAGATCAAGGGAGCAGGTTCTTGTGCTATGCCTCCAAGTGTTGCCTCCATACCGATAAATATAATACTTGCTTCTGGTTATGAGTTCGCAGAAAAAGATAAAAGTTCCCTTTTTGGTATAGGTGCATGGAACTTAAAGCCTTCACTCATGGTTGGATATGTAATGGATGATTCCATTTTGGGTTTTGGAGTAAGTGGAATACTATTCAGTGGATTAAAAATTGAATATGGCACCGGAGTCGGGGATGTTTCATATATGAAAATAGGAATGAAGGGGAAAAGCTCATTTCTTGCTTTTGGAGGAGGAGTTGGAGCGGTATATTCAGAAGATTATAATTTCTCAGAAAGGGCAAGGAAACACAAATTTGTTGGGGGACATTTTTACGGCTTGGTTCATTTTTACACTCAGGCGGAAGGTTCAAGCATTGGTTTTTACATCAATTTGAGACCAGGTTATTATCATTACTTCTCAACTTTTCTGAAAAAGGTAGCAGAAGAGATGAGGGAGAAAGAAATAAAGGAGGACGGATCTCCTACTATAAAGGTTAAAGATAATTTTGGAGGTCTTTTCTTTTCTCCGGCATTTGGTATGGTCGCGAGGGCGATTAATGGTAGAGTTGGTTTGATATTTGATCTTAACCTTCCATTATCAGCTGCACTTATTTTTGAACCCGATTTGCACCCTTATGTCCCGTCGTTTAATTTTGCTCTGGTTTTCTGAAATTTTGAAGTATTTTGTTTTTTCTTTTCTTTCCATCTTTTATTTTAAAACTATGAGGAAACACTTTTTATTCTTANTTTCTCTTTTTTCTTTTGCATTTGTATTTTTATTTACATCATTTCATCTGGTCGGTTGTTCAGAGGTAAAAGAAACTAAAAAAGAAAATGAAACTGACTGTTTAATGAAAACTCAGGAGATTCGTTACGATTGTAAAAGTTCAAAAAGACCTATTATTTTCGTACATGGTTTTATGGGAGGGGGAGATAACTTTTCTCTTATGATACAGAGATTTTTGCAAAATGGATACTGTCCCGATGATCTTTTCGTTTTTGATTGGGATACTCTGACTCAGAATTTTTCTGTTTCTTATGCAGTAGAACCTCTTGCTAATCTTATAGAAAACGCTCTCAAAAGCAAAGGAAAAGATAAGGTAGATCTTATTTGTCACTCTATGGGCGGTGTTCTTTGTTCCTTATATCTCAATCAGGGAGGAAAAGAAAAAGTCGCTCATTATGTTCACGCTGCAAGTTTGAAAAATGTAAATTTGCCAAAGGATATAAAAATTATGACACTCTCAAGCAAAGATGATACTCTTGTCGGTGAGGTTATTTTTGATGGGGCAGAAAATGTATTGGAGGACGGGTTAGATCATCTTCAAATAGTCTCATCTGAAAGGTCTTTTGTTCATGTTTTCCGTTTTTTTAACGAAGGTCTATCTCCTTCCGTTTTGAAAATTCAAGAAGAAGGCAAAATTTATCTTGCAGGAAAGATAATGACTCTGGGTGAAAATGCTCCACTAAAAAATACAAAATTAGAAATTTATGAATTTGACGAAAGAACAGGGGAAAGGAAAACAAAAGAAAAGGTAGGATGTTTTATTACGAATGAGAAAGGGGAGTGGGGTGTATTTTTAGCTAAGCCGAAAACGATATATGAATTTTTCTTTGAGTCTGATGGCAGAAAATATCATTATTTTGCGGGACCTTTTAGAGCGTCATATCATACATTGTATTTTAGAGCATTAGGGAAAGATTATGGAATATTTTCAGAAGCGGTATCAAGATTTTTAGATTTAGTAGATGAATCTTCTTTCTTCGTTTTTTTTTCATCAACAAGGGCTCTTTATAAATTTAGAGATTATTTAAAAGTAGATGATAATGATTTACCGCAAAGAATTTTTGAACCTTCACAATCTACCGTTGCGATATTTTTTGGAGACTTCAATAAAAACGGAAAATCCGATTTTGTAGGGGGCCCTCTTTCTATTTTTCCGTTATTAGAAGATATAGATTACTTTGTCGCAACTTCTACAAGAAGACCAATAAAATTTGAATCAAACGGCAAGATATTTTATTTCCCAAATTTTAAACCTATTTCTGAGGGAATATCTATTATTGTTTTTGAATTTGACGAATAAAGTTTTTCTCTTTAAGTTTCATTTTCTACAAGTTTTGCTTTTTTGGGGTTTGTTTGCTGGTATACTTTGATTTTTTCGTCCAGATTTTTTAAATTTATAATTGTCTGCTTTTATAACTATTTGTTTTTTTATAGGCTATCAATTTTATTTTTGCTTATTTTTCATTTTGTTTCTCCTTTTCATAGCTTTTAGCTTATTTACATTTTATTTGCTTCTGCTTAATATTTTAACTTCATAAATATTTGATTAAGTAAAGAAAATTATTTGAAAAATTGAAAAATTTTTTGAAAATACTAATTTTTAATAATAAAATTAACTAATTTAGCAAAAATAATTTTTAAAATTTTAAATTAAGTTATATAAAATGAATTTTTTTTTGTGTTATTCCGATGAGTTCTTAAAGAGCTAATTTGGTGGGTAGAAATGAAAGATTTTAACCAGAGTGAGGAGCAACTAAGTATAAGAGAAATATTTTTTGCTTTCAAAAAAAATAAAAAAATTTTTTTTCTGTCATTTATCATATTTTCCTTTTTGGTTGCTGTTTCACAACTTGTTTTCTTAAGAGGTAAAAAAATCACATATTATGAAGCAAGAGGTTCGGTAGGTTTTGGAAATTTTTCGTATCTTCCCGCTATAATGCAAAAGCTCGGGATTGATATAAAAGAAATAACTCCTGACCTTGAATTTGAATCAAAGGTGATTTTGTCCGATGAAGTTCTGGGAAGAGCTTTTGATGTAGTTTATAGGAAAGAAAATTCAGATTATTCGGAAAACTACGGGGAAAAGAAAAAAAGATTTATCAGAGAAGTAAGGGGCAACTTATCCATATCAAAAGACCATAAGGANAAGGTAATCAATTTGGTTTTGANATGGAGAAAAAAAGACGAGGCTCCACAAATTTTGAACGCTATTTTAGATGCATATAATGAATACTCACAGGAGAGATTTAAAAATGAAGTTTCAAAAGCTGTTGATATGGTTGGGGTAGCTCTATCTCATATTGAAGAAATTCTTGCCCATTCTTATCTTGATTTCGCTGCTTTTTCGGCAAAAACCGGAATCATTGATGCAAAATATCAGGTAAAGCTGATATTTGATTCCCTTCAGAACTTAAAAGATAAGCTCAGAAGTGTTGATGTTAGAATGAATGTTTTGAAGAATTCCCTTTCCGATATAGAGCGGAGAAAAAAAATCGACGCTGATAATATATTTGCTCTCTCTGATATTGAAGGTTTTCAAAAAATATATGAGGAATATAACTCTTTACAAATAAAAAGAGAAGAGCTTCTCTCTCAATACACAGAGAAACATCCCAAAATCGTCGCAATAGATAACCAGATAAACTCAATTATTGAGAGAATGAGAAGGATAATATCTTTTGAAATAAAAAGACTACAACTTGAAAGGGAAGCTATTTTGCAGGAAATAGATCAAATAAATCAAACTATTTTGAATTTATCAAGTTATTTTGTTGATTATATCAGAAAAAGAGACAAGATAGACCTCATAAATTCTTTGTTTTATAACTACTATGAAGGATTTATGAGCGCAACATTACTCGGTGGAGTAAGGTTCTCCATGATCTCTCAAATAAACAAAGCTGAATTTGCAAATGTCAGAACATCGGGAGGAAATAAGCTATCTTGGATTATTTTCATCTCTGTATTAGTTGGTTTAGTTGGTGGTTTTGTATCTATTTACATATCGGAAGTTCTTGATATGAAGTTTAGATCAATTGAAGAAGTTGAAAATTTAATTTCTGCACCTGTTTTGGGAACCTTAACAAAATTTTCAGAAAGTGATAAAGCATCTTGTCTTGCCTTTGAGCATGGGATTGATGGAGTAAGAACAAATATAGAACTTCTTTCTATGAGAAAAAACATAATTGTTCTTTGTTTCTCTTCTATTCCATCTGAGGGTAAAACAACTATTTCTTTACACCTTGCAAAATCATTTGTAAATGCAGGTAAGAGAGTATTGCTTGCTGACATTGATTTGAGGCGTGAATCTCTAACAAATTCACTTGGATTTATTGATTCTCCCGGTTTTGTTGATGCCGTTACTTACGATATGAAACTTGACAATTTGGTGATAGAAATTGAAAATAACCTTTATTTTCTACCTTGTGGCTCTCGTCATCCGTCACCATCTGCTTTTTTATCTCATCAGAAAGTAAAAGATTTCCTTCTTTCCCTGAAAGAAAAGTTTGATTATGTAGTTTTAGATTCTTCTCCTATAAGTGCAGCTTATGATATACTAAATATTATGCGTCTTTCTGATTTTAATTTATTGGTAGTAGGTATGGATCGAGTTTCAAAAGTTCAGGTAAAAAGAGTGAGCACAATTATAAATCAAGTTAAAGCTAAAATAGATGGAGTTGTTTTGAATCTTGTTGACGAAAAGGTTTCCCCGTATATAAGCTACTATGTAAATAAATACACCTACTACTACTATTATTCTGATTCTTCAAAGAAAAATGAACGTAAAAGATCATAAAGAAGATCACGAAGAAAGAAATCGTAGCAAGAAATCAAAATTTATATTTTATTCGTTTTGAATTTGATTCATTTTGAAATTAGTCTGTATATTTCTCTTTCAACTTTCGTGTATGGTATGAGTGAGCATAGGTGGTGCTTGTTGGGACAATAATCTTTTCCGAATAAAGAACATGGACGGCACCTTAATTTTCTGTATTCTACAATAGACGATTTACCGTAAGGAGAAAATCCCATCTCAGGAGTTGTGGAGGTAAATACTGCAACGCATGGTATAGAGAGAGCATTAGCTATATGCATTATCCCAGAATCAACACTTACTACAACAGAAGATTTTGATATAAGGTATATTAGGTCTTCCAAAGAAAGTTCTCCAAAAAATTTTTCTCCGTCTCTAATTTCAGGGAACAATTTTTTGTTCTCTCCAACAACTGCAACTTTGAAGCCCTTCTTTTCAATTGATTTTATAAGTAGCGAGCATTCTTTAAGGGACCACATTTTTGTTTTCCACTGAGATTCAGGAGCAACACATATTATTTTTTTCTCAGGATTTGACTCTAAAAACTTTCTCAATTTTTCCGATTGGGGGAACTTCGGTGGATATATTTTGGGGGTATATTCTTCTGCTGCTGATAATAATAATTTCTCTCCTCTTACATCAGGTAAATTTTTTTCTTCGGCTTCTAATATCTCAAAAGCTTTTTCTTTAAATCTTTGCAATACTGGTTTTATTTTTGAAAAATCCTTTAGCAAAAGTGCTTTCCTTCTTTCAATCCTTTGAGCGTCCCACACATATGTTCTTTTACAGAATGGGTCTAAAAATATTCTTATTATTTTTGTTGAAACTTTATCTTGAAGATCTAAAATAAAATCGGGTTTTATTTCTTTTGCTTTTTGCAAAGCTTTTATTATTTCTTTTACAGATGAGTTTTTTATAGATATGGTATCTTTAATGTGAGGATTTAATCTTGCAATAACCTCATACTTTTTTTTTGTCATAAAAAATATATCAAAGTTTTTTTTGAGTATTTCTACTGATACCTGGGATAACACAACATCTCCAAGGGAGCTTAACCTTATTATCAGAACCTTTTTTCTTCTTTGAGCATTTATCATTTGTCCTTTGGTTCCTCTAAATTTAATCTTCTTTTTTCTATCTTGGTTTTATTTTTTGTTTTGCTTTGTTTTTTATTTATTTCCGTTTTGCTTTTGATTTTTTTTTATTTTTGTGATTTTTCTTTTTTGATTTTTGCGAGTCTTTCTTTTATTTCATATAATGAGAGAAAAATTAGGGGTAAGATTATTGCGAGTGCCCAGATAGATGCTCTTATACCTAAAAATTCAGGGGTTTGACAAATATTACCTTCGCATATACCTTGTTTCCCTATTTTCGTTTCATTTATTATAAGAACTATATCTGACATTATAGCTGGAATCAGAGGAAATGGTGATAACATTTTTATTTTTTCGTAAAACAAGCTTATTATAAATACTGCCCCTGTGATCGCAAGGCTATACCTTATTATAAGACAAAGCTTGCATGGAATTTCTCCTTGCACAAACTCTACCCAGAAACTACCGCCAACTCCTATCACGCACAAAATGATTTCTAATAATGTACGTTTAACTTTCACTTTGCAAAAATTATTTATTGTGTTTTTAGATTTCTGCAAATACTGAAAAAGTTAAAAAAACTGCTTTTGGTGACTGATTTTGGGTACTTTTTTCAGACTTTTAAATTCATTTCTGTTTGATTTCAAGTTATTTTAATTTCCTTATTATTAAAATTCTTATTAACGGGGGAAGTTAATTACGGGGGAAAAAATCACTTACGGGGTAAAAAATCACGGGGTAAATATTTCTAAAATAATAAATCAAAATATTTTTTGGATGAAGATATTTTTATTTGATTAGATAGGAGGTGAGTTTATTTATGCAGGTAGAATATCGACAAAATGTAAGAAGTAAAAGAACATTAGTTTTATTCTTTTTTTCTCTTTCATTTTTCCTTTTTAGTTTTTGTATTTTTGATTTATTTGCCCAGCAGGTTGTATTAAAGTGTGCAACAATTGCTCCGGATGGTTCCCCTTGGGCTGAACTTGTTAAAAAAGCTTCATTGGAGATACAAGAGAAAACGGGTGGANCAGTAAAGACAGAGTGGTATTTTTCATCGATAGCGGGAGATGAGCCAGAAATAGCAAAGAAGATAAGGGAAGGGAAGTTAGATTGTGCTGGTCTTACGGGAAATGGACTTTCTTATCTTATTCCTCCAATGAGAGTGCTGGAACTTCCGTTTCTTTTGAGAAATGTAAAAGAAGTTGATTTTATAAAGCAGAGGGTAAGTAAGCTTTTTCAAAATATTGCAAACGACTATAATATGAGGTTTATTTGGCTTTCAGATCTTGTTATCTTATTCCTCCAATGAGAGTGCTGGAACTTCCGTTTCTTTTGAGAAATGTAAAAGAAGTTGATTTTATAAAGCAGAGGATAAGTAAGCTTTTTCAAAATATTGCAGACGACTATAATATGAGGTTTATTTGGCTTTCAGATATTGGTTTTGTTTATATATTCTCAAAGGTTCCCTTGAGAAAATTAGATGAGCTAAGAGGTAAGAGTATATGGGTATGGAAGGGAGATTATCTTGCGGAATTTGCAGGGAAAGTTTTCCAGGATGAGTTTCAGATGAAGCTATTTCCTATACCTGTTCAGGATGTTAGGGGGCAGCTTGAACAAATTCAAATATTATATAANACTCCTTATGCTCTGACCGTTNTTGGATGGGATTCTTCNGTAAGATANGNTNTATNTCAACNTCTCAACTTTNCTTTTACGGGTCTTGTNATATCCCAAAGTTCTCTGAGTAAGATACNACCTAACTATCAGAGCGTAGTTGAAGAAGTTTTGCGAAAATACCTTGATATCCTTACAAAAATGAATAGAGAAAGTGATAAAAAGGCTATTGAGATTCTGAAAAAGAAAGGACTTGAATTTACAGATTTTTCACCGGAAGGTGTGAAAAGGATAGAAGATATTTTTAAGGAAAAACTTTGGTTACCTTTAAAAGACAAGCTTTATCCATCTTGGCTCCTCAATCTAATACTTGAAGATCTTTTGGTGTTCAGAGCAAAGGGAGGAAACTAAAAATTAGAATGGCGAAGACTAAAAATGAAATGTAAAGTATAATTCATTTTTGATTGAAAGAAAATTTTGCTTTGAATAATAACTGAATTTCGAAGATAAAAATGTCACTTTTCTTGGTAAATTATTTTCTTTCTGATTAAATTGAATTTATTATGTTTTGGTTCTTATTTTTTGTCTTCAATATAACCATAAAAATGGGGGCTCTTTCCCCAGAAGGCAGCTCTTATATGACAATAGCTAATAAGATGAAAGATGAGTTTGAAAAAATCACAGGTGGAAAAGCCAAGATAGTCTGGTATGGAGGAGGAGTAATGGGAGACGAACCTGAAATGGTCAGAAAAATAAAAATGGGGCAGCTTAATGGAGGAGGTTTCACAGGGTATGGATTAGGAGCAATAGAAAAAAGCATAAGAACCCTTGAACTTCCGGGATTGTTTGAAGATTATGAAGAGTTCTACTATGTGTGGGAAAAAATGCAAGATGAATTCAAAAGCAGGTTCAGAGAAAAAGGTTTTGAGCTTTTAGCTTATTTCCCAATAGGAAAGGTCTATGTTTTTTCTAATAAACCTATAAGCAAACTTGATGATTTTTCTGGGGTAAAACTTTGGGTTTGGGCGGGTGATCCGCTTGCAGCAGAGGTCGCTCAGGTTCTCAAAGGTTATGCTCAACTTATAAATCTCTCAATCGCAGATGTTCTTACAGGGCTTCAAACTGGTATGGTGAATGCATTTTATAACCTACCGTATGGTGCCCTTGCTTTGCAATGGTCAAAACATGTAAAATATATGTTGGATTATCCTGTGAATATTGCAGCGGGTGGAGTTGTTATTAGTACCAAAACACTTGAAAAGCTTTCTCCCGAACATAAAAAGGCTTTGCATGACATTACAGAAAAATATTTTAAAACTGCCTCTCGTTCCCTCATTGAAGAAAATGATAAAGCCGCTGAAGAGTTCAAAAAACAGGGAATAAAATTCATTTCCCCAGATAAAAACTCTCCAGACTTCAAAAAAATTCTTGAAGCATTCGCCAAAGTTCATGAGAAGTTCAAGGGTGAATTTTACACTCCCGATTTATACCAAAGTATTGTTAAATTAAGGGATGAATATAGAACATTGGTAAAGTCAAAAGATAAAAAGTAAGATTGAAAAAGTTGAAAAATAAAATTAAAAATATGAACCAGAATTTTTAACTTATATCTGTAAAAATATTGGGGGGTGAAAGAAATGATGAAGGTAATAAAAAAACAGAAAATAAAGGTTTTTGACTATTTTCATTTTTTGCCCTTACATTTTTGGCTGCTTATCTTTTCTTCTATTTTTTCTTTTCAAGCTTTTGCTCAGGAAGTAGTGGTAAAGTTTGGAACTCTCGCTCCTGCGGGTTCTGTCTGGGTTGAGGTAGTCCAAGAAATAGCAAATCAGATATCTCAGAAAACAAAAGAGAGAATCAAGTGGATATCATATACCGGTGGAGTTATGGGAGACGAGGAGGAGATGATAAGGAAGATAAGGATAGGTCAGTTGCAAGGAGGCGGTTTTACAATAAATGGGATAAAAAAGATTGCGCCGGAGTTGGAAGTTTTAGACCTCCCATTTATGTTCAAAGATGAAAAAGAAGTAGATTATATTTATGAGAAATTTTTTGACGAGTTTGAAAAGTACTTTGAACAGCGTGGATTTAAACTCTTGCTATTCACAGAGCAAGGGTTTATCTATTGGTACTCAAAAAATCCGGATGTGAAGGGGTTCAGAGATATTGGAAAAACAAGGACTTGGGCATGGAAAGGGGAAAGAATAATGACATCAGTTGCCGGGATTTTGGGAACAAGCCCGATATATCTTCAGGTCCCGGATGTTCTTTCCGGTCTTGAAACTGGTATGATAGATTCTTTTCAGACAAGTCCTATGGCCTGTTTGAGTTTACAGTGGTGCAAGCTTGTAAAAGTTATAATAAACTATCCTTATAGGTTTGAACCAGGAGTTGTTGTTGTTTCAAAATCTGCGTGGGATAAAATCCCAAAAGACATTCAAGATGTAGTTATTTCTACTTTTAGATCTTATCAAAAGGAATCTTCAAGAAGAATAAGACGGGGGCAAGCTGAAAGTCTGGAAAAACTTAGAAAGATGGGGGTTAAATTTGTCACGCCACCACAAGAGGAGATAGATTGGTTTAAAAAGGAGTGTCAAGAAAAATTGTGGTATTCAAAAGATACGGGATATCCTGAAGAACTTTTGAAAAAAATTGTTTCTGAGCTTGAAAAGTTTGGAGCAAAAAAGTAGATAAATTATTTGTATATTATTTTTTTAATGCGATGACCAGAGGCAAAATAAGTGTTTTTCTTACTAAAGTTGCCTTTTTTTATTTTTTCGTTTTTGCTTCATCAGTTTTTGCAGATGATTCTTACACTCTGAAAATTGGAACTCTTGCCCCTGAAAATTCCTCATGGATTCAATCAATTAATGATATTTCAGATAGAGTATATCAGAAAACGCAAGGGAAGATTAGAATCATAATCTACGCAGGTGGAGTTATGGGNGACGAGGAGGAGATGATAAGGAAGATAAGGATGGGTCAGTTGCAAGGAGGCGGTTTTACAATAAATGGGATAAAAAAGATTGCGCCGGAGTTGGAAGTTTTAGACCTCCCATTTATGTTCAAAGATGAAAAAGAAGTAGATTATATTTATGAGAAATTTTTTGACGAGTTTGAAAAGTACTTTGAACAGCGTGGATTTAAACTCTTACTATTCACAGAGCAAGGATTTACCTATTTTTATTCAACTTATGACAAAGTAGGAGGTTATAAGGATCTTTATGGAAGAAAGATGTGGGTATGGATTGGGGAAGAAAATACAGAAAGGATAGGCAAAGTGCTAGGATGTAAGTTGGTTAAATTGAAAGTTCCTGATGTCTTTTCTGCGATCGAAGCTGGGATGGTTGAGGTTTTTCAGACAAGTCCGATGGCGTGTTTGAGTTTACAGTGGTGCAAGCTTGCAAAAATCATGATAAACTACCCTCATAGGTTTGAGCCAGGGGTAGTTATCATTTCTAAAAAATACTTTGACAGTCTACCTGATGATTCAAAAGTTGTATTGCAAAATGAGTTCAGAAAGAGTAGAGCGGATTTTACTATGATGGTAAGGGAGGGACAAAAAATTGCACTTGAAAAGCTCAAATTTCTTGGAATAAAATTTGTTGAGCCAAAAGACAAAGATTGGTTCGAATCTGAGATAAAAGCAAAACTTTGGTCAAGTTTTGAAAATTCAGATTTATTAAAAAAAATAAAAGATAGTTTAGAAACATTAAGAAAAGAACAGAATAAGGAGGTAGATATTTATGTCGTTCCTGAGAAAAATTAGTGATATTATAGAGAAGATAGAGAGCTTTCTTATTTTTCTTCTCGTTGGTGCTATGGTTCTTCTTTCTTTTTTGCAGATAATTTTGAGGAATTTTTTTGCTTTGAGCATTTTTTGGATAGATGATTTTGCAAGACATACTGTGTTGTGGGTAGGTTTTTTGGCGGCATCGGTTGTCACAATCCATGCAAGACACATAAATATAGATTTGCTTTCAAGAGCTTTCAAAGGAAAATCAAAGAGATTTCTCAACATTATAAAGAATATTCTTTCTGCTTTTGTTTCTGCTGTTTTGCTTTACGCATCTTTAAAATTTATATCTTACGAAAAAAGTGGAGGAGAAGTATCTTTGACTCTAAAAGTTCAAGTATGGTATCTTCAACTGATTTTTCCGTTTTCTTTCTCTCTTATAACTTTCAGGTTCATTATCCTTACAATTGAAGAGATTTTGGGTAAATCAAAAAAGGAAGATGACAAGGAAGGAGAACAAGCGAAATTTATTTGATTGATGATTGTATTATTTTTAAAAAAATTTATTTGATTGTTTTTAAAAGGAGGTCTTGTATTAGGATATGCTTGCGGTTATAGTTTTATTTTTTGTTTTTCTGCTTGCTTTTTCGGGTACACCTCTCTTTGTCATTATGGCGGTAGGTGCTATATTCGGTTTCCTCTATATAGCAGATGTAGATATTGCTATTGTTATTCAGGAGGCTTACCGACTTGCGAGTGCTCCCGCTTTGATCGCAATACCTCTTTTTACTCTTGCAGGTTATATTCTTGCTGAATCTCATGCTCCTCAGAGGCTTTTGAGATTTACAAAAGCATGGATTGGTTGGTTGCCAGGAGGTGTTCCGCTTGTTGTACTTATTGCAACTTCTATATTCACTGCTCTAACAGGGGCCTCTGGTGTTACAATCGTTGCGCTTGGTGGATTGCTCTTACCTATTCTGAGAAATGCAGGATATTCGGAAATTTTCTCCGTTGGTATAATAACAGCTACTGGATCAATCGGACTTTTATTCCCTCCTTCTTTGCCAATAATATTATATGGAGTTATATCTCAGGCTCCTGTTAATGAAATATTTATTGCAGGTCTCATACCAGGACTTACTACCATCATAATTTTCTTTATATACTCTGTTATTGTAACTTTGTTTACCGGTGGAGTTAGGACTGAAAAATTTAACTTGAAGGAAGCCTTATCTGCTACCAAGGATGCTATTTTTGAGATTCCTTTACCTTTGTTTATAATATTTGGTATATATACCGGTCTTTTTACTGCATCAGAAGCTGCAACAATAACTGCAATATGGGTAATAATAGTTGAGGTTCTGATTTACAGAGATGTGAAAATAAAGGATTTTCCAAAAGTTGCAAAAGAAAGTATGCTCCTTGTTGGAGCGATATTCGCTATACTAAGCATGGCCATGGGATTTACTAACTTCCTCATAGACCAGCAGATACCTCAGAAACTTTTTGAAATATCTCAGCAGTTCATAAAATCTCGTGAAACTTTCTTTATAGTCCTTAATCTTTTTCTTTTGGTTGTTGGAATGCTTATGGATATTTTTTCTGCGATCGTTGTTGTTGTGCCCTTGATAGTTCCTGTTGCCTTAAAATATGGGATAGACCCTGTTCATCTTGCTGTTGTTTTTCTCCTCAATCTTGAAATTGGTTATCTTACTCCTCCTGTCGGTCTTAACCTATTTATTAGTGCTTTCAGGTTTGGGAAACCTATAACTTTCCTTTATAGAGTTTCTGTAAGGTTTATTTTCCTTTTTATTGTGGCTCTTATTTTTGTGACATATGTTCCGACTCTTTCTCTGTATTTTGTGAGAGGTGTAGTTAAGGGTAAGGTTGTAGGAATTGAGGAAAAAGATAAGGAGGTCGTTATGAAGGTTCCGGAAGCCAATATTGAATTTAGAATACAGCCTGAAAAGAAGTTCAAGTTTTTTGTTCCTCTTCCGGATTTTTCAAAACCTCACAAGTATCTGATCACTTTTGAGGCAGAGGGATATAAACCTTTGATGAAAGAATTCACTGCGAAGAGGGCATCTTCTGTGGATTTAGGAGAGATAAAGCTTGAAAAACTCGGGGAAGGTGAATGATTTTGGTTGCGGGGGCGGGACTCGAACCCGCGACCTCCGGGTTATGAGCCCGGCGAGCTACCAACTGCTCTACCCCGCGCCTTTACTTTTTAAAGTAAACTTTTCTGAAACTCAAAACCAAAAAAGCAAAAAGTTTTTCCATTTATAGATTATCATTATTTATAAATCGTCGTTTTTATACCTACGCCTATCAGGTTATATTCTTTTTTGTATATATTTATGGCTTTTTCTGTATATATTGATGAACTTGCTAAACTTATCTTGATTTTTTCCGATAAATTTCATTATGATTTTTCATTCAAAGCTCTTTGGCGAAATAGAAATAAAGGAATCCGACATCTTTGAGTTCCCATCGGGTGTGATAGGTTTCAATGACCTGAAAAAATTCTTTTTCCTCAAAGTTGTGAATGATAATATTCCATTTCCGTTGGAAGTTATGCATTCTTTTGAGAAAGATAATATTGCTTTTTTTGTTGTAGACCCATATTATATCGCTCCTAACTTCTCAATATTAGCAAAGCCAGAAGAAATCCAAGAACTCGGTCAGGGAGATATAGTTGATATAGTTCTGAGGGTTATATTGAGGTTTGAAGGTGGAAAGGTTTTTGCTAATTTCCTTGCTCCTTTTGTTATTAATACTCGCACAAAAAAAGGAAAACATTTAATTCTTGAAGGATCAGATGATCTTTTAGATGCTGAAATAGAAATAAAAGAAGAGCAAAAACAAGAAAAGAAAGAATCTAATTTGTCATCATATTTGACTGAAAAATAAATAAGTAAATAAGGGATAAAAGAATTCCAGAGAAAAACAAGTAGAAAATAAAGATAAAAGATAGAAAAAAGTAGGGAGGTAATAGGACATGGGAAATACAATATCGGTCTGCATGATAGCAAAGAATGAGGAAAAAAACATAAAAAATTCTTTAGAGTGTGCTAGAAAGTTTGCAGATGAAATAATTGTTGTTGATACAGGAAGTGAAGACGCTACACCGGAGATAGCTCGTAGCATGGGAGCAAAAGTTTATTTTTTCCCCTGGCGCGATGACTTTTCAGCAGCCAGAAACGAATCTTTGAAATATGCAACTTGTGACTGGATTTTGTGGCTTGATGCAGATGATATAATAGACGACTTGAATATAGAAAGAATAAAGGAACTCAAAAAAGTTCTCCCACAGGAAAAAAAACGAAGCCTATCTTTTTCTTATTGAAAGCAAAATAGTAGACGGTGGAGAAGACCCATGGTATTGGTACCAGATAAGAATGTTTCCAAATCACAAAGATATAAAATTTGAAGGAAAAATCCATGAACAAGTTGTTTTCTCTCTTTCGAGGCTTGGGATAAAGGAGAAGGTTGCTAACATAAAAATAGTACATACAGGATATAGTGATAAAGAAAAGATCGCTGAGAAAATTCAGAGAAATTTAAGATTACTTGAAGAAGAAGAAAAAAGAGAGAATTCCTTCTGGTCCAAAAGGTACCTCGCTTTCACATATGCACATCTTGGTAGAATTGATGATGCAATAAAGAAAGTTGACGAAGCCCTTGAAATCGTACCAAAAAACTCTCCAATATGGGTTTACGACCTCCATATGATAGCCTATGATATAAAGAGGATAAAGGGAAATTGGGACGAAGTTATGGGACACCTTGAAGAAGCCGAAAAAATAAGACCAGACGAAGGAGCAGTAAATATAGCAAAAGCCGAGGTATTTTTTGCTAAAAAAGATTACAAAAAATCCCTTGAAGAACTTGACAAAGCAAGAAAAAAGGGATTTGGAGTTAATCTCATAGCTGTTGCTCCAGATTCCCTGAAAAAAAAGTATTATTTGGGTATGGCAAGAGTTCTTTATCATCTCAAAAGGTATCAGGAATCTTTTGAGCACTTTAAAAAGGTCTTTGAACTCTCACCGAATTTCTTCTCCTACCAAAAAGATGCAATCGATGAGTTTGTAGATTGTGCTATGAAGCTTGGAGAGTTTGGGTTAGCATACAAAATTCTCAAAAGTATAGAAGATAAGCTCTCTCCATATCAGTTATCTAACCTTGCTTTTGTAAGTGAAGTTCTTCAAAAGTTAGATGAAGCAAGAGAATACTACAAAAAGGCATTCGAAGAAACAGAAGATGAAAATCCATCCGTTATTTTTAACTATGCACAATTTGAGTTTATGTATGGAGATAAAAAGAATGCGCTAGAACTTTTTACAAAGTATCTTGGTATTGTCGAACCATCCGATGAAAGTAAAATCTCTATTTTATCTGCTTTAACTTGTGTTGCAAATATTCTGCTAAAAGCAGGGGAGCTCAAATCATCTGTCGAAATTTTATCTACTGCTTGTGAAGCTTCGGGAGTTCGGGTTTATGCTAATTCAATATCAGATCTGGCTATCGTGTGGATTAAAATATCAGAATTTTTCAAAAATAATTTTATCAAAAATGTTGCAATTGAGAATGCAGTAGAAACCTTGAAGTTTGCTCCTGACGAAGAAAAGGAAATTAAAGAAAAAGTTATAAAGATATTGGAGGAAAAAACCGAAACATTTTTTGCGTCTTTAAATCAATGAAGATGATGAAAATAGCTTCTTTTTTCATCTCAAGGGAGATAAGTAAAAACGTAGAAGATCTTAAAAGAATACAAAATAGGCTATCATCAGGAAAAATCTTACCGCAAGATTCTCCATCTTCACTTTCTTTGTCTCGCTCCATAAATTTAAAGGTAGAATCTTTGGAATTTATCTCTCAGCATATAACCAAGACTATTACTACGCTCCAAAAATATGAAAGTGTAGTTCAAGATGTTAGCTCTTTTGTCGCGAAGATGAAATCCATAGTAGAAAGAGCATTACAGACAGAAGATAATCAGGAGTTTTACGAACTTGCGAACGCATATGAAGAAACCCTTTCTGCTTTGCAAGAGTTTATAAAAAAGTCTACTTTCCTTTCAAAAACATTGGCAAGGGGAGGATTTTCTAATTCTGTTTTGGCTGTTGAAGTGATTTCTGGACAAGCCGAATTTTTTCCTACATCTCTTGATGTTTCAGGTTTGAATTTCAAAAAATATGGAATAGGGGAGGGGGAGAAATTTGAAGTTCAGATACAGAGATCTGGAGATACAATTCAAGCTACTCTTTTTGTAAATGGGTCTGCTGTTTTTTCTGAAACTAAAAATCTTGCGTTTAAACCATCAGACATGCCTTTCTTTGCCGATTTTGAAGAGTTGGGAATAAGACTTCGGGTACCTCAAAACTCTGGGGATTTTGAAGTCAAATTTAAAGTTAGTGCTGACCCAATACTTACTATTTTTGGAGACGGTTTGCATGATGAGGAAAGATTTTTCTTACCTTCTCTTGAGCCTGATTTTCTCGGTATTCCATCCGATATAAAAGCAGAACCAGAGAAAGCTCTCGGTATTTTAGAATCTGTTCTTTCACAGCTCTCTCAAATAAGAGCAGGGGTTGGTGAAAAGTTATCAAAGTTTAATCAAAGAAATGATCTCAACGATATAGTGAGAGCAAAGCTCAAGATTATAAGCTCATCCCTTGAAGAAACGGATTTTTCGTCAGAATCAATCTTACTCTCTTTGAAACAGGTTATGCTTTCAGCTAATATATCGACTGCTCAGAGAGCAATAGATTTACTAAAAGAAGGTTTTAGTATTTTAAGAAGATAAATTTCTTTTTCCGTTAAAATTTTTTTGTCTTTTTCCGAATTAAAATTATTATTATAAGAGAGGACGGAAGGGAAGCTGTCCTAAAAAGAGGGGGTGAAGGGGCATGGATGTAAAAATTCAAGGAGAAAGTTTAAATAACGAGGGTTTTGTTTTTGCAGAAATTCGTAATGCAGAAATCAAAAAAGTTATGGGGGACCTTAGTTCAATCAAAACTAAATACGAAAATAGCGCGAAAAGCGAGGTTAATCTCGATGAGATTAAAAAAATTATAGATGAAGTTAATTCAAAAATTAAATCTCTTGGGATTTTCCTTGCTTTTGATAGAGTTGGAGATTTGCCCGTTGTTAAGGTTGTAAGTCATACTGGTGAGGTTATAAAAATATTCCCACCAGAGGAAGTGGGAAGAATTCTTGAAAGGGTGAGCTTATTTTTTGATATACTTTTTAAATTTATTATATCACAGTACGTGTAGATTTTTTATTTTTATTTATTTGTTTGTTTATTTGTTTGTTTATTTGTTTCTCCATTTGGATTTTTTTGTGGTTTGATTTGGCTTGATTTGAATTTACTATGGCAAAGATTTTGGATGATTTAAATCTGAGAAATATAGAGATTGAGCCAGACGGGGAGCAAAAAGAGAATAACAAAGAAAAAGATTTATCTTTGGATTCTCTTAATCTGCAAGTTAATTCTCAATTAAATTCCGAAAAAAATTTCTTTTTCAATTCCTTGAAAACAGCTGATTCTGTTTCATTACTCTTTATGTGTTATGACCTTGCAAGGTCTGAAATAAGAAAAGCAATAGATGGGATAAAAAATAAAGATTATGAGAAAAAGTATGAGGGAATAACAAAGGCTTTAAAAATTTTTGATGTTCTTATGGCTACTACCGAACCAAACGAAGTAGGGAAGCATCTTATTACATCTTATCTTTTTATAACAAAAAAAATAATCGAAGGTAATATAAATCTTGATGTTGGAGTTTTAGAAAAAGTCATAGGTTATATTGATGAACTTGAATCAGCCTGGAAAAAGATGCTACAATCAAAGGAAAAACCTACCCCTTAAATGATCCATCATCTTGGAAACTAACATTTAATTAAGACTAAAATTTATAGTCATTCTATTATGCTTTCAGACAGAAAATAATAAAATTCTTTTATATTCTGCTGATAACTATATTCCGCTGAAAGATAAAAAGCACCTAAATTTATAGAAATTTGAGAAAAGAAGAATTCAAAAGTTTCCAAAAGATGAAAATTTAAAGTAAAATCTCTGGAACTAAATTCGTTCTTACTTTGAGTTTGAACTTTGAACGGATTTTATTAAATCTCCCCACGTTTTAGCTCTTATCACTTCTTTCTTTATCTTTCTCAATCGGTTCATATCATTTATCTTATCTAAAAGGTTTTTAATTCGTTTTGCTTTTGAGGAACCAAACTTCAACTCAACTCCTAATAAAATTGCTTTTTTTAATCCTTCTTTCAATCCTTCTTGTTTCCCTTTCTTAAAGCCTCTCTTTTCTCCCTCTTTCTCCCCCCATTTGTAAAGGAAAGTTTTTCTTATATCAACCTCAATTGGCATAGGTTTTACCCTTATTTCAACATCAAATAATCCTGCTAAAAAGCTTATGCTATCTATATATTTAGCAANTTCTTNTTCATCTTTCAAAATTTCTACAATTCTTTTTTTGACNTTTTTTATTATTTCTGGTTTGTCTTTGAATTTNCCNGCCAGAATTCCCAAAATAACCTCAGCTGGCTTTTTGCTTTTTATAAAAATATCTGGTTCTATTTTCTTCATGTCTAAAACTTCGTATTTTAAAGTTAGTTTAGGGGTTCTGTATTCTGGTGGGGGAGGATTCCCTTTACCTACAAATAAAACTATTTGAGTAGGTTCTTTTTTGTATTTTTCTTCTATTGCGTAGTAATAGGAGAGCATTCTGCGAGGTAAAGTTTTATCTTGTTGAGCTTGAATTTCAAGCTGGATTATTTCACCATCGGCTTCAACTAAAATGTCAGGTTGAAAAGTTTTGACTACTCTTATCTCAGAGTGCAAGACTTTAACTTTTTCGCTTATTTTTTTACCAGTAGCTAAGTAGTAAATTTTTCCTAATGCTTCTGAGAAAATCTCTTTCAAAATCGGGTCAAATCTTTTAAGCTCTTTTCTTTTAATCGTTTTTTTTGTTTTCATTCTTTTTCTTATTCTCATTTTTACTTTTTTACTTTTTTTGTTCTTTCTCTTTTCTTTATTCTTTTCTGTTCTTTTTCTTTTTTCATACTAACTTGTTTTTCGTTTTGGGTTCAAATCAGCTTGGATCAAATTAGATTTTACTTATGGTTGAGCTATTATTTATTCAGACAGAAAACAAAATGAAGCCATCTGTCTAATGGTGATATAAAAATGTTCATGTTTAAGTAATTTGGAGTAAATAATACGAATTACATCAGAAACAAAAGCTTAAAGAGTGGTATTTACTCTCTTCTATCTTTTATATAGGCTTTTTCACTCAATAGTTCAGACAACTCAAAAAGTAGAACTATAAAAAATACTCATATAGAAAGTATATAACTCGATGATTGGCTATAATCTGTGTGAGATCTAATCGTTTGATATTTGAGATTTAATCTTTAATCTATTCTTTCTTTAATCTTTGAAATTTCCTCTTTGTGGTAATTACATAAATTTATTTTACCTGATTTTGATTTGAGTAGGGATTCGGTTGTATGTGAATCTGAAAAGAAGCATTTTTCGTTCTGGCAAAATCCTATACCGTACTTTGTCCAGAGTAAAGAAAGGATTATATAAGGTCTTGCAAGGAGAGGAAATTTATTTTCTATTTCTTCTTGAAGTGAATAACCTTTTACTATTGCTATATCTTCGCTTATCATTTTTGATATGTGGTATTCTTTTGGTTTCGCTGGTGCAGAAAAGAATCCCTTTTCTGATATCAAAGAAGGATAACCTAAAATAGCAATCCGAAGATGATATCTTCCGTCTTCTCCAAAAGTTGCTATCTGTCTATCTGTTATTACTAATGGAATATTCTCTAAATCTATTTTTTTAACGAGTTTTTGCCCGAGTAAAGCTGAAAGCATTATTGATTGGAGTAAAAAACCATCATAGAGTATTCCCCAGCCTTTTATTTTACCTTCTGCTTTTTTTCTCTCAAATGATATTTCGGCTGGTGATACATATTCGTGTAACTTGAATTCATTCCATCTTATTACTCTTATTCTCACAAGATTTTTGTAAATTTCTTCTAATCCATAAAGGTTTTTCCATATTTTGCCTTTTACTATTACTTCTGCCGGAATTCCGAACCACTGCAAAAGCGAATTAGTAATATTTGAGACTATGTTTATTTTATGCTCTTCAACTCCCTCGTAAAAGATGAGAATTTTATTTTTTTTTATTTTCTGCTTTTTTATTTTATTTTGATTGCTGTTTTCTTTTTTCTTTTTGTTGTTCTTTTTTGATTTCATCTATTATTATTTCTGCTACTCTTTTGCCTGACATCAATACTCCTCCAAATGTTGGTCCCATTCTTGGTAGCCCGTAAGTTTCTGATACAGCCATTCCTGCTACATAAAGTCCAGGGAAAACTTCTCCTGTATGTTCTACTATGAGATCTTCTGACATTTCTACCCACATAGCCCCCATGCCCTTTGTTTTTACAAGTCCCCTTGCTTCAAGNCTCTTTACCGCGTATGCATCGTGCCCTGTTGCATCTATTAAGAATTTGCATTCAAGAGCAACTGGGTCAACACAAGTTATTTCTCTCGGGAGAGCTGAAACTGGTGTCCAATTTACTACTACGCCTGTTATTTTCCCTTCTCTTATAACGAGATCATCAAAAGAGGTCATCTGGAGGAATTTTACACCGCTATCGCACGCTGCTGCGATAAGTTTTGAAACAGCTTCCGGACCGTGAGTTATAAATAGTCCCGGTTTTACCTCTTGGAGCCTGACTCCTATTTCTTGCAGTATTTGATGTCCGGGAGCTCTTACTGTTATTGTGTTCATAAGATATCCACCTATCCAGAATCCACCTCCGAGGTAGTTGTTTCTTTCTATTACAAGAACTCTAATTCCATTTTTTGCGAGCTCCTTTGCAGCAACAAGTCCAGCTGGACCTGCTCCAAGAACAATCACATCTGTTGATGAGTATTCTTCGAGCATCTTCGTGAAACCAGAAACTATTGCACGAGTTATATCTTTCTCTTCTATTTCAGAAAATATTTTCTTCTTACTTGATTTCATGTTATTTTACCTCCTTTTATTTTACCTCCTTTTAATTGATTCAATCATTTGAATTTAGCCATTTACCTGGCGGATTTTGATTTTTCAGCTTTTTGGTTTTAAGATAGGATTTTGCTCAAATTTGAAGGAAAATTTTCTCAAAAAATATTTCTTCCATTTTTAAGTTTAAAATTTACGAATTATGCCAGTCACAAGGAGTGCTAAAAGACAGCTTAAAAAGTCTGAAAAGAGGAGGGAAAGAAATCTTTATCATCTAACGAAAATGAAAAATAGTATTCGTATTTTCAGGAAAAGATTAAATGATATAATGCAAAAGCATATTGATATCTCTGAACAATTAAAAGCCGAACTTGAAAGTGAATTGAGAAAGGTTGTATCTATAATATCTCATGTAGCTTCAAAGGGAGTAATACACAAAAATGAANCAAATAGAAAAATTTCAAGATTAAACCGCCTTTTCAACAAAGTCATGAAGCAAGAAAAATCCTGAAAACGAAAAATATATCAACTACAGGTTTCAAAAAAGAGAAAGTTCAAAATTCGTGAAAAAACACAAAAAAAGTAAGAAAAAATAAATTATTGAACATACGTTCAGATTTGGGGGAGGTATTTCTTATGGAAGAGGAGAAGAAAAGAAAAAGAAGAAAGTTGGAAAAAGTTAATTTAGAGCAGAAAGAAGAAATTAGGCAAATTGAAAATACACTTTCATCTTATCAAGAAGAGAAATCACCTTCGGTAGTAGAAAAGGAGCGGAAGGGTAAGCAGAAATTTCTTGTTACTGGTGCTTGTGGTTTTTCTGGATCCCATATGATTGATCTTTTGATTGAAGAAGGGTATGAAGTTATAGCAACGGATAGAGAAGATGCTCCCAGAAGATGGCTCAATCCAGAGGTTAAATTTATACCATCTGACCTTCTTGACAAGAGAACATTAGATAAAGTCGTTGATTCTGTTGATTGTATTTTCCATCCTGCTGCTATTTTCAGTTATTCGGCTCCGCTTGAGGACCTGATAAGGGTTAATGTTATAGGTACCAAAAATCTTCTTGATGTTGCGGTTGCGAATGGAGTGAAAAAGATGGTTATGTGGTCAACCGCAGGGGTTTATGATGTATCAAAAATAGGAGACGAGCCAATAGATGAAAACGGTCCGATAGGTCCATCTAATAATTACGAGTATTCAAAACTCAAACAAGAGGAGCTCGCTATGGAGTATCACACGGTGGGTAAAATAAATATCACTATAATCAGACCCGCTCCTATATATGGTCCTCGGAATCTTTACGGATTTGCTAACGTAGTTTTTGGTGTTGCAAAACTGCCCGCTGTGATTGCTCCTATAATAGATAACAGAGCGGTTTCGGTTCATGTAAAAGATGTGTGTGGAGCAGCTTTATTTTTATCTCAAAAAGACGAAGCGAATGGAGAAATATTTAATGTAGTTGATGATTCTGATTACTCGTATTCAGATATAAACATTTTGGTTGCACAATTTTTAGGGAAACCTTATTTTAAGGTCCCAATAAAGGTCAGCGCCAAGCCCATATCTTATGCACTGCTGGGAGCTGCAAAATTTTCTCGTCTTGCAAACAAATATTTTCCCATTTTGTTTGATTTACCTTTGCTCGGTGGTTTGAAATACGTAGAAGAAGATACAGCAAGATACGTTGCTTTTTCTTATAGGTTCTCAAACAAAAAGCTCAAATCTTTTGGTTATAAGTTAAAATATCCAGACCTTAAAGACGGACTCCCGGAAACGATTCAGTGGTATAAGGACTATGGATACTTGTGAGTACGGATATTTTGGGATGGTTTTCTAAAAAATAATTTTCTAAAAAAATAATTTTCTAAAACTAAACCGATTTTCTAAAACTGAGCTAAAATTTTCTTTTCAATTCTCTTTCTTTTCTTTTCATTTCTTTTTCTATTATTTCCCTCCTTTTATCCCACAGCTTTTTCTTTTTTCCTACTCCTATTTCTATTTTTACGAGCTTATTTTCTTTCAGAAGGACGGTAAGTGGGATTATTTTCATTTCTCTTCTTGTAGCTTTACCGTATATTCTTTCTATTTCTTCTTTTCTCAAAAGGAGAGCTCGCGATCTTGTTGGTTCTGGATTGAAAGGAGAGTTTTGATAAGGGGCGACATACATATTTACTATAATTGGTCTTCCGCCAGAAAAAACTATGTAAGCCTCGTCTATTGATACATTGCCTCTTCTTATTGATTTAACCTCGGAACCCTCAAGGGATATACCTGCTATATACTTTTCTTCTATCTCATATTCGTTTGCGAACCTGTTTTTACATATAACTTTATANTTGCCCTCCATTTTTAAGATCAGGTTAAAAACAAATATGGTTTATTCAATAATGAAAAATTTTTTTATTTTTTTATTTTTGTTTTTATTAGCTTTATCACTTTGTTTTTATTTATGGTTAAATTTACTACAAAAATTCAATTCAAGTCGTAAGATGTAAAAATAAAAAGGTATGAGAGTTTTTGTTGCGTCGTCCGAGATATATCCGTATTCAAAGACAGGTGGTCTTGCAGATTTTGCCCATGCGATTATAAAAAATCTGAGAAAAAAGGGGGTAAATGCTATGGGAGTAACTCCTCTTTACAAGATAATAGACACTCATAAGTTCTCAATAAAAAGCACTGGTATGACGGTGAAGGTCAGTTTAGATAGTAAGGAGTATATTTTTGAAATTTTCAAGACAGATGATACATACTTTTTTGGAAATCAAGAGCTTTTCGGTAGAGATTATATATACGGTCCGCCAGGAATAGCCTATGCTGATAATGATATAAGGTTCGGAGGATTTTCCTGGGCGGTTTCAAAAGCATTAGCTGAAGGTTTAATCTATACAGATATTGTTCATGCTAACGATTGGCAAACTGCTCTTATACCTATAATTTTGAAAGAAGTTTTTCATTCATCCGTAAAAACCGTTTTTACTATTCATAACCTTGCTTACCAGGGATATTTTGATAGCAAGCTTATTTATCGTTTGAACTTACCTCCTCATCTTTATAGTATGGAAGCTCTGGAGTTTTGGGGACTTACAAATCTTCTGAAAGGAGGAATTGTTTTTGCTGACTTTGTAACAACCGTTAGTGAGAAATACGCTACTGAGATTTTAACTCACGAATATGGATGGGGATTAGAGGGGGTTTTGAACAAGTATAAATTTAAGCTCAAAGGTATAATAAACGGAATAGACTATGATACGTGGAATCCCGAGACAGATTCTGCTTTGTGGTTTAGATATTCCGCTAGTTCTGTTGATAATAAGTTCTTAAATAAGCAAAAGTTTTGCCAAGTATATGGTTTAGATCAATCAAAACCGCTTATATCGTTCATAAGCAGATTATCTTATCAGAAAGGTGTTCATTTGATTTTGGAATCAATAAAAGATATTGCCTATCTTGATGCTAACTTTTTCTTTTTAGGTNCTGGNGAATATGAGCAGGCTTTTTCGGATTTCTCAAATATCTATAAAAACATTAGAGTTTCAACTCGTTTTCAAGATGATCTTTCACGTAAACTCTTTGCATCNTCTGATTTTATACTCATGCCNTCTATGTTTGAACCTTGTGGAATAACCCAAATGATAGGTATGAGATATGGTTGTGTTCCTATTGTCAGAAAGACAGGGGGACTTGAAGAAACTGTAAAAGATATAGCGGAGGGTGGTTATGGAATTGTTTTTGATAATCCATCAAAGGGCGAATTTATGTGTGCGGTAAAAAGAGCAATAGACCTGTACGATAATAGAGAAAAGTTTGTAGAAAAGGTAAAAACTGTTATGCAACTTGATTTCTCGTCTGAAACTATGGCTGAAAAATATGTGCAAATATACAAAGGCTTGCTCGGAATGTAAATACTTTTATTTTTTCTTTATATTGAACAATCAATTTTTAATTTTGGGTTAATTATTATTTAGTTTTGGGTTTAAAGACTCGTAGTATATGATTTTTATATTTTATTTCTGTTATATTTTCAGCAAATCCTAAATCTCTTATTTTGTCTTGCGGTAAGATTATGAGTTCTGGTTTTCCGCGACCAGAAGTATGGTCAAGTGAGCTTATTACCCATATATCTGCTTTTTCAGGCGTGGTTGTCCACTCTTTGCCAGAGTAGAATGTTGCAAAAGGAAATGGCTCAAATATAATCTTACTTTCTTTTCCGTTTTCTGCTATCCACTTTCCTGCGATCTTGTATAATTTTCTTCCTTCGTCTTTATAAAATGGTCTCAAAGAATAAAAAATGTTCAACGAGAATACAAAAAATAAAGTAAACCAAATCGTTTTTTTATATTTATCAAGCTCAATAAAAATTAAAGACGAAATCATACATATTTGTGGTAGTATTGGTATGAAAAAATAATCAGCAACTATTGCTATTATGAAATTGAATAGAAACCAAACGGTCAATATAGTAAATATTGTTTTACCTATGTCTTTTAGTTTTTCCCAGTGCTTTACAAGGTGTAGAAAACCAATACCGAAAATGAAGATATAAGATGATGTGAGAAGTCCGGGCAAAGCATATTTGTGAAAAAGGTGGATATTTGAAAAGAAAGTTTTCAGATAACTATTCGGTGAGAATATTTTGCCTGAATTCTCTATTTTTATTTTTATACCTTCTGATGTGGTTTTTATTTTTTCTCCTTTATAAAGAAGTAGTTTTGATATTATTGATGGAAGATTTCCCTCGTTGAAACTTAAAATGTGATACGGAAGTGAAGAAACAAAGAAACCTAAAAGTGAAAGTAAAATTGCATAAAAATTTCTTGTGAATATAGCTGAAATAAAAAGGGAAAGTATAATCTCTGGTCTAACAACATATCCTATACCTCCCGCTGCTCCTGAAAGGAACGAAAGTATAAGGAAAGAAATTTTGTTTTCGTAAATTTTCTTTCTTGTGATGAAGGATAGAAAGCAGGACAACGTGAAAAAGAAAGTTGATGTTGTGTATGGTAATGTGGATGAGGAAGCCCATACAAATTTTGGAACGAAAGAAAGTAAAGAAGAAGATAAAAAACCTAAAATATGCGATTCATATCGTGTAAAGTTCAGAAGAAAAATCTCTTTTGAAAATAGGTAGGTTAAAACCAGAGTTCCGAGACCAAAAATAGCTGATGTTATTCTTCCTGCAAGTTCTATATCTAATCCTATCTTATAAAATATTGATACGAACCAGGAGTATCCCGGTGAGTAAACCGGGTGAGTAAATTTTTCTCCGACTGCTGATTTTTCTGCTATTTTCAGGTAAAAGTACGAATCTGTTGATTCTATTGCGTCATCTAAAAATTTTTTTATTGATATCAGCACTATAAAACCTAACCAGAGGATAAAAAATGTAGTGAGTGTAAAAATAAACCCGATGGAATTTCTCTTTATATTTATGTTCCCAGTATTTTTTTGTAATGTATCTTGCATTTTGTTATGATCTCATTTTGAACTTCCTTATTTTTATAAACTTTATTTTTTTTATACTTTTTTACTTTTTTCTCTCCTTATTCTTTAAGTTTATATTCATTTGAAATTTCTTTTAAAAGTGAAATTTCTATTTATAAAAGTGAAATTTCTATTTATAATTAGAGGATATGTTTTGCTGGGATTTTTTTGTTAGATTTTTTCGTTTGTTTTGCCACGCATTTCTATACCACTTCTTTTATTTTTTGTCTTCTGCTTTTTTCATGATCAATTACTCTTCTTGTTCAGCATCTCATCAAAGTAATCTCAAACCTAATGAGAAAGTTCTAAGGTTTGCGATTTCAACGGAACCTCCGACGCTTGACCCGAACCTTGCAACCGATTCTGTATCTCATCTTCTTATAAATAACTTACAGTGCGGACTTACGAGGTTTGATACGGAAAGATTAAAACCTGTTCCTTGTCTTGCTGAAAGCTATGAATATCAGGACGGTGGAACGAAAGTGGTTTTCAAATTGAAAAAAGCCTTCTGGTCAGATGGAAAACCCCTTTCTGCCTATGATTTCATTTATTCATGGAGAAGGTTGCTTTCACCGGAGACAGGAGCGGAATATGCTTATTTTCTATATGATCTTGTTGGTGCTTACGAATTCAACACAGGTAAAATATCTTATTTCCCAGGAGTTACCGCTGAAAGTGATGATACTCTTGTTGTGTATCTTAAAAAGCCTGTGGTCTATCTTCCATCTATTGTATCTTTTATGGTCACATTTCCTGTGAGACAAGATATAATTGAGACCTGTAAAGAAAAATGGACAGAAGTTGAATGTTACCCTGAAATTGGTCCGTTTGTTCTGGCTGAGTGGAAGCATGAGTACAAAATCGTTNTCAAACCTAATCCGTACTGGATAGGTGAAAAACCGAAAGTTGAGAGGGTTGAATTATTTGTGGTATCCGATGCAGCGACCGCTCTGAATTTGTATAGGTCTAACTTTATTTACGCTGTAGGATTNTTCCCTCTTGCTATTAGAAGGTTCCGCAATTCTCCCGAATTTATTACTAACCCTGGATTGAGAGGTTTTTATGTTGGCTTTAATGTCAAAAAAAAACCTTTTGATGATGTACATGTAAGGAGAGCGTTCGCTTATGCTACAAATAGGGAAGCAGTTGTAAGAGTTCTTGGAGGAATTCAGATCCCGGCAACATCTTGGATACCACCAGGGATGCTCGCTCACAACCCAAATATTGGACTCCCATTCGACCCTGATAAGGCAAAAGAAGAAATGAAAAAGTCAGCTTATTCAGACGTGAAAAGCTTTCCAGAAGTCAAACTATTTTTTAACCATTCACCGGAAAACAGGAAAATATCGGAAGTACTTAAGGAAACTTGGAGGAGTGTTCTTGGAGTAGATGTTAAACTTGAAAGTATGGAATGGAAGATGTTTCTTTCTACTGTTGTGAATCAGAAACCTGAACTTTTCAGATTAGGTTGGGGTGCCGACTTCCCTGATCCTCATAATTTTATGGATCTTTTCACATCTCAATCTGGGAATAATCATACGAATTTTGCAAATAAAAGATACGATGAGCTCATAATTTTGGCATCTCAGGAAATGGATGAAGAAAGGAGAATACAGCTTTATAACGAAGCTCAAAAAATTTTGCTTGAAGAAGAGGTTGCCATAATTCCTCTCTTCTGGGGAGTAAGTGCTATTTTGAAAAAGCCATTTATCAAAATCAAATTTAATCCCCTTGATATAATGTATTACGACGAAATTGAATTTATTGAATAGGTTTTGCCCGTTAATCTTTGGAAGATTTGAATAATTTTTCTATAAATTAAATTCATCTTATTACTGCAGAAATTATGAATTTTTATTGAAGAAAATTACAAAAAAGATAACGTTTGATTAAATTTGATTTTATGAAACTACAAGATCTTAGAAATCTTAAGGCGGAAGAACTTGATAAACTTTTTATAGAGGGTGTATCTCCATCGCGGAGTGAGCTCGAAGGTTTTTTTGCTGGAATATCTCTGCCTCAGACGACAAAAACTTTTCTCCCGAGAGCTTTTGAAAAATTTGCTATTTTCATAGGAGATAAAATATGGAAAGGAAAGGTTTTTATGAAAATAGATAGTGAGTTAAGAGGTGCAAATATACTAACAGACTTTAAAATCCCTGCTTTTCCTTTTAGGGTTGAGCAGAGCAATTCCTTTCTTGATGGAAAACCTTGCCTGATCCTCAATTACCGTATCTTTCCCAATCCTTTTCCTGTCGTTTTCATAAGAGATGAGTTGAGAAAAATAGGTGAAAAACTTTATCTCGGTGTTATGTTCTTTTATCCAGTGTTTTTGAAGATTCCTTCAATTTACTTTGGACTTGAAAGGGAGGAGTGAATATTAAATTCTCGTTAATTTTAATTAGAGAAACTTAAATTTTTTGTTGTTTCTTTTTCTTTGTTTCTTTTTTCTTCTACTTTTTTGTTAGTGGGGTTTTTTTGTTTTTCAGCCTTATAGTGCTTCGGAAACATGGGGAGTGTAAAAGATATTGTGGTTATAGAGGCTCCGCAGGGTGAGAAATCAGGTGTTGGTAAATTCATTTTTTCAGATAGGTTTTCTGTCTTTGACTGGGGAAAGATTCCCGATACAATTCCAAATAAAGGTAAGGCAATATGTATAATGGGAGCTTTCTTTTTTGAAAAATTGGAGAAAGAGAATATAAAAACTCATTACATGGGGGTTGTGGATGGCGGGAAAGTCACAAGGCTTTCAGATGCAAAGAATCCACCAGATGAGATGATAGTAAAACTTGTACGAGTTCTCAAACCAGAATTGAGAGAAGGAAAATATGATTACTCTATTTATAAAAAAGAGAGAGTGAATTTTCTTATCCCGCTTGAAGTTATATATAGAAATTCTTTACCCGAAGGTTCGAGCGTATTCAGAAGGTTAAAGGAGGGAAAAATAAAACCACAAGATTTGGGACTTGAAGAATATCCTCGTCCGGGACAAAGGCTTCCAAAAACAATAGTAGATATTTCTACTAAACTTGAGAGTACTGATAGATATATTTCGTGGGATGAAGCTATGGAAATTGCTGGACTTTCTGAGAGTGAAGCTGATAGATTAAAAGAAATGACCATTTTTGCTTCAGATATGATAACCTCTCAAACGGAAAAAAAAAGAATAAATAATGATGATGGTAAGTTTGAGTTTGCTTTTGATGAGAGAAGGAGTATTATGTTCGTTGACGTTCTCGGTACCCCTGATGAGTGTAGGTTTATTCTTGATGGTTTTCATATAAGCAAGGAAGTTCTACGAAATTTTTACAGGAAAACATCATGGTATATAGAAATAGAGGAAGCGAAGAAGAAGGATCAAGTTATGTGGAGAAATTTTGTTAAATCTTCCCCTCCAAAGCTTCCGGATGATATTAAGAATCTCGTTTCTCAACTTTATACGTCTTGTTGTAATGAGATTACAGAAAGAGATTGGTTTAAATCTCCTCCATTGAGCGATGTAATAAGAAATTTGAGAAGTTTGCTTGATTAGATGAATAGGATTTTTATTGTCCTGTTCTTAACTTTATGATTTCGGTCATAACAGATATAAAGAACCAAGATGGGATGTATTTTTCTTTGAATTCAGGCCACATATATTCTCTGAAGAGTTTTTCAAGTTCGTCAACATCTTTGAGATAAGAAGTTTGAAAGCCTAGTTTAGATAACATAAATTTTTTGGCTTCTTGGTTCTCTTTTCGTATCTTTAAAGTAGCTTCTTCTACTGCGGATTCAATAATATCTGTTAGATCATTTTGTATTTGTTGTGGCAAAGAGTCAAATCGGTCTTTTCTTATTATGACTCCGGCTGGAAAGTATATAATTGGAGGCTCTACGATATATTTAGCAAATCTATACCATCCGAAAGCTAAGACAGCATAAGGTGGTCCCCAAATTATATCAATTTTATCTCCGAGCTTTTCTAAATCCCATATCGTTGGTGTTTCTACAGCGTTTGCTCCTAAATTTTTTAATACTTTGTTATATGTTTCTTCTTGGATTTTATTGTTTTTCCATATCCAAAATTTTTTTCCCTTAAAGTCGTTTATATTCTCTATCGGATATTTCGAGAAGAACTGAACGAACCCGATTTCAAACATACTGATAAATATGTATTTATCTGATTTGACTACTTCTCTGAAAGCTTTAATTAGTCTCTTTCTTACGAAATCTCCTTCTTTCTCGTTTTTTATCATGAAAGGGAGATCTAATATTCTAAAGTAAGATGAAATGAAACCTAAACCTTGAGCTGTTAAAGCTGCGCAATCATATTTTCCATTTTTTAAATCCTTTGCTATATCAATTTCATCTCCGACTATGCTTCCTGAGAAGAAAGTAATTTCTAAGCCTGTTTTATTTTTTACTTTTTCAGATACACCTTGGAGTATTTTTTCAAACGCGCTACCTTTTGGAGCTATGGAAGCGCATCTAAATTTAGTAGCAAAAGCTGATGGGCAGATAAGTGCGGTCTGAAAGATTAAAATTGAAGCTGGAATAAGTGCAGATTTCCAAATTCTTATTTTTTTATCTTTATTTTTTACTATTGGCGGTATTCTCATATGGTAAAAAGTATAATATTAAGTTTATTATGTTTTTTATAAGTTTTGTTTTTTTGATATGGACAAAGTTGACAAGAAAAAAATTCTTTTTGTTTGTGTAGGGAATGCGTATAGGAGTATAATTGCGGAGGCTTACGGTAGAAAATTTTTAGATGCAGAGGTAGAAAGTGCAGGTGTAAGACCTCTCGGATATATACCTTCAGAAGTTATAGAGGTTCTTAAAGAGGATGGATTAGAGGTAGACGGACTTTTTTCTAAACCTATTGACATCCAGAAACTCAGAGAATATGATATCATAGTTATACTATCTCGTATGATTTTTTTTGCTCCTGAAGGAAAAAAAGTTATGTTTTTCGATATTGAAGATCCATCTTTTTCAGATATTGAATTTTTGAGGAATATAAGAGATCAGATAAAAAACTTAGTTTTATCTTTGAGAGCTGAATTAGAAACCTAAATTTCAAGAAAGAAAACTAAAATCCAGAGAAAAATCTAAATGAAAAATTTTCTTTAAAAATATGAATTTATGGAGTTGTCAAAGAGGGTAAAAGAGATTAAACCATCACCTACACTGTCTTTGGATGCGAAGGCAAAAGAATTAATATCAAAAGGGGAAGATATAATATCCTTTGGAGCAGGCGAACCTGATTTCCCATCTCCTGACGAGGCTTGTGAATGGGGGAAGAGGGCAATAGACGAGGGTAAAACAAANTATACTGCTGTTGATGGTATTCCAGAACTCAAAAAGGCAGTTGCAAAAAGATTCGAGCACTTTTTCGGAGTAAAATACGGGACCGAAGAAATAATAGTAACTCCTGGAGCAAAAATGGCAATATATGAAGCTTTATTTTCTCTTGTTGATGAAGGAGATGAGGTTATAATACTCTCTCCTTATTGGGTATCATATCCTGATATGGTGAAGATGGTGGGAGGAATTCCAAAATTTATTGAAACGAAGCCAGAAAATAATTTTGAGCCAAATCCAGATGATATTGCAAATGCTATCTCATCGAGAACAAAAGTTTTGATTTTGAACTTCCCTTGCAATCCCACAGGAGCTGTGGCGGTTCCAGATGTTTTCAAAGAGATAGCAAAAATCATTTCTAAAAAAGATGTTTTTGTGATTTCAGATGAAATATACGGAACTTTGGTTTACGATGTGGTTTTTGAGAGCTTTGCTCGGTTTTTGAAAGAGAAAACTCTTGTAATATGGGGAATGTCAAAAACGTACTCTATGACAGGCTGGAGGATAGGTTTTGCTCTCGGTCCTGAGCGTATTATTTCTGCGATGAAAAAAGTTCAGAGTCAAACAACATCTAATCCTACTACTGTATCTCAGTTTGCATCTTTGGGAGCGCTTGAGGAAGAAAACCAAAAATTCGTAAAGGAAACCACTGAGAAATTCAAGCGAAGAAGAGACCTTATTTTTAATCTGCTTTGTGAGCTTGGTTTAAAGTGTGTAAAACCTGGGGGAGCTTTTTATATATTTCCTGACGTTTCTAAGTTTTTAGGAGATAAGGTTAAAACAACTGATGAACTTAGTGATTTTCTTCTTACAAATCACAAAGTATTGGTTATTCCGGGAAGCGGTTTTGGAGCTGAGGGGTTTATAAGATTATCTTTTGCTCTTTCAGAAGAGAAAATAAAAGAAGGTGTAAGGAGGATAAAGGAGGGATTATCAGGATTAGTGAAGTGATTATCCTATAAATAAATTATCCTACTGCTCCTTCCATTTCAAGTTCAAGTAATCTGTTCATTTCGACGGCGTATTCCATAGGTAGCGATTTTACGAATGGTTCCATAAATCCCCTGACAATCATGGCTAAGGCTTCTGGTTCTTTGAGTCCTCTTGAAGTAAGGTAGAAAATCACATCTTCTGAAATTCTACCCACTGATGCTTCGTGAGATATTGTGACATCATCTTCTAATATCTCCATAGTTGGTATTGTATTTGATTTTGAGATTTCGTCTAATATAAGGGCGTCGCATGTTACAGATACAGTTGAGCTGTAAGCACCTTGCGCAACCTTTACGAGACCTCTATAAGTCGTTGTTCCCCCAAACTTTGATACAGATTTTGAAGTTATTACAGATTTTGTGTATGGTGCAGCGTGGATAACTTTTGCGCCTGTATCTTGAATTTGATTTTTTCCAGCATAAGCTACAGAGATTATTTGTCCTCTTGCACCTTTACCCATAAGGTACACCGCAGGATACTTCATAGTGACACCGGAACCTATGTTACCATCTATCCATATTACTTCTGCTTCTTCGTAAGCTACTGCTCTCTTTGTTACAAGGTTATACACATTTTTCGACCAATTTTGTATCGTTATATATTGAACTCGTGCTCCTGGTTTTGCTATTATTTCAACGACTGCTGAGTGAAGAGAATCTTTTGAATATAAAGGAGCAGAGCAACCCTCGACATAAACCACTTCGCTTCCTTCATCTGCTATTATAAGTGTTCTTTCAAATTGTCCTACATTTTGTGCGTTTATTCTAAAATAAGCCTGTAAAGGTAAATCTACTTTTACCCCTGGTGGCACATATATGAAAGAACCTCCTGACCAGACTGCCGAATTTAATGCAGCAAATTTATTATCTGTTGGTGGAATAACTTTCCCGAAATATTCTTTTACAAGGTCTGGGTATTCCTTTACTGCTGTGTCTGTATCAACAAAAATAACCCCCTTTTTTGCAAGATCCTCTCTTATTTTATGGTATACGACTTCGCTTTCGTACATCGCACCAACGCCTGCGAGGAATTTTCTTTCTGCTTCGGGTATTCCAAGTTTTTCAAATGTTTCCTTTATGTAATCTGGTACTTCTTCCCATGAGTGTCCTTTCTTGTCCGTTGGTTTTATGTAGTAATAGTAATCATCAAAATTTATTCCAGATAGATCTGGTCCCCACGTTGGCATAGGTTTTTTTTTTGAAAATCTCATAAGCTTTGAGCCTAAAATTTAACATCCATTCTGGTTCGCCTTTGACATAGGATATTTGCTTTATTACCTCTTCGTCAAGTCCCTTTCTTGTTTTAAATTCATATATTTCGGGCATCTTGAAATCGTACCTTGAGTAGTCAAATTCAATGTCATGCTGTTCTCTCCTGCTTTCTGAAATTTGTTTTCTTGCTTTTTCAAGCATTTTTTTACCTCTAAATCTTTTTATATTAATCATTCTTTTTATTTAGTTTTCCATTTTTAGGAAATTTAGGAAGATAGGGGAAAATATGTTTAAAGCAGGTAAATTAAATAGGTAGATTTTTAAGGTGTTATGAAGATTTTTGAGAAAATCATATTGAAAGGATGAAAAAAACGGTAAAAAGCTCAAATTTTTTGTATTTTTATATCTTTGAAAAATTATGGGTATTTTGAGCAATTTGAGACCTCCTTATAAAGCGACACATAGAAAAAAAAGAGTAGGAAGAGGATACGGCACCCATGGGAAAACATCGGGAAGAGGACATAAAGGACAGGGACAAAGAGGAACTCTGCCTCCTCCTTGGTTCGAGGGAGGCCAAACACCATTCATAAGAAGAATACCAAAAAGAGGTTTCAGATCTAAGTTCCCCCGTGAGTATCAGATAGTAAATATTAAAGATATAGCTAAACTCGAAGAAACAGAGATTACTCCTCAATTACTTTATCAAAAGGGATTGATAGATACTTTGAGAAAGCCTGTGAAGGTTCTTGGTAAAGGAGAGATCTCAAAGCCGATTTTGTTGAAAGTTCATTCTATATCTTCTTCTGCAAGAGCAAAAATTGAGGCTCAAAATGGGAAAGTTGAACTAATTTCTGAAAAATAAGCTAATTGAATAATACAAGCAGTTTATTCTTGAAAATTATCTTGGAAATTACTCCATTTGAAAGCAAGCATTTGTAAATCAAGTAGTAGGGATCAGAGAATAAATTTTTTATATGAGAAAACTTTTTTAATTTTATTTTTTTTATTTTTTTTATTATTGTTTTTTATTATTGTAAAATGATTAATTGTTTTTTATGAAAAATCTTTGTAAAAGAAAATTTTTTTCGGTGAAATTCTTGCATTTTACTTTTCTCTATGCTTTAATTTTTGCTTCTTTTACTTTATTCTCATTAAGATGTGCCGGAGAGCCAGGAGATTCCGGTAGTGGTGAGGAGCGTAGCCAGACACAACAAACACAACAAACGCAGGAGACACAGGAGACACAACAGACACAAGAGACACAACAGACACAACAGGAGCAGTCTCAGCAGAGCCAAACGGGAGCCCCTACATATAATCGTGATGTAAAACCTATATTAGATAGTAGATGTGTAAGTTGCCATGGGAACCTTTCAAGTTATAATGGTGTTGTAAATGGTGAGGGTTCAGGTATTTGTTCTGGCCGAAAATATGTAGTCAAAGGTGATCCGAATTCAAGTCTTATTTATCTCAAGATAACAAATCCACCTTGTGGAGAGAAGATGCCTCGTGGAGGTTCCCTTTCTCAGGAGGAAATAGATACAATAAAGAATTGGATTTCTGCAGGGGCTCCTGAAAGTTGAAGAGCAATAGTTTCTTTTTCTTTCTTACGTAGTTCCCTATCTTGAAACTATATTTTTTATACTTAAAATTCTCTATATGATGGGTAGCGATAAACTTTTCTTTCGTAGTATAAATGATATTTTGAGCAATGCATCAAAGATAAGAGAGGTTTTTGAATCCGGTGGAAAAATACTTCTTTCTGATTCTACTTGTTTTGTTGTGTCTGTTTTACCTTTTTCAAGAAATGCGATAAAAGAAACTTTTTCTCTATTACAAGAGTTCTCTGGAGGGGAATATAATATAGCACCTTATATTATGTTTTCGGAGGAATTATTTTTACCAAGATTTGTTTTTGCCACTGAATACGAAAAAGTTATCCTTGGATTGTTGAAAAATTCTGGAATGAATGCTGTTTTACTTTTGAGACCTACTTTTAATTTTCCTCATTTCGTTTTGAAAAATAGAAAAATTGGGGTTAAATTTGCTGATCTTGAAATAAAAAATGTTTTGAAAATATTAGGTGGAATTTCTTTATGTTTTCCTTGTGTAAGAAAAGGATTAGCTATATCAGATCCGGAAGTAGTGGATTTTGCAGATGCTATAATTCACATTAAAAATTTTTCTCCTCCGAGAATTCCAACTTATATCGAGGTTATTGAAAATTACGTCGTAAAAGTTGTTTCAGAAGGATTTTCTTCGAAAAGCGAATTTCAAGAGAGGTTAGCTCCTCTTGGATTCAGAGTGGTTTAATTTTTCTGATTTTTTCAAATTTTTGACTTCAAAAATACAAAATTTATAGATTTTTCAAAATACATAAATAAAATGAGCTATGGAAAACTTTTTTGCTAACTTATTTTTTTTCGTTGTATCAGTATTTGCACTTGGAAGAGTATTAAGATTTTACTCTTTAAATTTTGAAAGGTTTGTAAAGTTAGAGAAAAGTAATCCACATCCTCATAAAGAACTTTTTATATCGATAATTATACCTTGTAGAAATGAGGAGAAAAGATTACCAAAGCTGATCGAATCCCTTAAAAATCAGACTTATAAAAATTTTGAGGTTATAGTTGTTGATGACGGTTCAGAAGATGGAACTCGAGAGTTAGCAAGGAAGTATGGTTTGAGGTTGTTGATCAGAAAAGAAATTTTTAAGGATTGGGAAGGAAAATCTGCTGCATGTTACGCAGGTGCTATTTTTGCGAAGGGAAGAGTATTACTTTTTCTTGATGCGGATGTATTTTTAGAGAAAAATGCGATAGAATATTTGGTTAGTAAATTTTCTGAAGATATTGTTCTTTCTTGTGCACCTTATCATTACATTGAAAAGTTTTACGAGAATTTATCAGCTTTTTTCAACTTAATACCACTAATAGCTCTGAGATTAGGGAATTTGGCAAAACCTTTTAATACAAACAATGGACTTTACGGACCATGCATAATGATAAGTAGGGAATTGTACTTTAAGACAGGGGGCCATAAGTTAGTAGCAAATAGTATAATAGAAGATGTAGATCTTGGCATAGAACTATCAAAAAGAGGTATCCCTATTTTTATTATACCTCATGGCATGGTAATAAAGTTTAGAATGTATCCAGAGGGTATAAAATATCTTGCCGATGGATGGACAAAAAATATACTCCTTGGAGCATCGAGAACAAAACCAGCGGAGATAATAATGGTAACTTCAATTATTGCTGCTTCTATCGGATCAATAGTTTCTCTGTTAAAATATTTGATACAAAAGAACCTTTTGTTCTCTTCAATATATTTTTCTATTTATACAGGCTTTGGGATATTTTTATTTATAGTATTAAGGAGAATTGGAAAATTTAGTTCCCTTATTATTTTTGCTCACCCGATTTTTGCGATATTTTTTACTTTTATTCTTCTCAGGTCATTATACTTGAAAGTTACGGGAGGAAAAATATATTGGAGAAAAAGAGAAATTAAGTTATGAAAATCGATCTTTTGAATTTTACCATTTTATTTATTTTTAATACGGCTTTTGTTTTAGGAATTAGTTTAATTTCTGCGATTATTTGTCATTTGATACCACCAAAGTTCTATTCGGAAAAAAATCCATTATTTAAGCAAAGATTTTGGGAATTTGACGGTAGAACTTACGAAAAGATTCTTTTTATCAAGCTCTGGAAAGATAAAATTCCGGAGGCCGGTGAGATGATAAGGATAAATCCATTTAACAAAAAAAGATTAAGGTCTCTTGATAAAGCTTATATTCAAAGATTTATAGTTGAAACATGTAGAGCTGAATTGGTTCATTTACTTATTATAGCGTTTTATCCGTTCTCTTTTATATTTAACCCTACTTTGGGCGACTATATTATGGCCACGTTATGCATCATTACAAACTTACCCTGTATTATTATACAAAGATATAATAGAATCAGATTTTTGAAATTATTAGAAAGGACAAGATATGTAAGGTAAAGGTTTAAGAAAATGTATAGATTTTATATCAGAAAAATAAAAATAAATAAAAAAGTTAAAAATGAAAGTTAAAATATTTTTACGATTTTTTAAACTTGACCTTTTGTACTTTGTTTATATTTGCGGTAGGCATTCGATTGTGGATATAGAGCAGAAAACTAAGGTATAAAATAAAATATCTTTCTTTTTCATATGTGTGATTATGGATGTGGGAATAAAGGTTTTGCTTGTCATTGATTTGGAGGGATTTACAAATTTTTCCGAAACTCACAGCCAAGACGAAGTAAAAGAACTCATAGATCAATTTGAAAGATTATTGAGAGAAGTAGCAGAAAAATTTTCAGGTAAGATTATAAAGCTTTTGGGTGACGGTGCTCTGCTGATTTTTGATACCTCTGAGAATGCGATTAAGGCAGGGAAAGAGTTAGTTCGAAATACTTTGAAGGGACTTAGAATAAGGGTTTTCGCTCATGTTGGAGATCTCATAATAGATGAAGAAAAACAAGATGTTTTTGGCTTCCACGTAAATTTTGCTTTTAGACTTTTGAGTTTCATACCGGGAGGAATTTTTGGTATATCAGAACCTCTTTTTCATATCATAACTCAAAAAGAAGATTTCAGCGAGTCTCCAAAACTCTCTGTTAAAGGAATTTCTCATCCTGTAAATTTCTTTTTTTTCCCGAAATCCCAGGTGAAATTTCGAGAGATCGATGATGTGAAATTCTTTGTGAAGGAAGCTCCCTGGTGGCTCCGTGCTGTTTCGTTTTATATTGATATCCTTATTTTTTCAAGTACTTTCGGAATTCTTTCGAGTTTAGCTTTTGCAAAACTTTTCCCAAAGATCTCATACTCTATATGGGGTAAGAATTTAGATTTTTCAGGGATTGTAGAGGGGAAAGAAGAAGAAAGGCAAACTGCGAAAGAAGAAGATTTGGGAAAAGTAAAAGAAGAAAAAAGAAAAGTTATTGAGTTTAAAAGTCCGGTTGTGGGTATAGAAAGCGGGGGTGGTAAATTGGAAGTTCAAATACCTCGTGGCAAAATAGAAGCAGAACCAGGAAGAGTTAAATTCATGTTTTTCGGGAAGGAAATTTCTGTGTCTTACATACAGATAGGTGGATCCCAAGTTTTTTTCTTTATTCTTTATCTTGCACTTTTTTGGTACTTTGCAAAAGGTAGAACGCCAGGTGATCTTATCTGCTCTTTGAGAGTAGAAAAAGCAAGCGGAGATAGACTTGATTTCCTTACCGCTCTTCTGAGAGCTTTTTTAACTGTTGCATTTATTGTATTTTTAGGTATTGGTATAATTCTACCTCTGATTTTCCTGAGAAGATCTGGACAAGATATTATTACAAAGACCAGGGTTGTTGTTGTGTAATTTTTGATTATGGTCTTAGTCTTTCAAGGGTGCTTTTGAGCTCTTCAAACTTGGAGGAGATAAATTGCGTAGTTGCTCTGTATCTTAAAGCGTTTTCAGAAAGTTTTATCATCTCATTATCTATGTCAACCGAGTTTCCGTCAGGTCCGAACGAAGTTGTTTCATAAAAAACTGTGGGTTTGGGAGGGGGTGGGTAGGGGGAGGGGAGGTGGGTAGGATGTGTTCTTTTGAGTTCAATTTTTCTCCCCCTTACCTTATCTTCTTCAATTATTGATTTGAGATATGGTTCGAAGCTCAAATCTTTTGCTTTGTATCCTGGTGTGTTTTGATTTGCAATATTTGAGTTTATAATGAGATGCCTTTGTAGAAGTAGGTCAAGGGCGTTTTTGTAAAGGAGAAAATCTTTACCGAAAAGTTTTACATCTTTTTCTAAACTTTCCATCTAAATTTTAAAGCTAAAATCGTTCCATAGGAAATTTTTTCCTATCTTCAAAGGATTAATTTTTGGTGGATTTTCATTTGGGGAAAATTGGAGAACCATTCTGGTTGATGTATATCTGGTATAATGTATAAATGTATTGGTATATATATAGGAAATTTGGTTTGATAAAAACCTGATTTTTTTCTTTCACATTAATTCTTTTCTGGTAATTATGAGGAAAATAATATGGGCTCCCTGGAGAATTGAGTATATAGAAAAGGCAAAATCAGGTGAGAAAGAAGAGTGCTTTCTTTGCAGAGCGTGGGAGAAGGGAGATGGTCTTGTGGTTTATAAAGGTAAAAATGCATTTGTTATAATGAATAAATATCCTTATAATTCTGGACATATTATGGTTTGTCCAAAAAGTCATGTTGCAGAGCTTGAAGATATACCAGCAGAGGAGAAGATGGAACTTTTAGAGCTTTTAGAGGTTTCAATTAGAGCTTTGAGAAAAGCCATAAAACCTCACGGGTTTAACATAGGAATAAATATGGGACGCGCCGCGGGAGCAGGGCTTGAAGACCACATCCACATTCATGTCGTCCCAAGATGGGTTGGAGATACAAATTTTATGCCAATCTGTAGCGATGTGAAAATCATAGTTGAAGATATAAACTCTTCTATGATGAAAATAAAAAACTACTTGACCGAAGCAATATCAGCAGAGCAAAAATTATCAGGGAAAACAGAGAAATAGCCCTCAAAAGAAATATAAAATAAAAAAAATATAGGTGATTCCTCATTTTATTTCACCTAAACATAAATATACCATATCATCTAAGTTTTCTCTATTTATATCTGAATTCAAGTTCTTTCAAGTAATACACAAAATTCTCTATCCTTACTCCTCAACTTAATAAGTCTCTCTTTTGCATAACTCCAAAATCCTTTATTTATACTTTTATTTATATAAACCTTCCCATTCGCAAACCTTATACTCTTGTCTTGTCTTTCATCTCTAAAACTATACATCACAAGTCCGTTATAGCTTCTAAATTTGTCTGTGTAAATTAAACTTCTTTGGGGGAGTTAGCAAAGCTTGAACATGAGATTTAGAAATTGTTGATAAAGACAGAGACAGTGATTTACACATTTCCTGATTCAATTTCAGAGTAGGATTTTG
>AWOA01000020.1 GCA_000494225.1 Candidatus Calescibacterium nevadense OTU 1
TTGTTCGCAAGGTGGATTTAGATTTGCAAACAACCGAAGACGTTTATATCATTCACTATCAGAATTTTGCTCCAACTACAATAAAAATTCCAAAATTCCCCCTTGAAGATTGGCAGGATGATACTCTGAACGATTTCGGTAGCTTTGAAAAAAATATGGCNGTTTTTCATTTCACCCCTTTCTTTTTATCACGAGATGAACAGTTCCAAGAGTATAAAAAAATAAGAGAGAAAAATTATGAAGAAATTTTAGCCTATGCTTCACAAGTTACCTATGGAATATTTATCGGCATAAAAATTTTGGGAGGATATGAAAACTCAGCATATACGGGTTTTGATGGAAGATGTGGAGGCCAGCGTGATTTGCCTAATTTTTTGTCTGAAAGTGCATTTGACAAACTAAAAAAAGGAGATTTATCTTATGGAGAGAAAACATTTGCTTTGTGTTCAGCTGATTCCTTTGTTGCCTCAAAGGTTTGTCAATCTGGAAAATGTGAGCCTACAATTTTCGTTATCATAGCCGCTGGGAGAAATTTGGTAGATGTTGAGAAAAATCTCGCGATCTCTCAGAAAGATGTTCTGTCGCTTGAAGCTGATACTGAAAATTATTGGAAAGATATAGTGAAAAGAATGAGGGATAATAGATGGTATTCTAAGCTGACTTATCCCGAAGCTCGCCTTTGTGAAAGAGCGCTCATCTCTCTCTTTCAGGTAATAGATAGAGAAACAAAGGCGGCAGTTGCTTCTTTATCAACTCAACCGCCATATGCGGAAGATTGGCCAAGAGATGGCGCTTATTTTAACTTGTTTTTAGACCTTGCAGGTTTCAGTGAACTAGCAAGAGAAAGAAATTTATTTTATGTCAAAGTTCAGAGAAAGCAACCAGAAGGAGATATACCGGCTGGGACGTGGGCAATGAACTTTTATGCTGATGGAATGGTGGCAGGACCTTGGGATTTTGAGATAGATCAGGTAGGGTTTGTTCTTTGGAGCTGGATAAATCACATAAAATTTGAACAAGGTGAAAATAAAAGAGAATATATGAAAAAAATATANGACCCGATAAAACTCTCTGCTTACGAAGTTCTCATTGGTTGCAAGGACGAAGATAATAATCTTCACTGCAANGTTCATGAAGATGATGATATAAATTACACTCAAACTATGGCGGGAGCGGGACCTTTATATGCTGCTATGAGAATGATAATAGATTTCGCAGGACTTTATGGGGACCAGAAACTTAGAGAAGATATAAAAAGAAGATTTACAGAGTTCAATGAAGCTATTTTAAGAAAATTTGCTCCGAATGGATTTTTTGACTTTCCCACAGAAATATCGGATGATCCAAATGANCCAAGAGCAAAAGGAATGGCTTANGTTCTCTTCCCTGCTGCNTTTAGGTTTTCTCTACCAGAACAAATAAGAAACTACGCAGAAAAAGTTGTTTCTGTTCTGAACTTTAATTTTTCTCCTGAAANAGGTTTTATTATCTACGAGGGTAAATGGATTTTATCTTTAATATATGCTGCCGAACTTCTGAAATATTTCAGTTATTCTGACTATCAGAGATTTAGGCAAGTTGCAGAAAAATTCCTGAAAATTCTTGTTGAAGAAGTCCCAACAGAAGGAACTTATCATATGGGAGAGGTTGCAGTATATAAAAACGGAAGATATGAAAATAGGATTGCTATCCCTCATGTATGGGAAGCTACGCTAACATGTATGACTGCCATAGCATTAAGGGACCCAAGTGTTCTTGAAGACATGGGAATGGATATTTACACTGAAAGGGAAGAAAAAACTTCAAGGGGATGTATTACGGGAGCTTATGGATTTGGAATAATCTTGGTCTTGATTTACTACTTATTCGTTATCCTTTGGAGAAATATTTTGAAGAAATTCTGATTTAAGAAAACCTATGCTGTAAAAAGTGTAATTTCTATATATAAAAAATTATTTTCTTACTACAAGCTGTTTCAGTGGAGAAGGTTTTCTAAATAAAAAGTGGAGCAAGGACAAGTGTTACTGTTGAGAGAAGCTTTACGAGCACGTGAAGNGATGGACCTGCTGTATCTTTAAGGGGATCTCCAACTGTATCTCCAACGACGGCTGCTTTGTGNGCTTCTGTTCCTTTTGCTCCTGATAGTTCTATTGATTTTTTAGCATTATCCCAAGCTGCGCCTCCGTTGTTGAAGACCGTTGCTACAAGGATTCCAGCGATTGTTCCTATCATAAGAACAGCTGCTACAGTTTCAGATCCCATCCCTATAAGTTTGAATATTATCCCAACAAGTGTGGGAACTATAACAGGGAGTAATCCGGGAAGTATCATCTCTTTGAGAGCACCTTTTGTTACTATATCGACACAGGTTCCGTACTCTGGTTTTTCTGTTCCTTGCAAGATTCCAGGCTTTTCTCTGAATTGTCTTCTTACTTCATTTATAACATAGTATGCTGCTCTTCCCACTGCTCTTATTGCTAATCCTGAAAACAAAAAGACGAGCATAGCTCCTATAAGAGCTGCTACAAACACTTCTGGTTTTGCTATATCTACTGATTCTAGTTTTACTCCATAATTTCTGACTTCGTCCAAATAAGCGCTGAAAAGCAAGAAAGCAGCAAGACCTGCTGAACCAATTGCGTATCCTTTCGTTAAAGCTTTTGTTGTGTTACCTACTGCATCGAGTTTATCTGTTATTTGACGAACATCTTTTGGTTGATTGCTCATCTCTATTATTCCTCCTGCGTTATCAGTTATCGGTCCGAAAGTATCCATTGCAAGAATAAATCCTGCTGTTGAGAGCATTCCCATAGTAGATACAGCTGTTCCAAAGAGCCCCGCATCCGGAAGCCCTGTTGCTCTTCCAAGATAATAAGAAATTAGAATTGCTATTCCTATTGTTATTGCTGGTAGAGCTGTGTTTTCAAATCCTACTGATAATCCAGTTATTATGTTTGTTGCGGGACCTGTCTGACTCGATTTTACTATTTCTTTTACTGGTCTATATTTATCTTCTGTGTAGTACTGAGTTATGAACACGAAGGCAACCGATGTTAAAACGCCCACTACTCCACAAAGGAAGAAATTTATCCATGCCGATGGGTAATCTGGGTGATAAAGCAGCCATCTTGATGCTGCGGCAAATCCTATCATTGCAAGAACAACTGAAATGTAGTAACCTTTATTTAAAGCTCGCATTGGGTCATCATCATTACTTTTTGCGTTCACCAAGAGTATACCTATTATAGATGATATTATACCAAATGCTCTTGCCACAAGTGGGAACATCATAACTCCGAATATCCAAGACGCTTCAGCACCAACTACACGGGAGGCCATAGCTGCTCCCAAGATCATCGCTCCTATATTTTCAGCTGCTGTCGATTCAAAAAGGTCCGCGCCTCTTCCCGCACAATCTCCGACATTATCTCCGACTTGATCCGCTATAACTGCTGGATTTCTTGGATCATCTTCTGGTATCCCTGCTTCAACTTTTCCCACAAGGTCCGCTCCTACATCTGCGGCTTTTGTGTAAATTCCTCCTCCGAGCTGGGCAAAAAGTGCGACAAGAGAAGCTCCAAATCCATATCCAACGATAAGAAAAGGTATTTTTGTTGGTTCGGCGGTTGAGAAAAGTTCCATAAGTATGTAAAGGCCACCTATACCGAGTAGGCTCATTGATACGACCATTATGCCGGATACAGCTCCACCTCTTAGAGCTATTTTTAGTGCGTCTGGTAAGCTTTTTCTTGCCGCTGCGGCTGCTGCCCTTATATTACTTCTTATGCTTGCCCACATACCAACATATCCTGCGATAAGAGAAGATATAGCTCCTGCTACAAAAGATAGAGCTATCCATAAAGCAAATTCGATAGCTGAGGAGACAGGATCAAAAGATTTATGTCCTCTTATTATCCCATAACCTACAAATAGAGCTATTGCAAAAGGAATTGAAATATAGATTATAGTTTTATATTGCCTCCGTAGGAATGCTTCTGCTCCTTCTTTTATTGCGTCTGATATTGCTCGCATTTCAGGAGTTCCTGTGTCGTGTTTTAGAACCCATCTTGCAAGTAAAAATGAAAAGATAACTCCCCCTATACTGACTCCCATAACTACCAACATTATTATCAACTCCTTCATAGTTTCAATACCTCCCTTGATAGAAATGGTACTTTAAAATATCTCTTACTATAAGAAAGAAAAAAAAAGTTGAAGAAAATTCAATTTAATTTATTTTGTTTTTAATTTTGCAATTATGCCAACTTTACTTACAGAATTTTTTGGGGTTTCCGGAAAGATTCAGCATGTTGTTTTTGAGATTTTGGCGTTTTTTTTGGTCTTATTTTTAGGATCTTTTGCTGTAAAAAATAAAGAATCTATAATTTCAAAGATTTTTTCTCTCGTTGTTGATTTTTGGAGAAAAATGGCTTTATCTCTTATGCACGAGGAAGATGCTAAAAAGCATGTGCCATTTGTCTCGTCTCTGTTTATGTTTATCTTAATTATGAATATTATGGGACTTATTCCCGGTCTTATGCCACCTACTATGAATATAAATACGAATATTGGAATCGCTATTTTTGTTTTCTTATACTATAACTACTTTGGTTTTAAAAAACATGGATTAGGTTATATAAAACATTTTCTCGGACCATTTTTGCCTGTTGCTTTCCTTTATTTCCCTATAGAGCTTATCTCTCATGTTTTTCGCATTGCAAGTTTATCAATTCGTCTCGCAGGAAATATGACAGGAGATCACTCGGTTCTTGAAATATTCACTCATCTTACTTACCTTGTAGTTCCTATTGCATTTCTTATTTTAGGTACAATAGTTTCAATAGTGCAAGCTTTTGTATTCTCTATCCTTTCCCTTATATATGTTTCTCTTGCTATTGGAGAGGAGCATTAAAGAGTTATGGATTTCTGGCAAATAACTTGGAAACTTTTGAATTTTTGGGCAGATTATGGGTGTACAATTTTGCAACCCTATGACGTTGAAGTTGGAGCTGGAACGTTTCATCCTGCAACCTTTTTTGGGGTTTTGGGTAAGGATAGATGGAATGTAGCATATGTGCAACCTTCACGCAGACCACAAGATGGAAGATATGGAAAAAACCCTCAGCGACTCCAACATTATTTTCAGCTCCAAGTGATTTTAAAGCCAGCTCCGGAAAATGTGATCGATTTGTATATTCAAAGCTTAAAATATCTTGGTCTTGAAATAGAAAAAAGAGATTTTAGATTAATAGAAGACGATTGGGAATCTCCCACGCTTGGAGCCTGGGGTTTAGGGTGGGAAGCAAGGATTGATGGTATGGAAATAACTCAGCTTACTTTCTTTCAGCAGATGGCGGGAATTGACCTTGACCCAATTTCTTTTGAAATAACATATGGTCTTGAAAGAATAGCTCTTTTTGTTTCAAAGAAAAGTTCAGTTTTTGATATAGATTGGGGAAGAATAAAGTATGGAGATTTTTACAAAGCAAGAGAAGAGCAATGGAGTATTTACAATTTTGATTCAGCAGATGAAAAACTACTCTTCAAGCTTTTTGATCTTTTTGAAGAAGAATGTATAAGGCTTATTAAAATAGGACTTTTTATACCTGCTTATGATTTTTGTATAAAGTGTTCGCATGTTTTCAATATATTAGATGCTCGTGGTGTGATAGGAGTTGAAAAGAGAGCAGAGTTTATTTCTCGTGTGAGAAATCTCGCAAAAATTTGTGCAACAAAATATTTGGAATCAAAAAATCAGCTTACATAAATACATATGGAAAGACAAAAAAAATTCCCCTCTCTGATAGGATTAAACATAGAGGGATTTTATTTTTACCCTAAAATTCACGAATCTGTTTTTATTGCAACAACAGCTTCTGTTATAGGAAATGTTGAAATAGGTCAGTTGAGTTCTGTGTGGTATGGAGTTGTGATAAGAGGAGATGTTAATTGGATAAAAATAGGTATGGGAACAAATATACAAGATAATAGCGTTATTCATGCGGAGACCGCATCTTTCCCAACATATATAGGCGATTTTGTCACTGTGGGTCATAAGGCGACAATACATGGTTGCATAATAAAAGATTTTTCTCTTATAGGGATTGGAGCTGTTGTGATGAACGGAGCAGAAATTGGCCCATTTTCTATTGTTGGGGCAGGAGCAGTTGTAACTGAAAATACAAAAATACCTCCGGGAACTCTTGCGATCGGAGTTCCAGCAAAAGTCAAAAGAGATTTGACTGAAAAAGAAATAGAATCTTTGAAAATGTCTGCTCAAAGGTATATTGAGCTTGCAAAAATCCATTCTGAATCCTTAAATTTTATCTACTATGGAGAGAAATATAGAGGAGACCGATAATAAAGTAAATATCAAGAGTCAAAATCAAAATAAAGAAGGATTTTTTGGTAGGTTAAAAACTTCAATAAAAGATAATTTTATCGTAGGTCTGATTTTTTCTGGTCCGATTTTAGGAACGCTATATATTCTTTTTCTTCTTTTTTCTTTTTTTGATAGGATTTTCGGGCAGATTTATTACAAAATTTTGGGTTTCAATATTCCTGGAGCGGGTCTCATTACGCTATTTGTTTTCATTGTTTTGTTGGGAGTTTTTGCAAGAACTTACTTTGCAAATTTCTTTTTAGGTGCTTTTGAAAGAGTTGTCAAGAAAATACCCCTTGTAAGTTCAATTTATTCTACTTTAAAGAGTGTGAGTGATATTTTCCAAAAAAAGCGCTCTCTTGGAAGACCAGTATTTGTGTTTTTTGGACAAGGTTATATACCTGCATTTGAGATATCATCTGACGATAAGATTGCTTCTGTTATTATACCTTCTACTCCTAATCCAACAACAGGTTTTGTTTTTCTTTTTCCTAAAAAGAATTTGATATATGCTAATATTTCAGCGGAGGAGTTTATGAAGTTTTTTTTATCTTTGGGTATGTATATGTTAAAAGTAGATTTGGATGAGTTGGAAAGAATGCGACTTAGAGCTTCTGAGGGAAATTCTTTGGAACAGAAGAATTAACTTCAATAAGAGTAAGAGAAAAAAATATAACTTTTTTCACTTTTTTTTAGGTCGGCAGTTAATATCCTCTCAAACATAATATCTAATGCAAAAAGGATAAGATTTAATGCAAAAGAATAAAAGATAAAATATGTAATGAAAATAAAGGAAAATTTCAGATTCATTTTTCATTACCATCACGGAGCCGTTGACAGATAAGGCAAAGCGAGTTCAGAAATGTAAGAATATTCAAGGAAAAGATAAATGTTATAAAAAACCTTGTATTCTGCGCATTTTTTCATTAAGATTACCAAGAAATGTTTTTTTCCACCTTCTCTATACATCTGCAAATCACTTGATTTTTTTATAATTTCAGAGAAACAAAAAATAATAAGGAGGTGGAAAAGCTATGAACAAGGCACAACTTATAGATGAAATAGCAAAAAAAACAAAGCAGGCAAAGGCACAGGTGAGGGCAGTAGTTGATGCTTTCATTGGGGCGGTGGAAAGCGTTCTCAAAAAAGGAGATAGACTCTCTCTCCCAGGTTTTGGGACCTGGTATGTTGCAAGTAGAAAAGCAAGAAAGGGAAGAAACCCGAAAACTGGACAAACTATAACTATCCCAGGCGGTAAAGTTCCAAAGTTTAAAGCTGGGAACAAGCTTAAAGCAGCTGTAAAAAAATAATCTTTTTTATTATTAATTTAGTTTTGGGGGCCAAATTTTCAATGGCCCCCTTTCAATTTTTTTCCCTTTCAATCTTATTTCCGTAATTTACTAATAAAGATTTAAGAGTATTATCATCATTTTAGTCCTCTCTATTTTTTCTCATATTACCATGTTAAAAAATATAAAAAAGATTCTGGGAGTTATAGGTGGGGCATTAGTGATTGCGGGGGTTTTTATTCCAATTTTGAACCTCGGTCTATTTGGCAAGTATTCTTATTTCGCTCTTGGTATAAATGGCAAGATTATATTTGCTCTCGCAATAATATCTATTCTTTTGTCTATATTTGGTAGATTTTTTTTTCTCATTATAACATCTTTGGGGATTTTTTCTGTGTTTGCTTATGATGTCTGGAAGTTTTTAAAGTTGAAAAAAAATTTGACTACGTTTATTCAGAAATTTGACCAGAAAAATCCAAATAATATCTTGTCCAAACTTATAAAGTCTGCTTTTCAATCCTTTGATGTGGGGTGGGGATGGATATTCATTATTTTTGGAGCCTTTATACTTCTGATTATATTTTTCACTCATGTATTTGAAAGAAAGTTTTCCGTTCCTCAAAGCCAAAAATGAAAAAAGTAAAAGAGATTTTTCACGATATAGACTGTAAAATTTTTGGAAATCCTGATAGAGAAGTTGATAGTATTGAGTTTGATTCCGGAAAAGTTAAAAGTTCATCTTTATTTGTTGCTTTGAAAGGAAAAAATATAGATTCTCACTCCCTCATAAAAGATATTTATTTTAAAAGAGGATGTTCAGCATTTGTTGTTGAAGACATAAATAGGGTAGATAGCTATGTCAAAAACAAATCAACTTTGATTAAAGTGGAAAACTCTCGCAGGGCTCTCAGCAAAATTTCAAAAAATTTTTACGAGCAAAAGACAAAAGTTGTTGGAGTTACTGGAACAAAAGGAAAATCATCAACGGTAAAAATAATTGGGCAATNGCTCTGTTTTTTTGGTAAAAGATGTGGGGTTCTTGGCTCTTTATGGTGGAAACTTACAACACCAGAAGCTCCAGATATTTTCAGAATAATGAATCAATCTTATTTTGATATTTGGGCTATGGAGGTCACTTCTGTTTCTACGGTTCAGCATAGGATAGAAGATGTGGAGTTTGAATGGGGAATTTTTTTGGGACTTGGTAGAGACCATCTTGATATTCACGGTACAATAGAGAACTACTTTTTAGCAAAATATAATTTCCTTGAAAAACCAAAAAGTTTAATTATTTTTCTTGATGAATGGGGTAGGAAAGCTTATGAACTTTTGAAATCTGATTATCCTAACAAAAAAATTATAACTTTTTCTGATAAAAACTTTCTTTATGATGCTGGGAAAATTTCAATTTTTTGGGAAGAAGAGAAGATTTCATTTTCGCCTAAATTTTTCGGCAGTTTCAACTGTATAAATTTTACAGCTTCTTATATTTTATTACGTGAGATGGGTTTCAAGCCGGATTCAATAAAACTTGCTTTTGAAGAAGTTTTTCCACCGCGAGGTAGAATGGAACTTGTTGTATCTAAACCTATGGTTTTTGTAGATTATGCTCACACTCCCGATTCTCTTTCATCAGTAATAGATGAATGTTTGAAGCTGAAAATAGAGATTAGCTCAAAAAGTAGCCCAAAACTTATTGTTGTTTTTGGATGCGGTGGAGATAGGGATAAAGGTAAAAGACCCGAGATGGGAAGGGTTTCAATGAAAGCAGATAGGGTTATTCTGACTTCCGATAATCCAAGAAGTGAAAATCCAGAAGATATAATAAAGGATATTCTTCAGGGGATTTATGATACTTCAAAGGTCCTAGTTGAACCAGATAGAAAAAAAGCTATTTTTAAAGCTTTGAGTGAAGCGAAAGAAAATGATATAGTTCTTATAGCTGGAAAAGGCCATGAAGAGTACCAGGTTATCAAAGATAAATTTTTACCTTTTTCAGATAGAAAAGTTGTTCTTGAATTTTTCAGAAATATGGGGAGAAACTAACTTCTGTTTCATAAATTAATACTATGGGTTTGCTTGCTTTTCCAAAGCATATTCTCAAGCAAAGAATAAAAAAATTTTTTCAACTTCTTCCTGATAACTCTGTTGCAATTATTTTTTCTCCTTCATATAAAATAAAAAGTAATGATGTTGAATTTAGGTTCAGACCATCAAGTAGGGTTCTTTATCTTACAGGTATAAAAGATCCACAAGTTATTGTTGTTTTTTCAAAGAAAAAATTAAAAGACAGTATTGAAGAAAAAACTTATGTTTTTCGTAAAAGATTAACTGAAGATGAGAAAATTTGGATTGGAGAAGATACGCCGGACGATGAAATAAAATCTATTGTAGATGAAGTTTTAGATTTATATAATTTTGATACGAAAATTTACGAAATACTTCAAGGATCAAAGCACATATTCTATCCTGTCGGCGAAGAAGACCAAAGACTTGATTTGATTATATCTTCAAATTTCAGGAAATTGAGAGGTAGAGCAAGATATGGAATTTTGATACCAAATTTTATAAGTGATGTTGATTTGATTTTAGGAAAGCTTCGCATCAAAAAAGATGATTATGAGATTAATCTTATAAAAACTGCTGTTTCTATAACTAAAAAAGCACTTGATGAAGTGGAAAAAAAGATTAATCCCGGTGTTCTTGAATATGAAATAGAAGCAGAAATCATAAGATATTATAGAATTTTTGGAGGATTTGAAGCTTTTCCAACAATAGTTGCTTCGGGGAAAAACTCGGTTGTTCTTCACTATTCAAAAAATTCAGNCCCTGTGGGTATCCCTTGTATTGTAGATACAGGTGTAGAGTTCAATTTTTATTCCTCCGATATTACAAGAACTTTTTTGAACTACGATTTTGCATCAAATCAGAAAGAAAAGGAAAAAATAAAAATTGCTGAGGAGATAAAAAAAGGAGTTGAGAACATACAGAAAACTATAATAAGCTCAGTAAAAGAAGGAATTTCTTTTAAGGAGCTGAATGATTTAGCTTCCCTCCTAATTACAGATTTTCTTATTGATTTTGGAATTCTTAAAGTTGAAGCAACTAAAGATGAAATATTGGAAAAAAAAATTTATAAGGTTTTTTACCCTCATTCTATTGGTCATCATCTGGGATTAGATGTTCATGATGTATGTCAATATTATGATGAAGATGGAAATCCTGTAAAAATTCCTGAGGGAGCTGTGATTACAATAGAACCTGGAATTTATATTCCAAATAAGGAAAAAGTTGAGTTGAAAGAAGACGGCAAAGTTTTATATGAAATCCAAATACCAGAAATTATGAGGGGTATAGGTGTTAGAATTGAAGATGATGTGCTTGTGCTTAAAAAATGGTTTCGAAATTTTATAATTAATTTTTTGCTTTCGTTTCAAAACATTTGAGTTTGTTTTATTCAGAATTTACAACTTTTATTTTGTCTAATTGAATTTTGTCTAATTGATTTTCTTAGCTATTTTTCAGTCCAATTGAGCAGAGTATTTCATAGGTTATTTTCCCAGTTTTTTCTGCTATGTCGTAGGCGGTTATACCTTCTTCTTGGCCTAAAATTATTACTTCATCTCCGGGGTAAAGTTCAACATTTTCACATAGAACTGCAGTCATATCCATAGAAATAACTCCTGCTATTTTAAGTTTTTTACCTTTCGCATAAACAATACCATTTTCCCACCATTCTCTCGGTAATCCGTCGGCGTATCCTATATTCAGTATGGCGATTTTTGATTCTTTTTCTGCGATGAATTTTCGGGAGTATCCTACTGAGTATCCTTTTGGTATTTTTTTTGTGGCTATAACATTTGTTTTTACTGAGAGAGCAGGAGAAAGTTCAAATTTTTTATTTTTGCCAAAAGGTGATATGCCGTACAGTGCTATTCCTGGTCTTGTAAAATCAAAGTGTGCATCAGCAAGCTCGAGCGTTGCTGCTGAGTTGGAAAGAGTTTTTATGAGTTTTTTCCCAAGAGATTTTTCAATAAATGAGTTCATTTCTGAAAAACTTTTTATTTGTTCCAAAATAAACTTTTTATCCTCTAAATTTGAGTATGCAAAATGAGATATTGTTCCAATTATCAAATTTTCTGCCCTTTCAGATTTTATAAGTTCTATTGCTTTTGGTAATTCTTCTTTTAGTATTCCAAGTCTTCCCATACCCGTGTCTAATTTTATAAAGAGGTTTTTTATTCCTTTTTTGATCTTTATTGTGAGGTCATAAAAATCTCTCACAACTATCCAGAGGTTATTTATTTGAGCGAATTCATCTTCTTCATCGGAGAAAGTTCCCTTCATAACAAGAATATTTTTTGTGGATATTTTTCTTATTTTTTCTGCCTCTTCAACGAGAGCAACACACCAGCCGTCAGTAAATTTTTCAATTGCGTTTGCTACGTTTATTATTCCGTGTCCATAAGCTGCTGATTTGGCAACAGCAAAAATTTTTGAACCTTTTTTGAGTCTTGATTTCAAAAATTCAATGTTTTTTTGAAGGTTCGTAGTATTTACTTCTACTATTTTCCCTTTTTCTTTTTTTCTTATTACTATATCTTCCTGATTTTCTTTTTTGGGTGGTTCTTTATCTTGTGATTTGAAGTTATTCTCTGTTAATTCATCTTCTTCTCTTTCTTCTTCCATAGTTGCAGGTTTTGACATAGTTAAATAAATTTTACAAAAGCTTCTTATGTGTTTTTCTGAATTTTGTAGTTTTTGTTGTTTTTNTAGCCTATTTTGATTTTTATTCCTTATGTATAATACTGGATAGAAGCAATTTTATGATTAGTATTTTAAATTTTAATCTTTAATAATATTTTAAAATATTTTAGTTGAAAAATGCTCTGGAAAGCATTTTTTACAAAAAAGCGATTAAATTAAATTTTATGATTATTTGGAGGAGTAAAAGGATGAGAAGAAAGTGTTATTTGGCGTTTCTTTCATCTGTTTCTTTTTTGATTGTTTTCGGGTTTTTACTAAATGGGTGTGGGAAAAAACCGCCTGATTGGGTTACAAAGGGTGCGGCAGCATTCTCCCCGAAGGAGAAAAAACTATATGGAGTTGGAGTATCTGAGCTTTCTCCGAACGAAGCTATGACAAGGGTAAGATGTGATACTCGAGCTCGTGCGGATCTCGCAAGAGTCCTTGACTCCTATGTTGCCTCACTTATAACGGACTTTATGGAGGAACACAAAGATTACTTTAATAAAGATGCAGAAGGTTCAGATGAATTCACTCAGATCGTAATAAAATCTACGACGGAAGCTACACTCATAGGTTCAAAAGTAATAGATAGATATATAGATGAAAAGAGGAAGGTTATGTATTGTCTGGTTGAGCTTGAAATAGATAATGTACTTCAAGAAGCTTTCAGTAAGATGAAAGAAGCTGCAAGACAAAAACATAGAGCCATCGTCAAGGAACGCTCAGAAGAGATGCTCCAAAAATTAGACGAGGAACTTAAAAAGAGAACAGAAAGAGGCTACTGATAAATAAACTGATAAATAATTAAAGCAAGTAGGAATAAAAAGAAAGATTATCAAATAATGAAAGCTTTTTATCTATAAATTATTCTTTCAGAAAGTATAATTTGCCCTGTAAGGTTAAAGAAGACAGAAAGAAATGTTAGAGCAAGTCCGGGATATATTACGAGTTCAGGATTTGTTAAAATAAAATCTATCTCATCAGCTATTATTGCACCCAAAGAAAGAGATCGAGCTGGGCGAAGCCCTAAAAATCCAAGTCCTCCTTCTGCTAGTATAAAAGCTGAGATTGAGAACATAAGTTGAGTCAAAGTTGCCGGTAGAACAAAAGGGAAAATATACTTTGCAAGAATTTCTTTTGTCCCTAATCCTATTACCTTTGCTGAAATAACAAATTCTGCATCCTTTATTCTCATAGTTTCTGTTCTTGCAAGTCTTGCAAAAGATGTCCATCCAAATAGACTTAAAGATATGATTATCTTCTCATCCCCTTCTCCCCATAAAGCAACGATGAATATTACGAAAATAAGGGAGGGAAATCCTTGAAAGAATTCTATTGTTCTGCTTATTAAAGTGTCATATATTCCCCCGAAGTATCCAGCAATCATCCCAAGACTCATACCTAAAATAAAGCATATAGCAGAAGTTATGGAGGCTATTTTCAGGGATGTAAGAATTCCGCCTCCTATCATGCAAGCTATGTCTTGACCCAGTTCATTTGTCCCCAAAATAAAATCTAAAGACGGTTTGAGAAAGTTATTTTCTATATCTATTTCATAAGGCGAGCATCCAGAAATTAAGTAATATATAAGGAGAGAAAATGGATATACCAAAAATATAAACGGAAGAACTATTTTTGTTTTGAGCGAAGTTTTTGTTTCTCTCATAGTTAAAATAGAATATTTAGTTCCTGGGTATCATGAGTTCAAAAAAATTGTTGAATTATAAAAAATCTAATACATTTATAATTTATTCGTATGCCAAAGTATCAGATACCTTCGGACCTTATGTACACTGAGGAGCATGAGTGGGTCAGAATGATTGATGATATTTCTGTTTGTGGAATAACAGATTATGCTCAAAAAAGTTTATCTGACATAATATTCGTTGAACTACCAGAGGTAGGGAAAATTGTAAATAAGGGGGATGTTGTGTGTACGATTGAATCTGTAAAAGCAGTTTCAGATGTATTTTCGCCTGTATCAGGAGAAATAATAGAGGTTAATAAACAGCTTGAAAAAGAACCATCATTTATAAATAAATCACCTTATGGTGAAGGGTGGATTTTCAAATTAAAGGTTTCGGATAAAGATTTCTCTCACTTACTTACAGCTGAAAAATATTTAGAGCTTCTGCAAAAAATAGAAGAAGGAAGGTAGGTTTAGCTTTTTAATTTTGTTTTTTTGTTTTCAAATACACTGTTCTTATTGGAAACGGAATTTCTATTCCTTATTCGTGAAGTCTTTTTATAAACTCTTGAATGTTAATACGATGAAAAGAATATTCTTTTGCTCTCATAATAACTGTGAAGTTTATGCTGAGATCTCCAAAAGTATGTAGGTGTATAAGAGGTTCAAAATCTCCTGTGCCTTCCTCTACTTTTTTTATAACTTCTTTTGCAACTTCTTTCGTAATTTGTTCAACATTTTTTGAGATCGCTCCGATAGATTATCACAACATTTATAGTTACTGCGAGTTCTTTATATGGCATGCTAAGATTTGTTATTGATGAGTTTATTATCTTTGAATCTGGAATGAAAATTATGTTGTTCTGCAAAGTTAAGATAATTTTGTCCCTCCAATTTATACCAACAACATAGCTCTCTTCTCCGGAGTAAAGTTTTATATAGTCTCCATGTCCTATTTGCTTTGAAGCTAAAATTTGTAGTCCAGCAAAAAGGTTTGATAATGCATTCTGTAAGGCAAGAGAGCATCTAAATCCACCTACTCCACAAAGTCGTCAGGATAGGAGCAATTGATATCCCTAAAAATTGAAGAATTACCCTAAAATTACAAAACCAAAAGTATAATGGAGTTCCTCAGAGAATTTATGAAAACTTTAAGTTAAGCAAAATTTGATTCTTTTATAGAGATTCTTTTATAGATTTTGAAATGCGATTTAGGACTATGATTCCGAAATATTGATTTGGTTTTTTCTTTTTATTTTATTTTTTATGATTTTTCTTCTCGTGAATTTAGGAATTCTAATATTTTTTCAAGGTTTTATATTTTTTGTTTTGTTTCCAATTTTTTAATTTGTATTCTTCATTTTTGAAAAGGAGGTATGATAATTTTATGGAAGTTAGTAACGGTAGTAGTGATGTGAAGGTAGCGGTTATACCTGCTGCTGGGTTTGGAACGAGATTGCTTCCTGCTACCAAAGTTGTTTCAAAGGAGCTTCTTCCTATATATGATAGACCAGCTATACATATCGTTGTGTCTGAATGTGTAAGAGCAGGAATAAGAGAAATAATACTTGTTCTCTCTCGCAGAAAGATGGATATTTTGAGATATTTTGAAAAAGATCAAGAACTTGAAAGCTTTCTCGAAGAGAAGGGGAAGAGAAACCTTTTATCGTCACTTGAAATTTTCAGAGATATAAAAATTGATTATGTTATTCAGGAAAGGCAGAACGGGTTAGGAGATGCTGTTTTGTGTGCAAGGGAAAAGGTTGGTCAGAGAAACTTTGCGGTTTTACTTCCTGATGATATATATATACCGTCGGATGGGCGTCCGGCTATTTCTATTTTAATTGATAAATTTTTAGAGCTTTGGCGGAAAGGAGAAATAAATCCGAAAGCAATTTTATTATTAAGAAATGTTCAGAAAGAGAAAGTTAGAAATTACGGTATTGCTTATATTAAAAAAAGGATAGGAAATTTGTTAATTGTAGGTGGTATTGTAGAGAAACCGGAACCTGAACTTGCACCATCTCAGTTTGCTATTGTTGGAAGATATGTTTTTTCGCCAGAAATATTTGATTGGATACAAAAAGAGAAACCTGATGACAAAGGTGAAATTCAACTTGCGGGTGCTATTGGAAATTGTTCATATTCTGATACTGTTTTGGGTATATCGGTGAAAGGAAAGTGGTTGGATATAGGAAATCCACAAGGGTATGTAAAAGCTAATATGTTTTTTGCAAAGAATAAAAGATTTCTTTATTGATTTTCTTGTTTATTTATTTTTTTTGATATAACAAAATCTTTTTTCAAGAGTAATTTTAGATGATATGAAGTTCCTGATTTTTGGGGCAGGTGCCATAGGTTCTGCTATCGGTTCAAAACTTTCACTTGCAGGTCATCAGGTACATCTTCTTGGAAGAAAAGAGCATATTAGTGCGATTCAAAAAAACGGTCTCGATATAGATGGAATATGGGGGAAATATAATGTAAGGAATTTTTATTTGCATACTGAACCTCCTCAAAATTCTTTTTACGATGCTGTTTTTATAACTGTGAAAACTTTTTCTACAGAGGAAGCAGGTAAGATAATTTCCCAAAGCAAGATTAAGGCTAAAATTTTCATATCTGCTCAAAATGGATTGGGAAATTATGAGATTCTTTCAGATTATATAAAGCCAGTTGCTTGTGCAAGGGTTATTTTTGGTGTTGTTTTCAATTCTCCCGGAAAAATAAACATTACAGTTTGGGGAGGACCTATCCTTTTGGGTTTCTGGGAGAAAAATTATGATCAAGATTTGAGAAAATTTTTGATTGAAATTTCTGAAGTTTTATCGGAAGCTGGGTTACCATCTGAGTTCTGTGAAGATATAAGAACTCCGATATGGGAGAAGGCTATTTATAATTCTGCATTAAATCCTTTGAGTGTAATTTTGAATTCAACTTATGGAGAAGTTGTAGAGAATGAGTTCTCTTGTGCTATTGCAAAAGAGATAATATCCGAAGGAGTTTATGTTGGTAAAATGGAGGGAGCAAATCTAACTGAAAATTTTTTTGATTATTTTATACAAAAGCTTGTGCCACCAACGCGGTCTCATATTTCAAGTATGATTCAGGATATAAATTTGAGGGGAAAAACGGAGATTGATTCTATGTGTGGAGCTATTGTGAAATATGGTTTAAAACACAATTTCTTTCCAAAGGTTAATTTCACGATGTGGAATTTGCTCAAATCAATAGAAAAAATGAAGGCTAAAAACAAAGGATTTTTTTAGAATATGCATTTCTCATCTTCTTTGTTTTCATCTTTACACAAATTTACTTTTCCCTCTATTTCTTCTATGTTTATATCTTTGAATTTTGGACTGTTGCATACGGTAATACATCTGATATCTTTCTTTTTTCTATCTATTACTTTCTGAATGGCATCTCTTGCTTTCAAGTTTTCTCTCAAGGGAATAAAATAAATTTCTTTTTTACCTTCTTCTGATGTCATTTCCTTTACAACAATATGTCCTATTGTATATTTTCTTTCTTTTGATAAATAGTGAAAAGTTATAGGAAGAAGAATGAAAGATAAAGATAAAATTGTGAAAAAAAACTTTGTTCTTTTTATTGAAAGAAAAAATAGAAAAATTAAGAGAATGGCTAATTCTGGTGGAAAATTTACCTTCGGATAGAAAACAAAAGGTTCGACAACCGAAGAAAAAATCTCTGTTAAAATTGAAGAAATTTTTACGAGTAGAGATGATATATAGAAAAGAAAAAAACCAATAGGTTCAAAAAGAAATCCGGAGATTAGACCAAATACTCCGAGTGTTATGACAACAGAGAATATAGGTACGAATATAAGGTTTGCCACTGGTGATATCAAAGAGATAGGAAGACCAGTTGATATCGATATTGGAAGAGTTCCTAATGAGGCGATCAAAGATGTAGTAAAAAGTAAATTCAGTTTCCCCTTTGCTTTTGGTGTAAAAACTATGAGAAAAAGGACAGATGAAAAAGATAGAAGAAAAGATATGTCCCAAAGGTCAAATGGGTTAAAAAGTAAAATGAAAAATCCGGAGGCAAAGAGAGAGTTTAGTAAAGAATATGGTTTTTTAGCTATCAGAGATAATGAAAAAATTGAACTCATTATAAATGCCCGGATTGCTGGTTTCGTCATACCACTTATGAAAAGAAAGAAAACTTGTAAAATCAAGGAGAAAAAAGCCTTTATTATGTACGGTTGTATTATGAGCTTTGTATATCTTAAAATTAACCAAGATACAGATTGACCTATAAAATAGCCTACAAGGGCTATTGTTGCAAAGTGAGAGCCAGATATTGCTATCACATGAACAACTCCAAGTTTTGCGAAATCTAAAATTATTTTTTCATTCTCGTTTTCGTTTGTCCCGAATATTGTTGCTTCAAGAATATACCACTCATCAGTTTTTTCTTTTCCAGTGATCAAGATTTCTTTGCTTTTCTTTCTGATTTTGCTCAGAAATTTTTCTATTCCTTTGTTTTCTATTTTTCTGAAAAAAATGATACCTTGGCATAGGTACCATCCATTTTTTAGTTTTTTCACTTTTTTGCACCCTAATATTGTTCTGTCAAAAACATCAAATTCTTCTTTTTCTTTTATTAGATCACGCTGGATTCTTATGTATGAGGCACTTTTTTGCCAATCTGAGTCAAAATCTTTTTTCACATATTCTGATTGAATTATAAAAGAATTTGGAGTCAGATTTACGATTTTACCTACTATGAATTTTCCCGATCTATCTTTTTCCATAGAAGAAACGAGAAAAAGAAAAGAAGTAATGAATACAACTATTGAAATCTCAAATTTTCTCGTTATTAGAAAAAATATGATGGAAATAAGCAATATAGCTGAAAGAGCTATTATAAAATCTTCTGATATTTTCCAGATTTCAATACCTATGATAGCCGAAGTAAACGGTACTATGAATGGGTATTTTAAGTTCAATTTATAAAATTGTTCTCTTGATTTTGCTGTTATATCTAACATACTTATTTCTTTTGTTTAGTATTAATTTTTTGTCAGGTATAAATCTTATTGTAATTTGAATAATGAAGTTTAACTTCTGAATATTGAAATTTACTGCTCTGAATGATTTAATTTTGAGAAATGGAACAAGATTTTGTAAAGAAAAAGATAGATTTCTCAAAGGGGCTTATTCCTACTATTGTTTTAGATAGAGCAACAGGGAAAGTTCTCATGCTTGCCTTCTCTTCTCCAGAATCTTTAAAACTAACATTTGAGAAGAAATTAGCACATTTTTTTTCTCGTGAGAGACAGAAGATATGGCTCAAGGGTGAGCAAAGCGGAAACATAATGAAGGTCTCTCATATCTTTTCAGATTGTGATTCAGATTCACTTATTTTTATTGTTGAGCCGCAGGGGCCATCTTGTCATACAGGGGAAAGATCTTGTTTTTTTGATAAGGTTCAAAACTTTGACGGAGAAAACATAGAAGTTCAAAGGTTGAATGGTAATCCATATTACGGTATATTATCTGAATTAGAAGATATATTGAATGAAAGAAAAGATAGAGTCTTACAAGGAAATTTACCTGAAAGAAGCTATTCTTCCAGGTTATTTGTTGAAGGTTTAACAAAAATTACCGAAAAGATAAGAGAGGAAACCGAAGAGTTAATAAAGGCTTCACTTGATAGGAAGCTGGGTAAGGTGGGAGAAAAGAATTCTGTAATATGGGAATGTGCAGATGTTATCTTTCATATTTTGGTTTTGCTTGCTGAACTTGGAGTATCTTTTGAAGATATATTGCAAGAACTTCTGAGTAGAAGAAGGGAAAAAGCGAAGTGAGTCTTTACTGATAAATCGTCTGATCATATGGGTATCCTGCTATTTTTTCGAAAATGTCTTTGTATATTTTATCGTTTTCTTTTTCTACTTGCTTCCACAAAGTAATTACATCAAGAAACAAAAATATGCCAATAAGACCTCCAAATGATATTCCAATGAATAGGAATGCGTTATCAAGGTTGAAGAATCCATATATTGAAAAAATCAAGGATAGAGGCACAAACACGAGGTATATTATTCCTTCTATTGTTCTACCGATATAAAATTTGTGCAAACCTATAAACCATAGAAAAACCAAGAAAATGTATGCTGTAAGAGTGTCTTTCCTTTTTCTTTTGAATTCTATATCTATAAGTTGCAATTTTTCACGACTTATCATAAAAAATGAATTAATTAAGAAAAAAATTATAGCTTTTTTAATCAGAAATTGAATTGAGAATTATTTTCATAATCTATTTTCTTCATAATTTATTTTCAAAAATATTTTTGATGAAAATTTTATAAAAAAGTTTTTATATATGGGTGATTTTGGAGATAAAAAAACGGTGAATAATTCTAAAAAGGAGGATAATTTTAAAAAGGTAAGGCATCCTGATGGTGGTTGCGTTTTTTGTGGTCAGGGATTTTATGGTTTCTTTGATGAAAAGAATAATAAATCATATTTTTATTTCACTTTTTCGCAAGATAAACATCAAGGGCCACCCGGGCATGTGCACGGAGGGGTGATAGCTATTTTTATAGATGAAGCTATGAGCTTTGCTACTGGTAACTTTTTCCCTTGTTTTTTAGGAAAGATAGAGATATTATACAAAAAACCGGTTCCGCTCGGCATATCTTTGAGGATTGAGGGAGAAGTTGTTAGAGTTGAAGGGAGAAAAGTTTTCACAAATGGTTTTATAATACACGAGAAGAAAAGTGGAGAAAAGGATGTGCTTATTCAGGCTTCAGGGATATATATTCGTCCGAAGGGTAGCGATGGAACGGTATCACTTTTCGTTGTAGAGGATTAAATTGTTTAACTTCTGAGTGTAATTTTGCATTTTTGAGAAAATAGGCAAATTTTTTTGGATTTTGTAAGTTTGAAATTTATTTTTATAAATTTGCGGTATATGGTAAGAATAAGGTTGCAGAGATTTGGCAAAAAGAAAAATCCGTTTTATAGAGTCACTGTTGCAGATTCTCGCTCACCAAGAGATGGAAAGTTTATAGAAGTAATAGGACACTGGGACCCAAAAAGAAAAATTTTTGATCTCAACAAAGAAAGGTATTTATGGTGGATAAGTAAAGGTGCTCAACCAACAGATATAGTGCTTTCTCTTGTAAGAAATTTCAAGGTCCTTGAAGCCCAAATAGATACTAATCAGGAACAGAGATAATCTAACAAATTAATCTTTATTTTTTTTGTTCCTTTTGAGCTGATGGTTCAAAATTATAAAAATTTCAGAAAATTAGGAAACTTCTATTTTGATTAACTAAAATTTTAAAGCTTTTTTAAGGTTAGAGAGATTAAATAACAAATAGAATAAAAGCTATTATTTGAAGATAAAGGAGGTGTTCAGTTATGGCTGAGGTTAATTCTGCTCAGGTTGTAAAGGAGATGATAGAAAAAATAGCAAAAACAATAGTAGATAAAGAGGATGAAGTTAAAGTAAACCTTGTTGAAGGAGAAAGGACAGCAATAGTTGAGCTTAGAGTAAACAAGGATGAGATAGGAAAAATAATAGGAAAAAGCGGGAGAATAGTAAAGGCTATGAGGTCGCTTGTTTCGGCGGCAAGTGCTAAGTTCAACAAAAGAATAATACTTGAAGTTCCTGATGCCTGAAAAAATTACCCCCCGTCTCTACGGGGGGATTTCCTCTTTTTTCTTTTCTTTCTTTTCTCTTCTCCTCATTTTTTCTATCCTTCTTATTTTCTTTCCTATCTATTTTGTCTATTACAATTTTATCTTCAAGGTTTGACCTTGATTTAAGTAAAAGAGCAAAAATTTTGCAACACTATTTTGCACCATTTTGGATATTCCAATTTGGATATCCCAAATTTTTTATATCTTTTGTACTTTTATACCGCATATTACATCTGCTATACTTTTCCATTGACCGGCAGGTATGTGAATTAGAAATGCAGTAAGAGGGGAAATATATCCTAGTATCCACCTTAATACAAGTTTGATTTTTGGTTGAGCTTCTATCTTTATGCCGAACATTATGTCTCCTGGGGTTTGAGAGAATAGTATTCTGAAAAGGATCCCCAGTGTAAAATCAAATAGAAGGAAAATTAAAATGAAGACTGTTATTTTGCTTTCTGAAAGGATGGAGGAAATATAGATTATAATGGTTCTATCTAGTGCATTTGCTAAAATGCGTCTGAAAAAATTATCTGACATATAAAATCGTATAACTTTGATATTTTATTATTTTTTATTTTTATTTTATTTATTTTATTTATTTTTGTTTTTGCCTGTAAAGCATTATGGAAGAAAAGAATATTTACGACGAGGAAATAGATCTATTTGAGGTTTGGAATCGTATATGGCGTAGAAGGAAATTGATATTGGCTATTACTTTATCGGGCACAATAGTTTCTGGTATTATATCTTTTTTTATAACTCCGGTGTATAAGGCTAGTGCGAAAATAGTGCCGTTAGCTTCTCAAAGTCAAAGTTTTATACCTATTCCATCTGATATGTTAGGACTAATGGGGTTATTTGGCGCAGAATTTGGTGCTGGGCGAGGAGCTACTATAAAGGCTGTTTTGCAGTCAAGGGAGCTTGCAAAAAGAGTTATTGAAAATACGGGTATAAAAAAATATCTTTATGGAAAACTGTGGGATGAAAAATCAGGTTCGCTCAAAAAAGATGTAGCACCTCATAAAATTCCGTCAGATGATGAGCTTGCAGAGAAATTTTTAAAAGAAAATTTAGTCGTGAACGAGGATAAGAAAACGGGGGTTATAGAGATATCAATATTGTTTCCGAAGGAACCAACTCTTCCCGCCGTAATAGCAAATAATTATATACAGGAACTGAATAATATATTAAATGAAAAAGCTTATACGGTTGCAAAGAAAAATAGAATTTTTCTTGAAGAGAGAGTTAAACAAACTGAATTGAAACTTTCACAAGCCGAGCAAGATTTCAAGGATTTTCAGCAAAAATATAACGTTGTTGCAATTGATAAACAAATGGAAGAAGGTTTGAAGATATATGCGGAGCTTGTTGCTAAACTTTCAGAAAAAGAGATGCAACTTGAAGTTATGAGAAGAATCACCAGCCCTGATAATCCAGATGTTGTCACATTAAACTACGAGATAAATGAGCTCAGAAAAAAAATAAAAGAGCTTGAAGAGGGACAAAGAGTAATGAATGTAAAGGGATATATATTAGATAGGTCAAAAAAACTAATTATTCCACTAGAAAATGTTCCAGAGCTTGCGATGGAATATATAAGGAGGAGAAGGGAACTTGAGATCCAAAATGAAACATATAAGTTGCTACTTAGAGCGCTTGAGCAGGCGAGAATTGAAGAAGAAAAAGAAACTTTATCTTTTGAGGTCATAGATTATGCTTACACACCAAGGTTTAAATATAAGCCAAAAAGGAAACTTATAGTTATGGTTTCTTTTGTCTCTTCTCTCTTTGTTGGAGTTTTCTTATCCTTACTTTTAGATTCAATTAAAGAACGTAGAGGCAATAAGGTAAGTAGATAATGAAAATTTTTCAAGCAATATTTTAGAAGTTTGCGGTTTTTGGTATAGAGAAAGTGCTTGCAAATTCTGATTTATTTACATCGTAGAAACTCCTGCCATTTTGTATAATCTTTCTATTCTCTTCTCTACTGGTGGATGAGTTGAAAATAAAGATAGTATTGTTGAGGATGATAGAGGGTTTATGATAAAAAGGTGGCTTGTTGCTGGGTTTGCGTCCAAAGGAATTCTTTCTGCATATCCTGATATCTTCTTTAAGGCGGATGCCAGGGCTAGTGGATCACCTGATATTTTTGCACCAGTTTCATCCGCAAGATATTCCCTGGACCTTGAAATTGCCATTTGAATTATTAGTGCTGCAATTGGTGCAAGAACTGATAACAATATAATTCCAACTATTCCACCTATACCGGAGTCTCTTTCGTTATCTCTACTTCCACCAAAGAAAAACAAGCTCCATCTTAGCATATCCGCGAGGTACATAATTGCTCCTGCGATTGTTGCTGCGACAACTTGAACAAGTGTATCTCTGTTCTTGATATGTGCTATCTCGTGAGCTATTACACCTCTTAATTCTCTTTCATTGAGTATTTTTATTATGCCTTCCGTTACTGCTACTGCTGAGCGGGATGGAGACCTACCAGTTGCAAAAGCGTTAGGAGAAGGTGAAGGAACAATATAAAGTTTTGGTTTGGGAATGCCTGCCCTTTGCGAAATTTCATATACAATTCTATGCAAAGAAGGAGCTTGATCTTCTGATAATTCTCTCGCCCCATACATAGCTAAAACTATCTTATCTGAAAAGAAGTAAGCTAAAAAGTTCATTATTCCTGCCATGGCAAGAGCTATGGTCATCCCAACCTTGCCCCCTATAAGTTTTCCCATAAAAACTAAAAAAACCGTAAGTCCTGTAAGTAATATGAATGTCTTTAATCGCTGAACCATAATTTTATATATTTTATAATATTTTAAATTAGTTCCCACTCATAGTCGGAAAATCAGAAATCTTATTTTTGTGTAATAAATTTCCTTTAATTATGGTTTATCAAAAGGAATACTTCTTGAATTCTGATATAAAAGGTGATTTTGATGAGTTGTGGTCAATTATAAATATACTGAGAGAGGAGTGTCCATGGGATAGAGTTCAGACCGCTCAGAGTATAAAGTTTAAGCTCGTTGAAGAATCATATGAGGCAGTAGAAGCCCTTGATAGGGGAAACTATGCCGAACTTGCGAAAGAGCTTGGCGATGTAATTTTAGTTTCTTTGTTTATCACAAAAATAATGGAGCAGGAAGGAAGATTTGATATAAAACTCGTTTTCTCTTCTCTTATAAGAAAACTTATTGAAAGACATCCTCATGTTTTTGGAAAAAAAGAGCTTAAAACTCCAGAAGAAGTTCTTCAGAACTGGGAGCAAATGAAAAATAAAGAACAGGATAATAACTCATCAGATAAGATTTTTCCCTCCTTGTATCTTGCTTATAGAATTTGTGAGAAAAAAGTTAATAGGGGAGATTTGAAAATAGATATATTTGAACTTAAAAATAAAACTCTCGAACTTTTTTCAAGATTATTTGATGAGGTTCAATTGAAAGATAAGGAAGTATCATATGAGCTTTTGGCAGATATAATTTCTGAGATCTTGCTCAACCTTGTCATGATTGCCCTAAACTTTAAAATAAATCCAGAGGAGGTTCTTAGGAATAAGGTAAAAGAGAAATTTAAGTAAGGTAATTGTGATAATGAAAAAGTGTAGCTGATGTATGTGTGCCAAAATTGCGGATTTTCAACTCCAAAGTGGTTTGGTAAGTGTCCAAATTGTGAAAGTTGGAATACTCTAATATATGAGGAGGAAAAGAAGAAGGGAAAGAGATCAAGAGATGAGGTTAAGGGAGATTCAGTCTTAATTCCAGATATAAAGCATCCACAGAGAATAGACGAAATAAAACAAGATTACGAAGAAAGAATACACACAGGAATTTCTGAACTTGATAGAGTTCTTGGAGGGGGCATAGTAAAGGGTTCTGTTATATTATTTGGTGGTGAGCCGGGAGTAGGAAAATCTACTCTTTTGCTTCAAGCTGCTATCAATATATCCGAAAGGAGTACGGTTCTTTATGTTTCATCGGAGGAATCTCATATTCAAATTGCCAGTAGGATAAAGAGGATTATGGGACAAGTTGGTGAAAATAAGTTTAAAAATAAAAATCTTTTCTTGCTTTTTGAGAATAATCTTGAAAATGCTTTTGGTTATGCAAAAAAAATTTTCAGGTCAGCCGAGAATAAAAAAGGGATACTTATTCTTGATGCCGTTCAAAGTTTCTTTTCAGATAATATTGAGTCATCTGCCGGTACTGTGTCGCAGGTGAGAGAAATTGCACTCAAATCTGTTGAATTCGCAAGAGAGACAGGAATACCAGTTATGCTGATAGGTCATGTGACGAAAGAGGGAATTGTTGCAGGGCCGAAAGCTCTTGAACATATTGTAGATGTTGTGATTTACCTTGAGTCGGAAGGTTTTTTGAGATTTATAAGGGCTACAAAAAATCGTTTTGGATCAACGGGGGAACTGGGAATATTTGAGATGACGGAAAGAGGTCTTGAAGAGATAAGCGATCCATCTACTGCCTTTTTAGATGAGGATATTTTAAATCTTCCAGGAGTTTGTCTTTCTGCAATTTTGGAGGGAACAAGAGTTTATATTTTAGAAGTTCAAGCTCTTGTATCAAAAACTTATTTTTCTGTGCCAAGGCGATCTTCACAAGGATATGATATTATGCGTCTTAGTACTATTCTTGCTGTTCTTGAAAAATTCGCCGGTATTTCTTTTTGGGATAAGGATGTTTTCTTAAATATAGTTGGAGGAATGAGAGTTTATGATGTATCTTGTGATCTTGCTGTTGCGTCAGCTATTATGAGTTCATATTTTGAAATCCCTCTGGGAAAGGTATCTGCTATTGGTGAAGTTGGATTGCTCGGTGAAATCAGATCTCCTACATTTTTAGAAAAGAGAATTTCGGAGATTCGTAGAATAAAGCCAGATAAAATAATTATGGGTAAAATAAAGGGGAATTTTTCTCGCCTCGGAGAAGATATAGTTTCAATATTATCTGTTAGGGAACTTGCTAATTTTATCTCAAAATTAAGGAGATGATTTTGTGTAAGTTTGTAAGTAACAAAAATTTCTTGTATAAAAGTTCAGATTTTTATTTATGACAAAAAAGAATTTTTTATCTGGCAATAATTATTGCAATGTAGCAAGTTTCATCAATAAAATTTACTGGAAATTTTCAAAGTGATTTTGTGACTATTTATTTTGTCATTTGTAAAGGAAGGGAGGATTTTGGATTATGGAAAAGATTTTACCGCAGTTTATACTTCAAGCAGTAGAGCAGGTTCAGATGGGAAGTATTCTGATTGGAATTTACATTTTTTTCTTGGCAGCTTTTTTGGGGTATCACCTTATAACCAGAGTTCCTCCGCTTTTGCATACTCCTCTTATGTCTCTGACGAATGCGATTTCAGCTATATCTATTGTTGGCGCAATGACGATAGCTGGAATGAAGCATGATACATTCACTACGATTTTAGGGACGATAGCTGTTCTTGCAGCTTCAATAAATGCCGTAGGTGGATACATAATAACTGAGAGAACTTTGAGAATGTTCAAAGGTAGAGGGGGTGGTAAGAAATGAGCCCGCAAGTTATAAACTTGTTCTATTTTATTGCGGCGTTGTGCTTTATTTTGGGAATAAAGGGTATGACCGATCCGAAAACTGCGCGTTTGGGAAATATCATAGCTGCTGTGGGAATGACTGTTGCAGTGATTGGGACACTCCTTAAAAAGGAAATAGTGGGCTATGAATTGATAGCTATAGGATTTTTAGTTGGTGGTGTTATAGGTACATTAATATCTTTATTTATCCCGTTGACAAGGTTACCAGAACGAATAGCCCTTTCTCATGCTTTTGGAGGTCTTGCAGCGTCTTTGGTTGGTATAGCAGAGTATTATAGGCACGGAGCAGAAATGGGGTCAATTAAGATAGCAGCAATAGGATTTGAGGTTCTTTTTGGTAGTATAACTTTTACTGGAAGTTTGATAGCATTCGGTAAGCTTTCAGAAATTTTACCTTCTCCTCCAATAACATATAAGTTTCAAAATCAAAGCAATATACTTTTATTTGTAATAACCGTTGCTATATGGATATATCTTATTTTTTATCCTGGAGCTTCACATATTTTCTATACGATGGTTGGTTTAGCTTTTCTTATAGGAATACTCATAGTTTTACCAATAGGTGGAGCAGATATGCCTGTTGTTATTTGTCTTCTTAACTCATATGCTGGTCTTGCAGCGTCGGCAACAGGTTTTGTTCTTGAAAATAATATACTTATAATAGCTGGCGCTTTGGATGGTGGATCTGGTTTTATTCTTGCAATACTTATGAGTAGAGCGATGAACAGATCTTTTGCGAATGTGCTTTTTGGAGCATTTGGGGCCGTTTCTAGTGAAAGCAAACAGAAACAGGAAGAATTTTATGCTGGTAAGGTGAAAGTCACTACACCGGAGGAGGTTGCATATTTACTTGAAAATGCAAGGCTCGTTGTAGTAGCTCCCGGTTATGGTCTTGCTGTTTCTCAGGCTCAATTTGTTCTCGGAGAATTAGCTAAGGTTCTCAAATCAAAAGGTGTAGATGTTAAATTTGCAATACACCCGGTAGCGGGTAGAATGCCAGGGCATATGAATGTATTACTGGCGGAAGCGGGCGTTCCATACGAGGATTTACTTGAACTTGAACCTTCAAATGCTATTTTACCAGAGGCAGATGTTGCAATAGTTGTGGGAGCAAATGATGTTGTCAATCCACTTGCCAGAGAAGATAAATCAAGTCCAATAGCTGGAATGCCAATATTAGATGTGGATAGAGCAAGAACAGTTGTTATAATAAAAAGAAGTCTTGCACCGGGTTTTGCTGGGGTCCCAAATCCTCTATTTATAAAGGAGAATTCGCTGATGTTATTTGCAGATGCAAAGCAAGCTCTTCAAGAGATTCTCAATAACATAAAGGGAGTTGTTTCAAGACTGCACTAGGTTATTCCCTCCCGTCCCGAAGCACTAGATCCCCCATTTATTTTTCGCAGGTATGCTGGCGCGGTTTATATTACTTTTTAAAATTTTTTAAGTTTGTTTTTGCTTTAAATAATTAAGATAGAGCAATTTAGCCCTCTGGCATAAATGCGTGAAAAAAAATAGGTAGGAAAGAGATGGGGAAAGAAAGAAACCAATAAAAAAACAAACTTATGAGCAGCATCATACTATAATAAAATATGAAATATGAAATTTATAGGATATCAGTTTTCTTACATATCTTTGCTTTCTCTATATGGTTTGGTGGAATGATATTTATCTCACTTATTCTGAGACCTTCTATTATGAGAAGACAAGATTATCCTGAAATTATAGATGTGGTGGCAAGGAAATTCAGTAAAATTACTTGGTTTTTCATATTCCCTGTTTTATTTGTTTCAGGTTTTTTCAATTCATATTTTAGAACAGGAGAAATAAACCCTTTTGAGTGGTCACAGTATGCTCCCGGTAAAATTGCATTAGTGAAATTTCATTTATTTATTCTGATACTTATTTTGAGTGCTTTGCACGATTTCAAATTAGGTCCAAAAGCAGTAGAGTTAATGAAAAGTAATGCTAATCCCGAAAAATTCAGGAAGCTTTCAGGAATTGTAGGCAGAGTAAATTTTCTTCTTGGAATTGTAATGCTTATATTGGGAATTCTGTTGGTGAGAGGATGTTAGAATACAATAGTCTAAATAGTGAAATTGGGTTATGGTGTGGCTATTAAAATTCATCCACGTACTATTAAAATTCATCCACGTGTGAGAAGTGGAATGTGCCACCACAGGTAGAATGAAAGAGCGAGAGAGCATACGAATATGAGGTTTTAGAGACTATTAAAACAGGAGAAAAAATTCCTATCAAAATTTGGTAGAATTGGATTCAGACGTAGTTTTAACCCTAAGAATAGTTTTAACCCTAAGAATATGAGGAGAAAAGAGGTATATAACATATAACATAAAGCAGGTAAAGGTATAGTATATGTATTAAAATAAAGCGATGATTTTTTCTTTTGTAATTATTGTTATTCAAAAATATTTTTAGGGGGGATAAGAAAGTATGAAAATAAGTTATGACCCTCAACATGATATTGAATATATACAGCTCAGATAAAAGGCATCAGAGGTAGATACAATACGCTAAGCGATGGTATAAATATGGATATATCTCTGGACGGAAAAAATTATGGTATTGAATTATTAAATCCAAACGAACAACTTCTAATTATCAATGAGAAAATACCTGTCTTTATTAATGAATCAACGAGTAAGATAATACAAATACCTATCAATATGGAGTAAGTTCAAAGAGTACCGCTAATTAATAAATAGGAAAGGAGGATATACAAAGTAGAATATACAGAATAAATAGGGTAGAGAGTAAAAAATAATTTAACTTGAAAAAGCAAAAATCTTTAGGTTAAAGGAAAATTTTTTAGAAATGGAAATGAGCGAGAAAAGTAAAAATCCAGGAAATAGAAAAAGTAATCAAGTCAAAGATAGTGTGATACAGGGTAACTATGTCGCGCTCGTCACTCCTTTTTATGATGGTAAGGTGGATGAGAAATCTTTTAAAAGGCTTATAGATTTTGTCATAGAAAATGGCTGCGATGGTATTGTACCTTGTGGTACAACTGGTGAGGCAGCAACTCTTGATTTTGATGAGCATATAAGAGTTATAGAGCTTGCTTTGGAGTTTTCCGCGGGTAGAGTTAAGGTAATGGCTGGAACAGGTTCGAATTCAACTCATGAGGCGATAGAACTCACAAAAAAAGCCGAAAAGCTCGGAGTTGATTCTGTTCTTCTTATAGCTCCATATTATATAAGACCTACTCAGTCAGGTTTGTTTGAACATTACAAAAGAATATCTTCTGAATGCGAAGTAAAGCAAGTCTTGTACAATATTCCCTCAAGAACGGCAGTTAATATAGATGCAGAAACGGTGCTGAAGCTTGCGCATGAATGTAAGAATATCGTGGGAATAAAGGAGGCTTCCGGAAATATAAAGCAAATATCAGAAATAATAAGAGATGCTCCTGAAAATTTTTCCGTAATTTCCGGAGACGATATTATGACTTTACCTATCATATCACTTGGTGGTAGAGGAGTTATATCATCAACAGCAAATATATTTCCTTCTGAGATGACAAAGCTTGTCAAATACGCGCTTGACGGGGATTTTCATCAAGCAAGGAAAATTCACATGTTCCTTCTTGAAGCTTTTAATACTCTCTTTATAGAAACAAATCCAATACCAGTTAAAACTGCTCTGTATCTTATGGGGATAATAAGATCTCCAGAACTTCGTTTGCCTCTCGCTCCTATTTCTCAAAAGAATCTTGAGGTTTTGAAAAATATGTTGAAAAAATATGGTCTTTTATCTGAATAAAAAATAAAAAAAAACTTATCAAACTAAAATAAAAAAAGTTTATCAAATTATAAGAAGTGGCTTTACTTGAAGTAAAAAATCTTTCTATATCATTTCAAGGGAAAAAGGTAGTAGATTCTGTATCATTTTCTGTCGATAGAGGTGAAGTATTAGGAGTAGTAGGAGAATCTGGGTCAGGTAAGACTTTAACAGCTCTTGCAATATTACGTTTAACTCCTCCCGGAGCAAAAGTTGAGGGTGAAATAATATTTGATGGTACAGATATTCTTAAATTAAGCGAAAGAGAAATGAATAAGATAAGGGGTAAGGATATTTCCCTTATATTGCAGAATCCACACTCTGCTTTTAATCCTGTTTTTAAAGTTGGATATCAGGTAATAGAACCTTTGCTTGTTCATCTTGGATTAGAGAAGAAAAAGGCTTTTGAACTTGCGAAAGATGTTTTTAGACAAGTAGGGATTTCCGAACCTGATTTGCGACTTAAAGCATATCCCCATGAACTTTCTGGTGGGATGAAGCAGAGAGCCATAATATCTATTTCAATTCTTATGAAGGCAAAGCTGATAATAGCTGATGAACCAACGACCGCTCTTGATCCAACCGTTGAGAGTCAAATTCTCAAGTTGCTAAGAAAAATAATTGATCAACAGAAAAGTTCAATGATATTTATCTCTCACGATATTTCTCAGGTAGGCTGGATAGCAGATAGGATAGCTGTTATGTACGGGGGGTGGATTGTTGAGATAGGCAAAAAACAAGATATATTGAAAAACCCTTCTCATCCTTATACGAGAGCACTCCTTGAGGCTATGCCCTATAAGGGAAGACCAAAACCTATCCCCGGTTCACCTCTTGATATAAACTATCAGGGATGTAGATTTTCAAAAAGATGTCCGATAGCTCAAAAGATATGCTTTGAACAAATCCCCAGTTTTAAGGAATTAGAAAACGGGATAAAGTCAAAGTGCTTTTTTTAGAGGCTTTTTTAAAGGTTTATTGTTAAAATTTCATCGCATTATTCTGTTTGGCATTAGTTCCTAACGAGCCTTTTTTCCCGCAAAGCGAACAAAACAAAAACAGCAAAAAGCAGGTAAATCAAGTAATACTAAACATTTGTACTTGAACGGCTGAACTTTGCTTTATCTTTATACGTTTCTTTTCCTTCTCCCTCAAATAAAATATTTCTTCTTTCCCTAAATAAAATAAAAGGAGCTGAACCGCCTGAACTGAATCAAGATTCATTATATATATATGTATGGAGTATTTTTATTTACCACAGTTCCATCTCCTAACTGACCTTATTATTTGTGAGCCAAAACTTACGAAAATTAAAGAACATTACCCTGAATGATTGCGATAGGGTAGCAATAGACTTTTAAATTTTAAGTAATAGATATAAAGACAAGAGGGAAAGTTATAGTAACTTCTCCACCTGTTGCAGGAAATTGCCATCTTCTTATCATTCTTAAAACACAACCAATCATCTCCTGATCATCTATTGTTGAATCTTTTACTGAAACATTAGAAACTTTCCCATCTGCATCTACGACTATTTCAACGACTATTTTGCCTTGTAAGTTTGGATTTCTCATTTGTGCTTTTTGGAAACAATATTTTAGGGAGGCTTGGTTCTTTTGGGCTATTTTTCTTACAACTTCTTCATCTAATTGTCCGCCTTCAATTTCTGGATTTTCAGTTGTTATTTTTGAAGTTACAGCTGCAACTTTTTTCTCTTCAAGCTTTACTTCTTTCCCCCCTTTTGCTTCAAGTGCTCCTACATCTGTTTCTCTTCTCTGTATGCCACCAGCGAGTTCGAGAGGTTTGAGTTCTTCTCCTTTTTCTGCTACTTTAACACCACTTATGCCTCCGAGTACCTCGTCTAAATTCTTTATCACTCCTCCCCCCAAAACTTCTGCTAATGGGCTTGCCTCACCTTCCCCCTTAGCTGTAAGAAGCGCAAGAACTCCGACTTGTCTTACCTTCTCTCTTATTATTTCTTTTTTCTGTTCCTTTGTGACCTGAGCAGTTTCCTCTTTTGGTTTTTGTTCTCCTTCTTTCTTTTCTTCTGCTTTCTTCTCTACTTTCTTTTCTTCTTTATTCTGGGTAATCTCTTTTTTCTCTTCAACAAGTTTTGGAACCACGACTTTTGCAAACCTCTCTGGTAGCTTTTCCACTTCTACTACATCGTCTCTTATCTCAACCTGAACTTTTGAACTTACGTACACAAATACTACCCAAACTAGAAAGAAAAAAATAAGGATGGGATATGTTCTCTTTCTTTCTTCTTGTTCATCTTTTTCAGTTAAAGGAGTAAATATATCTGCTATTCTTTCCAGTGTTTCCGTGGGTTGCATAGTTTTAAATTTAATAATCCTTTACAAAATAAGTTTGTAACTGAAATTTTTTTGCCATTTTTTTTAATTTTTTAACCCAAGTTGCTAGTTATTATAGTTTAAATACTCTTTGCTACAATAAATTAAAAATCTAATAGGGATGTGAAAAACATATATATAGATAGTAATAATAGCAATCTTTTGTTTCACCGTTGACATCCTTATCTAGAACACCAAATCTCTTCTTTTATGTCATTGGACCATCAAGGGATGTTCCTTTCATTTGAACTTCTTTTCCATTTAAGAAATAATAGACATTATATCTTTCGTTAAAAAGTGATTTAATAGTGTCTTTATAACTTTTTTTGAGCCTTTGTTTCAATTTAAATAGTGCATCAATTAAAAATATTAAAAATATTCCACTACCACATGCCGGATCTATTACCTTTATTTCCTTATTCAGATTTTCAGAAATAACACGAGTATTTATATAATCTACAACAAAATAAGGAGTATAGAAAGCTCCGTTTAGTTTTCTAAATTTTTCTTCAATTGTCGTTTCAAATATCTTTACCAAAGAGTTAAAATATTTCTTTCGAATGAACTTTCTAAATCTCCAAAATGAGGATAAAATTTACTTAAGAGATTGTAGCTCACTGATAAATAAAAAAAATAAATAATCAAATTACCTTTTGAAATTATTTCCCTTGATATTCTGGAATTTAAACTAAAAAATTAATAATAAGTTTTTATCCTTTTATTTTTTAACTCCATTTATTCATTGTATTTATATTGAAGCAATTGAGAGAGTTTTAATAAGTTGTATATTCTTTTTCTTCAATTTACACAAATTTTTCTTTATATGTATAAATGTTTTGTGAATGGATCGGACGACCTGTGATGTTTTCTTTTTATATTTTGATAAAATATACAGGTTTGAGAGGGAAAGTTTATGGGTATTTCAAACTTTGGAGGAAATAGGAATAATCCCGAACGAAAGAGGGTATATCAAGATTCCTCATCAAGCCTTTTCTTCTATTAGGAGACAATTTAATGGTGGGATTATTATGAAGTTTATATCGGATTTAAGTAAATCAGAAATTTCTCTTGGTATAATGAAAGAAGATATATATTTTGGGAATATGAATTTTGTCTTTGGGATAGCATCTCCGACAGCTTTATCTTGTGTAGTTTCTCTGTACAGACTTGATCCGGAATTCTACGGTTTTCCCCAAGATGAAGAGCTTTATTTTTCAAGGGTTCAGAAAGAAATAATCCACGAGTTAGGACATGTTTTAGGTTTGCTTCACTGTGAAAAAACAAGCTGTGTTATGAGTTTCTCAAACTCAATATATGATGTTGATAGAAAAACGAAATTTTTCTGTGAAAACTGTGCAAGGTTAATAAAAGGTAAAAGAGTATGAAATAAAATGAGGAACCTTATAGAAAAGGTAGAAAACGCTCCTGAATCTTCTGGAGTTTACGCTTTCTTAAAAAATAAGAAGCCAATATACATAGGTAAGGCAAAAAATTTAAGGGAAAGATTGAAGGCTTATATCAATTTTTTAGATACAAGGGAAACTGTACCCAAAATTGTTCAAGAGGCTGATGATATTAGTTGGATAATCACAAATACAGAAGAGGATGCTTTTTTTCTTGAACAAAAACTAATATCTGAGAACCTTCCAAAATACAACATTAAGGTAAAGGATATAAAAGGATTAAAGTATATAAAGATAGATGTTTCTCATCAGTTCCCACCGGTATATTTGACGAGAATACTCAAAAGAGAGAGTTCATTATATTTTGGTCCTTTTTCTGCAAAAGAGACAAAAGAGATTTTCTCCGCTTTGAAGATAGCTTTTGGAATAAGGACCTGTACGGAAAATAAGTTTAGAGAATTCCAAAAAAGACAGCGACCTTGTCTTGATGGACAGATAGGTATGTGTCCGGCTCCGTGTGTAGGAAAAATTTCCAGAGCGGAATATCTCAAGAATGTTTACAAAGCGATCGACTTTATGAGGGGAAGATTTACGAAGGTTATAAAGGAACTTGAAAATAAGATGTGGGAGGAAGCCGAAAGAGAAAACTTTGAGGAAGCAGCAAGAATAAGAGATAAAATAAAAATAATTCAAAAAGCACTTGATTACAAGAGGGTGATATTTGAAGATTTTAGAAGTGCAGACTATCTGGGATATGATTTAGTAGAAGATAAGATCGGAATTTTCATTTTTAAGGTTAGAGAGGGTAGATTTTTTGGGGGATATGGAGGTGTATTTCATTATGGGGGGCAAGATATTCTTGATCTTGCATTAAAACTTTTCTTTGAAAATTCGGGGAACGAAGGCATCCTTGTTTCTGAAATTGTTTATGTGGAACAGAATATCGGTAATATATTAATAAGACCGCCTTTTGATGATGAGAAAGAAGTTATGATGCTTGCAAAATCAAATGCAACTGAGCAAATATTACAATCTTCTGTAAAGCTTGCAAAAAAGTTTAGAATCCTTGCAGAACTTCAAAAATTCTTGATGCTTGAAAAAATTCCGCGAAGAATTGAAGTATATGACTTTTCAAATTTTGGAGGAAAAAATCTGGTGGGAGTAAAAGTTCATTTTGAAGATGGCAACTTAATAACTTCAAGACTTAGATTATATAAGGTTAGTGAATTCGGATATGATGACATATCTGCTTTGAAGGATGTTATTTCAAGAAGAATAAAAGATTTCTTTGAAGGAAAAGATTCTCCTTTGCCTGATCTCATACTTGTAGACGGAGGCAAATCTCACTATTCAGTATTAAAAGAGATATTAAGCCGTGCCAGATTAGACATCCCGTTCGCTTGTATTAAGAAAGAAGAAAGGAATAGAAGAAATGTTTCTTTGATATTTCAGGAGCAGGAGTTGAAGCCTGTTGGGAGTCTTTTGAGTTTTATTCTTCAACTTGTAAGCTCAGCTCATGAGAGAGCAAGGAGATTTGCGGTTTCCCGAACAACGAAAATAAACTAAAATTAAATCTATCCTAATGCAAGATAATTTCTAAAATCTTTTTTGAACCATCATCTATGCTGAAACTTTTTAGTTTCTCTTTTAGTTCAGAAAGTAATGACCCTAAAATAAATTCTTTCAATACAACTTCAAATCTTCCTTCTTCGTTTTGTCTTACAATAACACAATTATCACCGAAAATCTTGAGAGGATTTTTTAACTGATGGTCTCCAATTGATTTAGGGAGAGGAACGAATATTGCGGGTTTTTTAGCGTATGCTATTTCAAAAACTGTTCCTGCTCCTCCTCTTGAAATAACAAAATCAGATAATCCAATATAGTATCCTATTTTCTCTGAGAATGGAAAGATTGAATAAGCTAATTTGTTTTTCATATTTTGTTTTAGAGAAGAATAAAATTTCTCGGCTTCATCAAAGAATAAATCGCCCGTTTGGTGGAATATTTGGAGAGAGGGGAAATTTTTATCTATATTTGACTCCACAATTTTTTTTAGCGTCTTTGTGAATATTCTATTGAGACTTAAAGCCCCTTGACTTCCCCCAGTTATGAGTATATTCAGATAACTGCCATTTTTTTCTTCTTGTTTTTCTTTTTGTTTTTCTTTTTCTTTTTGGCCCTCTTCAAGGTGTTCTTTAAATTTATTTCTCAGTGGGAAGCCAACTATTATTGATTTCTTTTTAGAAAAGTTTGGAATTTCAGAATCTGGGAAAGATAAAAGTATTTTATCTGCGAAAATTGATGATATCTTGTTTGCTAAACCCATAACGGAGTTTTGTTCAAAAATGAAAACTTTTGACTTTAATATTTTCCCGGCAAGCAAAGACGGACCAGATACATAACCTCCAAATCCTATGATTATATTTGGTTTTATTTTTTTTAGGATTTCAAGAGCGTCTTTCAGAGATAAAAACGCAGATATAATCCCTCTGAATGCTCCAAGACCTTTTCCTACGATTGGTTTTACATCTAAAAAGAAAACTTTTGATGTTGGGATTTCACTTAAAAATCTATGCTCGGCTTTTCTTGATTTACCTGTTATGAAAAATATTCCTACATCTTTTGGGAGTTTTTCTGCTACCGCTATTGCCGGCGTTATATGTCCGCCTGTTCCTCCAGCTACGATACATATATTCATATTTTTTTATTTTTTATTTCTTTTTGGAATTATTATAGTTCCCTCTTTTTCATCTCCAAGTTTTACAGTTTTTCTTTTCATATATAGGAAAGCTGTAAATGCACAAGCGATTGCATCTAACTCATCCTGTGAGAAATCTCTTATTGAAGATGGATCTAAAAATTTTTGGTTTATGAAAAAGTTGATGATTTGGGGTCTTGATTTTCTTGGAACTCCGAATATATCGTATGTTGCTCCCGGAAAAACTTCTATTACCTCTATGTTGAACTTCTCTATGATTTTTTGTTTTAATCTTATACCTCTTTCTGTGAGCATTCTCATAGGACCCAAGGTTATAGGGAAAAATTTTATTTTCATCTTCAAGAGTTCTAAATCACACTTTCTAAAATGAGATTTATTTCTTTCGTGGATGCTTTTTCTACCATAAGGCAAAGATAGGGGAGCATCTATCCCTACGATTTTTACATCTTCTGTTATTGATTGGAGAATTTCTTCATCTTTTCTTACGCAGAATACATCTATAACTTTGTTCGTGCTTATGCATATTCCTGTATTTGACTTTTCACTACCGCTCAGATCTATGCCTACAACTTTATATACCATAATTATAGATGTATTAAGTAATCTGATAATTGAAAGAAATAAAAAATAAGTAAATATGAGTGGTCAGCTAACTTTCAGATGTAAGATAATATTAAGATGGTTGATTTGTTTCGTTTTTTTCTTTTAAAGAGAAATGTTTATTTAAAATAGTGTATTAATGATTAGGTTTTCCTTTTTTAGAGATATTCTTTTACTTATAAAATTTAGAATAATTTTAGCCAACGCTTTTTCTGCCTTGTGTGGATATATTCTTTCTGGTGGGGAGATTTTTTCTTTGAAAACAATTTTTCTTTTTTGTGGGATTTTTTTTTAGCTGGTGCGAGCGCCTCATTGAACCAGATTCTTGAAAGGGAAGAAGATAAGATAATGTTGAGAACCAGGTTGCGTCCATTACCATCTGGTAAAATGGATGTCAAAACGGCAATCTTTATTTTCTTCTTTTTCTTCTCTGTTGGAGTTGTTCTTCTGCTAAAAACTAATATATTTGCTTTTATCTTTCCCTTTTTGGCTTTTTTTATTTACGATTTCATTTACACTCCCTTGAAAAAGAAGACGAGTTTTTCTTTATTCATAGGTGCATTAGTTGGAGCTCTTGTCCCGATTTCTGGAGTATTTACCACAAAGAATTTATTTTCACTGGATTTCTATGATCTCCTTTTACCAATTTTTCTTTATTTTTATCAGCTTCCTCATACTCTTTCGCTCTTTTATGTTTTTGGTGACGATGAGTGGAGAAAAGCAGGTTTCAAGCCTTTCGTTATTCAAAACAAGAAATTATTCAAGTTTTTTATTCTTTTTCTTTTGATTTTACCTTATTGTTTCGGACTTATAATTATTTACAGAATTGATTTTTTTGCATTTGTTCTTTCGTTAGTTTTTGCTATTTTTGGTTTCGTTAGAGCAATTTACGATACAAGAAAGATTTTTTACGATCTAAATGCTTTTGCCCTCTTTGTCTTTGTTTTCCCGGTAATATATGCTGTAATCAACGCTTTGAAACTTAAAATTTTTTGAAAACTGCTAAAATTTTTTGGAAACTGTTCTGAAATTATTGTTTTTTAAAAACTACCCAGAAAGTTTTTGCGAAAATTTCCACGAATTTTTTGTTGTGGTTCGGTAGAAAGAAAAAGAGCAAAGGATCGAATGGTGTATATAGTCCTCCGAAAGAAACTATAATTCCTCTTCTTTTTTTTATATTTTCTATTGTTTTATGAATATCCACAAATTCAAGAGGGGATTGACCTCTTCTTTTTTGTCTTATTCTCCATATTATAGAATCAGGATTTTGCGTTATTATGACAGCATAGGAATTTGTTTTCATAACTCTGAAAATTTCATCAAAAAACTTTTCCTTATCTTTGATGTATTGTAAAACTTCGACTGCAATTATAAATGAGAAAGATTCTTTTTTGAAAGGCAAGTTTTCCGCATCTGAAACTAAAACGTTATTTTTTTGGTGTTTGCTTTTGAGCTCTTTGAGGGCGCTTTTGATTATATCTATGCCGAAATAATCTTGAAAGTAATCAGCAAAGTTCCCTATGCCACAACCTATATCAAGTGTTTTCCCACCTCTATAAAATTTTTCTTTGGCTTTTTTCACAACAAGTTTTCTCAAAAGTAAAGCAAGTTCGGAGCCATATCCACTTCTCCTAAATGGTTCATAGTTTTGCAGGTACAGATTTTGAAAAAACGATTTCCAATCAATTTTTCTTCTGTTGTTTTCTTTTTCTTCATCAGGGGGATTGATTTCTTCTCCCATTATTTTGTCCTCTTTTTATTTCTATTGTTTATTGTTTTTTTATTCTTTATGTTTATTCTGGTTTCATTTCATCTTATATTATGAACTCGGAGATTTTTTGTAATATCCCATTCCTTCCTCTACAACAAGAGATTTTATCTCAAGTGAAATTAGGGTAGATAAAACTTGTGATGGATCAAGGGCGGTTTTTTTGATTATTTCATCTATGTGTATAGGTGTTTCTTCATCAAGAACAGAAAGTATTTTTTCTTCTTCGTCTGAGATATCTTGTCTTTTTATTTCGTATGCTATGAATGGAGAAACGAAACCTATGCTTTTATTTACTATCTTTTGACCAAGCTGTGGCACAATCCTTGATATTATATCATCTGGTGATTCAGCTACGAGAGCTCCTTCTTTTATGAGCTTATTCGTTCCTTTTGATTTTTTTAGAAGTTATATTTCCGGGAACTGCGAATACATCGCGTCCATACTCAAGGGCAAGATATGCTGTAATGAGAGCTCCCGACTTTTCTGGTGCCTCTGATATAAGAACTGCTTTTGAAATTCCAGCAATTATTCTGTTTCTTCTTGGAAAGTTTTCAGGAGCAGGGGGAACTCCTGGGGGGAATTCACTTATTATTGCTCCACCTTTGTTTAATATCTCTTTTACTATTGGTATATTGCTTTGCGGATATATGTTTTCTACTGATGAACCGAGAACTGCCCATGTTTTTCCTCCGACACCAACTACAGATTTGTGAGCTACTGTATCAATGCCCAATGCAAGTCCAGAAACTATACATATTCCCATAGATGATAGGAAAGAGGAGAAAAGTTTTGTAACTTCTACTCCATATTGCGATGGTGATCGCGTCCCAACTACTGCTACGCAGAGCATGTCCTTTTCTAACTCACCTTTGTAGAATATGCATATTGGGGGATCAGGGATATTTTGGAGGAGTGCGGGATATTTTTCTTTTTCTTCATAGCATACTATTTTCTGATTGAGCTTTTGAGCAAGTTTTATTTCCTCTTCTACTTCTTTCCATTTTGAAAATTTCTTTATGTTTTCTGCTACAAATTTTCCTACTGCTTGTTCAATTTTTACCTTATCCGCTAAGAAAACATTCTTTGCAGAACCAAAAAAATCAATAAGTCTCCTACCTATTATTGAACCTACACCTCTTACCTTTGTTAATGCAAGTGAATAGAATGCAGTTTCAAAATCCATATTTATAAAAAAATAATATATATAAATTGAGCAAAATTAGAAAAAAAAGTAAGGAAAAATAGCAAAGTAAAAAAAGAAAAGGGGAAAAAGTAAAAAAAATGAACGGAAATAAAAGAAAAAGAAGTTTACGAAAACTCATTTAGGCCTTATCAAAATAATTTTGTGTTTGATATTGCGATTGATTGTAGGGAGATAGTAATAGGTAGAAGAACGGGATTATCGCGTAATTTAATAGCTTTTTTGAAAGCTGTCGCGAAAAATCGGAAAAGTTCCTTACTACTCTTAGATGACCAAACAGATGCGAATTTTTTAGCTCAAATTTTTCATGATGTGAGCTATGATTTCGCTTTTATAAAAAAATCAGGGGTTTTCTATGACCAAATTATTATCCCGAAGCTCATTTTTGGTAGGACAAAAAAATTTTTTTCAATATATCCGAAATTCCCGGTTATTTTGCCTTTTCTTGGAATAGAAGTTTATTTATTTATTGCAGATATTATTAGTTTCTCCTGGTTGCAAATAGGTTTTCTCAGATTATTCGGTAGATTACCGAAGAGAATTTTTACTCCGACAGACACATCAAGATATAATATAGAGAAGATTGTAAAAAGGCAAGTCATAAGGGTTTATCAAGACCTTTCTTACATTTTGGGAGATGAGTTAAATTCATCGGTAGATGAAGAGATTTCTTCTGCTATGAAAAAAAAGGGAATAGAAAAGGGGAAATTTATTTTATATGTTGGTAACTTCAACCCACATAAAAATGTAGAAGTACTGGTTAGAGCTTTCAATTTAATGCAGAATGTTGGTTTAGACTTAGGACTAATACTTGTTCTTGCGGGGGGGTGGTGGGAAGAAAGGAAAGGAAATTTCGGAAACAGATAAAATCAAGATAATTAAGAATGTGGATGATCAAGTTTTAAGATGGTTGTATAAAAACTCACTATTTTTTATTTGTCCGTCTCTTGATGAGGGGCATGGTTTACCGCCTCTTGAAGCTTGCTGTTTCGGGAAAGCAGTTATTGTTTCAGATATACCTGTTTTCAGAGAAACTATGGGAAAATGTGCTATATTTTTTGACCCTAAAAGTCCGAAAGACCTTGCTCAAAAAATTCTCCTTCTTTGCAGTAATGAGAGGTTAAGAAGAGATTATGAGATGAAATCACAAAAAGTCGCAAAGTTCTTCACAAGTTTTGATTTTGGAGAGGAGCTTTTTAAGCTCATTTTCTCTGAATGAAATAGTTTTTCTCATATTAACCTGCACTTTCTTGCTTTAATTTTTTGAGTTTTTGAGTAAGTTCGGGGACAACTTGAAATAGGTCTGCGACAAGTCCTATATCAGCTATTTGGAAAATTGGAGCTTCCGGATCTTTGTTTATAGCTACTATAACTTTTGAATCTTTCATTCCTGCTACATGCTGAATTGCACCTGAGATTCCTATTGCGATATAAAGTTGTGGAGCAACTGTTTTTCCTGTTTGTCCTACTTGGAAGTCGTTCGGTAGCCATCCGGCATCTACAACAGCTCTTGATGCTCCTATTGCAGCTCCGAGAACATCTGCGAGTTCTTCTACAATTTTTATGTTTTCTGGGTCCTTTATCCCTCTTCCAACAGATACAACTATTGAGGCCTCTGTAAGTTCTGGTCTTTCCGATTTTGTTTCTTCGAGTGTTATAAATCTTTTTCTTGTATAATTTTCTTTTATTTCTTCCTCAACAACGTCTGATTTTTTATCCACTTTTCCAGCTTTATCAAATGCTGTCCCTCTTACTGATAATATCTTTTTTTCTGACTTTATTTTCAGGGTTGATATTATGTCTCCTGCGTATACTAATTTTTTGAAAGTTTCTGCATCTATAACTTCTATTACTTCTGATATCATGGCTGAGTTTGGAATTTTAGATACAAGTCTTGGTAGCAAATCTTTTCCAAAAGTTGTTGCTGTTGCTAAAATATATTTCGCATCTACTTTTTTAGCTATTTCTGATACTGCGATTGCGTAATTTTCAGCTGTATAGTTTTTCAGGTGTTCCCCCTTTGCCACAAAAACTTTTTCAGCTCCAAGTTGGGATAACTCTTCTTTTGCTTTTTCAGAGGGCTCAAAGGTTAAAATGTTATAGTTCAATCCTGTTTTTTCTGCTAATATCTTTGCACAAGTGACTGCAGATAAAGACGCCTTTTTTAACTCTCCATTCCTTGTTTCAGCTATAACTAAAATGCTCATCTTTTTTACACCTCCTTTTTTTTGGAATTTTGTTAAAACGGAAGGGCTTTCTTTTCCTTTAATTTCTCAATTAGCTCATCAACATCTTTTACTTTTACTCCAGCTTTTCTTGGTGGGGGTGTTTCAAGTTTTTCTATTGTTACATATGGGGTTAAATCTACTCCAAGTTCTTCAATTTTTATAGTTTTGAGGGGTTTTTGTCTTGCTCTCATTATTCCGGGTAAAGATGCGTAACGAGGTTGATTTAATCTTAAATCTGCTGTTATTATTGCTGGTAGGTCAACTTCAACCGTTTCGAGTCCACCATCAACTTCTCTTATAACTTTTGCTTTCCTATCCTGTAAATTGACTTCGACCTTGTACGCGAAGGTTGCTTGTGGCCAATCAAGAAGCCCTGCAAGGATTTGCCCAACTTGGTTTGCATCATCATCTATTGCCTGTTTCCCCATTATTACCAGATCTGGTTTTTCCTCCTCTATGATTTTTGCAAGGACTTTTGCTAATATAACATGATCTATATATTTGCCGCCCGTATCTACTAAAATTCCTCTATCTGCTCCCATAGCGAGGGCAACTCTTATCTGTTCTGTCCACTCCTGCGTCCCAACCGATACTACTACTACCTCCCCTCCAAATTCTTCTTTCTTTCTCAGAGCTTCTTCAACTGCTATTTCGTCAAAAGTGTTTATAGCATATTTTATGTTTGATGTGTCTATTCCTGATCCGTCTGGTTTTAATCTTACTTTTACATAAGGATCCTGAGTTCTTTTTACTGGCACGAGGATTTTCATATTTGTTATAACCTCCTTTTATTTTACATTTTGTTTATGTTTTTTGTTGAACAAAAATTCAAAAATATTTCCTGAAAATTTGATGTGAAAAATAAAATTTTTATATGTGGGCAAGTTGAAAAGTGTTTTGATTTCCTTCTTTTTTTTCTTTTGTTCCTGTTATAGTTCAAGAAATGTCAAGCTTACGTTTTCGCCAGTAAAAGATACAAAGTACTTTATAATCTTTCAGCATGATTTGGTTTTGAGCCAAAATTCAGATGGGATTTGGATTATGGCTGAAACTAATTTCCCAGGGAACATTTCAGTTGTAGTTTCGAACGGAATATTTGACATAAAGATAATAGAAGACATGACTTGTGATTCTGAAAATAAGAAGGAGAGCAAAGAAAGAGCAAATGAAAATAAGGAAGAAAAAAAGGGGAAAAAACAAAAGAGAATTTGTAAATTCTTCGTTGATCGTAAGGTATTGACTGGTGGTGAGAATTTTATATTTTGGTTCATTTTGAAAACTGAATTAGGTTACTATACTGCTCCTAATTTTATACTCGTTGGAGATAAGCTCTTTGATTATGTTGGCAAAATAAAAGTGGAAAGAAAATAGATAAGGAAGGAAATAAATATAGTAAATAAATGTTAAATAAATGTAATGAAGATTTCTTTCAAGGAAATTGAAATTTTGGTCTCTCAGCTTTACGGATTTGATGAACCAAAGGTTTTTCTTGAACAGTATGAAGCCGATGGAAAGGCCGTTTCTTTTTTTCTACAAAAAGCTTATCAAGATTTATTTCAAAGGAAAGTTATAGATCTCGGATGCGGAACTGGGGTTTTGACCTTTGCTGCTGCTCTTTTAGACGCTAAATTTGCTCTTGGTGTAGATATAGATATGTCTGCTTTGAAGATTGCTCTAAAAAACAAGGATTTTTTGGCTCGTTTAGGATTTATCCTCCAAGTAGATTTTTTGTGTTCCGATGTAAAAAACCTTTATCTCAAAAGAAAATTCGATGTTTGTATTATGAATCCACCTTTTGGAATTCAAAGAAAGGGAGCTGATAGAGTTTTTCTCAAAAAAGCTTTTGAGATTTCTGATGTTGTTTGGTGTTTCCTCTCTCAAAATTCCGAGCCATTTGTAAGGAAATTTTCAGAAGAAAACGAATTCCGAGTCTCGGCTTCTTTCAAAACTAAGATCCAATTAAGAAGAAAATTTTCTTTTCACAAAAAGAATATTGAATTTTTACCTGTTGATATTTATAGAATTGAAAGAAAGTAAACAAAAAAGTAAGCAAAAAGGAGAATAAGATATGAGGATAGGAAAAAAAGATAAAGTTATTTCCCTTTTTTCTTTTTTTTCTTTGATAGCTTTTTCTTTTATTTCCCCTTTTTTCTCTTTGTTCTTTTCTTGTTCAAAAAAGGTTCAATTTCCAACTCCTCCTGAGTGTTTGGGAGCGAGTAAGAGATTAGAAGAACTCTTCTTTGTTTTGAAAACTCACGATATAAGAGACGTGGAAACAGAGGACGTTATAAGGGAGTTTTTTGAAGATGAGGAATCTCTTGAGCTTTTTATAGCTAAGATGATTTATGCAGTGCGTCAAAAAGAGGTTTATTATGCAAATGTTCAGCAATTCCAAATTTCATATATGGGAAACGAAAAAAAGGTAGATAGTAAAGATGAAAACGAAAGTAATAATAAAGATGAGAATGAAAATAAAAATGGAAATAATGAATGCACTTTTGTCGTTGATTTTGTTGTAAGGAAAAAATATCCTATCGGAGATGTTCAGGTCAAAGTAGATATCACGCTTTACAGAAGAGGGGATTTTTGGTTTATAAAAAAACCGGAGATCGTAGGGGAAATAAAAGAAAGAAAAGAATTTTTTCCTTTACCATACTATTATTGACGCAGATATTTTTGGTTTCTTTCTCGTTGATTGTTTTTCTCTTCTTATCAAAAAGATTTTTTTATTCAAAGAAACTTTAAAATTATTTATATGTCTGATCAGAATAGTTTTGAAGATAAGTTGAGGGAGATGATAGAAAATCATCCATCGAAGGAAAAGGAGATAAGACCATGGGGTGGGTTTATAACGCTGTGGAGCGATGACAATTTTAAAATAAAAATTCTTCTTGTTTTACCTCAAAAAAGATTGAGTTTGCAAAAGCACAAGTTCAGAAAAGAAAAGTGGGTTATAGTTGAAGGTGAAGCCCTTATAACCAAAGGAAATAAAAGATTCATTATGGGTGAAGGAAATACTCTTATGATAGAAAAAGAAGAGCCTCACAGAATAGAAAATAGATCAAAAGATAAAATACTAAAAATATTAGAAGTTTGGATGGGGGAAAAACTCCTTGAAGATGATATAGAAAGAATTGAAGATGATTTCGGTAGAGTATAATTGTATTAAATTATTTTATAGGTGGAAATTGGATAAAAAGGATGTCTCGGATGATAAATTATAAAAGCGATTCGCGAGAGAGAAAAGACAAAGTTTTAGTTTTATCTTCCCTTTTATCATTTTCCCTCCACATTATTCTTATTTTTTACATTCTGATTAGTTATAAAGGAGAGAATAAAAAAAAACAGATAGTTTGGGTATCTTTCCATACATCATATAAATCTGGACAAAAAGATATGAATATGGGTCTAGGGGGTAGTATTTCAGAATCTAGTGAAGATATTTCAGCGTATCAGAACAATCCTTCGCCTTTAAAATCTAATTCTGATTTTTCTTCTCTCAAATCAAATCAAAGTGAGGAGACAGGAAGGGAAGAGAAAAAGAAAAATGAAGTTAAAAAAGAAGATAAAGTTAAAAAAGAAGATAAAAATCGGCAAGATAAAAAAGAAAAGGTTACAAAAAACAAAGAATCTATCAAAGCAAAGGAATCAAAATATTCAAAGAGTAACACAAAGGAATCATCAAGAGAGAAAAAGGAAGTTGTAAAAGTTGCAAAGGATATCAGGTCTCAAAATAAGCAAAATGTAAGAAAAGATAAAAAAAATAGTAGAAAGGAAGTCATATCTCAGTCAGCTTATAAATCAGATTCTAAGAATACAAAAAACGATGGGAACAACGTCAAAGATAAAGAAGAGAAAAATTTAAAAGATAGGAAAGAGAAATATGGTACTGAGAAATATGCTGCAAAAGATTTAGATGAGTTAGAAAAGGCTATACGCGAACTTGCAAGGTCATATAGTACAAGTGGAGGTAGTGGTAAAGTTGGGGAAGGTTCAGGTGGCGGTAATATGGAAGGGAGAACTGGAAACGGCGAGTCTGCTCAAACTTTTATCTCTCTTTATGCACAGCTTATAAGGGAAAGTATAAAAAAGAATTTCGTTATTCCACCATCTTTTAGGGGTGAATTCCTTTCTTGTGTTGTATATCTCAAAATAGGTCAAGATGGTTCAATTCTTGATATGGATTTAGAAGAGTCTTCCGGAAACAGAAACTTTGATATCTTTGTTATGAAAGCTATAAGGAGCTCTTCTCCTTTCCCTCAGCCACCATCAGAATTAGAAATTTATGTCAGATTCTCAAATAGAGATTAAAAGGTAGCAATTGAAAATAAAGGAGAAAAAAGAAGAAACAATTAATTAAAAGAAATAATTACAGACCTTAGTGAGATTTGGTTGTTCGAAGTGGGAAATCCAGAAACAATCACTTTTTAAATTTAAAGGGATTTTTTAATTTAAGTAGAGATAAAATAAAAATCTTGAACATGAAGTTAAAAAATAACTCTACATAAAATAATGATAACCGCAATTTGACTTTAAACAAAAAAATTTCTGATAAAATATGTGAAAGCATAAAATCTAAAAAATCTAAAAAATTTGAAAGCAGTTTTCTTTCTTAATTCATGACAATTTTCGTGTTATGGAAATAGAATAATGAAATTAAAAAAGATTGGTTATACTCTACTTCTAAATGTTTCCATAAATTTCTAAGTTTTGCGAATAAGTGAGTTTCTCGTAAATTAAATTGAAAAAAAGAAATAATCCATTTTCAAATTTTAATAGAATATTGATTTATAGTTGGTTTATTTTTTAGTCTCTTAAAAACGAAAAAGGAGGTCAATAGCATATGGTAGATATATTGCCTTTGGGAAAAGTTGATGTAGAACCGGGAACACCAGTAAAGAGGATGAAAGCTGTTGTTATAAGACCGGATAGATTAGGAGAGCCCATAAAAGCTATGCAGGTTGAGGAAATAGATGTTCCTGAGCCGGGACCAGGTCAGGTTTTGGTTCTTGTCAAAGCAGCGGGAGTAAATTTTAACGGTGTATGGGCCTCCTTGGGAAAACCGGTGAATATAATGAAATATACAGGATATGATTTTCACATAGCTGGTTCGGATGCTTCCGGGATAGTATGGAAATTGGGACCTGGTGTGACAAATTGCAAAGTTGGAGACGAGGTTGTTTTACACTGTAATCAATCTTGTGGGCAGTGTCCTGAGTGCAATGGTCTTGATCCTATGGCTTGTAAAAATCAAAAAATATGGGCTTATGAGACGAATTGGGGATCTTTTGCGCAGTTTTGTTTGGTTCAAGCTCAGCAGATTCTTCCAAAGCCAAAACATCTCTCCTGGGTAGAAGCAGCAAGTTATGGTCTGACCTATTTTACCGCTTGGAGGATGCTTATTCGCCAGGCTGAAATAAAGCCGGGCGATGTGGTATTGATATGGGGAGCTGCTGGTGGTCTTGGAATTTTTGCAACTCAAATATGTCTGCTTGTGGGGGCAACTCCTATATGTGTTGTTTCATCCCCAGAAAAAGCTCAAATTCTCAAAGAGCTTGGGGCTAAACTTTTTATAAATAGAAATGAGTTTGATATAGCGCCAAAGAATGGCAAAATAGATGATAAAACTTTTAGCGAGATGAAAAGATTTAGAGATACAATACGAAAACTTACAGGTGGAAAAGATCCCGATATTGTCTTTGAGCATGTGGGTTATGAAACATTTGCTACGAGCGTTTATGTCGCAGATAGGTTCGGCAAAATTGTGATCTGTGGAGCAACAACAGGATATAATCTTCTTTTTGATGTAAGATACCTTTGGATGAGGCAGAAAAAAATAATAGGTTCTCACTTTGCTAATGCTTACGATTCTTATATCGCAAATGAGCTTATAATTCAGAAGAAGATAAAACCGATAGTTTCACGAGTATTTGAATTTCATGAAACACCTCTTGCTCATCAGCTTATGTACGAAAATAAGCATTTTGGAAAAATGGTCATAAAAGTTCAAGTTGAAAATGAAAATGAAGGAAAGAATGAGTAAACTAAATTTTATGGAAGAAATTGCATTGACAAAAGAAGAAAGAGAGATAAAGGCTTGGGCTGGTAAAGCTTTCAGAGAACCTTGGTTTGAGTTAGTGAGACGGTGCGCAAAGATAAAATCAGGTGAAGAGCTTTCAGACGATGAAATCTGGCTCCACCCTTTCTTTGTTAATGTTTTGGTAGATGTTAGGCTTGTTTGCAAGTCTATGCAGACTCTAAAAGTATCTAAATTTGTCTCTGGAAACTTATTCACGATAATACTTTCTAAAAAAGAAGATAAAGTTATATGGGCTTGTGTTGAAAAGGAGCAGGATGGTGTTTTTGTTTCTGCTCGTACACTTGATGTTACCGAAAGATGGGCTGATAAAATGGCAGAGCTTCTCTTCATAGATAATATGAAAGGAGCTTATGAACTTGCTTGTGATGTGGCAAGGAAAAAGGAAATAGCAGATTCTATTGGGGCTATAAAGGTTGCAAATATTATGTTCTTCAAAACCATAAAAGACGCTTATGAAAAATCTGGTGATGGCAAGAATTTACCTCTTTTCCTTTTCTCTTTGCTTGACGCTGTAAAGACAAATGTAGATAGAAAATGGATAAGGTTTTTCCCCGATGTCCCTCTTGCAAAAATAATAAGGTTTTCTTATCCCCTCGTTAAATATTTAGCAGCTATAGGACATCCGGTTTCTCGTATCCTATCTTTGAAACCTGTTGATTCAATGATAAAAGCCTATTATTCATACCTGCTCCCTATAAAAGTAGCTTTATAATACCATTTATAATTCAATAATATCATCCTATGAATTCCTTTATTTCTCCATAAAATTGTGGTCTCTCTTCTATACCTAATTTTCTTTTCTTTATAATATATCTTTATTTTTTATATATTTTATTTGATTTTTCACATTCTAACTTTTGTTATCTTACTTTAAACTAATTATGAAGAAAGGGATACATCCTGAATATAAGATTGTGAAGGTAACTTGTGCTTGTGGAAGCTCTTTTGAGGTAAGATCAACAAAAGGAGAAGATTATCAAATTGAGATATGCTCTCGTTGTCATCCTTTCTATAAAGGGACTGATGAGGAAAAACTTGTAGATAAATTCGGTATGATAGAGAAATTTAGGAAAAGATATAAGGATTTTGCAAAGGAAAAATTCACCTAATATAAAAACATTTCTGATTGTTAAATTTCCTTTTTGAAGAGGGAAGGGAGGTTAAAACATAAAAAATGATGATAAATATACAGCCGAGAGGAGAAGAAAATAAAGACGCTTGGTTCTCTGTTTCTGGAACAATATCTTTAGATGAACTTAAAGACGTGTACGCAAGGGAGCTTGAAAGATATTCAAAGACTGTAAAAATAGAAGGTTTCAGAGCGGGGAAAGTCCCTATTGATATAGTAGAAAGGAGATATGGGGAAGAAATAAAAGCGAATTCAATAAAGGAAAAAATATGGGAGGCATTAGAAGAAGAAACAAAAAAGAAGAATCACTGGATCAAAATATTCAAGATAGAATCTTTGGTTTGGTCGCAAAAAGGAGACAATATTGAGTTTTCTCTATCTTGTGAGGTTCTCCCAAGAAAAAAGATTTCTTTTGATGTTGATTTGAAAAAACCAGACGGTTTTGATTCAAAAGCTTCCGATCAAGATATAAAAGAAGAAATAGAATCACTTAAAAGAAGATACACAACATTAGTTGATGACACGGAGCAATCTGAGTTAACTGAAAACAGTGCTGGTGTTTTCGATATATTTGCAAAAGATATAGGTACAGCAAGAACTTACTTAAATCAAAAAGATGTTTTCGTTGATCTCGCATCGGCGTATGAGTGGTTCAAAAAACTGGTTGTTGGTATGAAAGTTGGGGAAACAAGAGAAGGAATAGCGTATGTGGATCGCGGAGATAAAAAATTTAGAATTACTCTCAAATCTATAAAAAGGAAAGTCATACCGTCGGAAGACGACCTCGCAAAAACTCTTGGCTATAAAAGTAAAGAGGAACTTTATGAAGAAATAAAAAAAAGGGTAGAAGAAAGAAAGAAAGCTGAACTCAAAAATATTTTGTACTTTACTTTGATTTTCAAAATATCAGAAAAAATTAACCTCCCTATCCCACAATCTCTACTTGGTCAGAAGGCAAAACAAATTTTAGATGATGATCCTAATATTGATAAGGAAAGGTTAGCCACTTTGGCAACTTCTCTCGCATTAGAAGATATCGTACTCTACAACCTAATAGAGGATATGCAACTTAAACTTTCAGATGAAGAAATTCGTCAGAACCTTAAAGAAATATCTACTCATTATAGGCTTACTGAGGCGGAAGTAAATAGGTTATTTGAATCAAAAAGAGAGGAACTTGAAAATTCGTTCTTGCTCAAAAAAGCTAAAAACAAACTTATGGAGATCGTTGAAAGCAAAATGGCAGAATTGATCGGGTAAAATTTTGTTTAAATAAAATCTATGCTTACTTCAAGTGAGATAGAAACAATAAAAAAGCTTCTTGAAAGGGACCCGACACAGGAGGAGCTTTTAATTTTTGACGCACTTTGGAGTGAGCATGCATCTTACAAATCATCAAAAATTCACCTGAGAAAGCTCCCAACTTCTTCTCCGAGAGTGGTAGCAGGTCCAGGAGAAAATTCAGGAATAGTCAAGTTAAAAAATGGTACTCGTATAGCTTTCAAGATTGAATCTCATAATCACCCATCTTATATTGAGCCTTATTCCGGTGCTGCGACGGGAGTTGGAGGAATAATAAGAGATGTTTTATGTGTGGGAGCTCGTCCAATTGCTCTTGCAGATTTTCTATGCTTCGGAAACATAAAAGAAAGAAAAATGAAATACCTATGTGAAAGAGTCGTTGAAGGAATTTCAGATTACGGAAACTCTGTTGGGATCCCAATAGTCAGAGGCCAAACTCTATTTTATAACTATTTTGACCACAACATACTTGTTAATGTCATGTGCATTGGGGTAATTCCTGATGGTGTCGAGCCCGTTTCAAGCAAACCATCAAAAAAGGGAGTCCTGATTTATCTTGGAGGGAAGACGGGAGCGGATGGAATAGGTGGAGCATCTATGGCCTCTGCTGCATTTGACAAAAATATAAGTCAGAAAAGATCCGCCGTGCAAATAGGAGACCCTTTCACAGAAAAATGTCTCATAGAAGCGGTTTTAGAAATACTCTCATCTGGTGTAGAAATAATAGCTATGCAAGATATGGGAGCGGCGGGATTTTTGAATTCAACCTCAGAAGTTGCAGAAAAAGGAGATTTTGGCGTAAAAGTTGATGTCTCGGCAGTGCCAAAAAGGCAGCCTCTATTGCCAATAGAAGTTTTGCTTTCTGAATCACAAGAGAGGATGCTTTTGGTTGCAGAAAGAGAAAGCTTTGACAAAATAAAAGCTATTGCTCAAAAATGGGGACTTGAATGCGAAATAGTAGGTGAACTGCAAGATTCAAAAAACTATGATGTTTTTGAAAATGGAAAGAAGGTTATCTCAATTCCCATTGAAGCTCTTATAAGAAAATCTCCTGTGTATGATAGGCCACAAAAAAGACCTATATGGATAGACTCTTTAAGGCAAGTCGCAGTTGAAAAATTTCCAACCCCAAAAGACCCAGGAGAAGCTTTTCTAAAGATTTTAACCCATCCTCTCTTTGCTTCAAAGAGATTTATTTTTGAACAATACGATTCAACAGTTCTGGGGCAGACTTGCTCTTTTCCCGGTACGGATGCTGGTATAGTTAGAATAAGCAAATTCAAGAGTTTTAACGAATACGAAAAAGCATCAGATAACGATATTGCAATTGCAATTTCTTTGGATGCAAATCCACTCTACACTTTTATTGACCCATATACAGGTACTATTTTGTGTGTGCTTGAAGGTTTTAGGAACATATCTTGTGTTGGAGCTGAACCTGTTGCGATAACAAATAATCTCAACTTTGGTAATCCTGAAAATGAGGAGGTTATGTGGGAGTTTGTAAATTCTGTCGAGGGCATGGCAAAGGCTCTAAATGAACTTGGAATTCCCGTTGTTTCGGGTAATGTCAGTTTCTATAACGAATTTGAAGGTGTTTCAATCCCACCGACACCGGTTATAGGAACAATAGGAGAAATATATCCTTTTAATTTTTCGCCTAAAAATTATTTTGATCNGGGAGATTTCATAGTTCTGGTTGGAGAAGTATATCCTCAACTTGCTGGTAGTCTTTTTATGTATGTGAATTTTGAAAAGGTGGGTGGAATTTTAAAGGAGCCGGATTTTTCGCTTGAAAAAAGGTTAGGTGAACTTATAAAAAATGTTGTCTCGCAAGGTATAGTTAGTTCCGCACACGATGTTTCTGATGGAGGTATATTACCAAATATCTTTGAATCTGCTGTTTTTGGTATTTTCTCTCCGAGAATGTCAGAAGTGGGAGTTAAGCTAAAAAAAATTTTTGTGAAAGATGAGTCAAAATGGGAACTATATTTCTTTTCAGAGTGTTATCCTCTTTATATAGTTGGTGTTCCGAGAAAAAAAATTGAGGAGTTTGTATCTTTATGCAATAAAAATCGGATACCATATCAAGTTATAGGAGAAGCTGTGGAAGATGATATATTTGAGGTTGAGGGCTTTTTTTCTTTTAAGATTTCAGAGCTTCGGAGATTGTGGGAGGAAGCTCTCCCCAAAGAGATTTTATAATTCCTTCAAAGTACCAAGGTAGTGGAGCTACAAATTTTTTGCCAAATATTTCTATTGATAGGGCGTGTAGAAATATACCTTCGTGTTCAAAAAATTTTTTGCCGATTTGTTTTTTGAGGCTTTCTAATTTTTGACCTCCTCCACCGTACATTTCGTCTTTGACTATTGGAAAACCTTCTGATGAAAGATGAACTCTAATCTGATGTGTCCTTCCTGTTATTGGTTCTATCTCAAATAATGTCAGCATTCTTTGAGCGTCAGAACATATTTTTCTTATTATTGTTTCTGCTAGTTTCCCTTTTTCACTTATTCGCATTATTTTTTCACCTCTGCTTCTTCCTATTGGTTTTTTTATTATCCATTCTTTCTTTTCTGTTTTCCCAAAGCACAACGCTAAATAAATTTTTTTTACATTTCTTTCTTTGAACGCCTCTGACGCTTTTGAAACTGATTCTTGGTTTTTAGCTACAATAAGAACACCTGAGACTTCGCGGTCCAATCTATGAACTATACCTGGCCTTATTTGACCTTTTTTCAGAGAAATTTCTGATGCCTCATCTTCTATCTCAAATTCTATTCTATCCAATATTACATTTACTATCGTATCTTTTTTGTATTTTCCTGATGGATGAACAACTATACCTGCAGGTTTGTTCAAAACAAGATAATTCTCGTCTTCATATAATATCTCAATGGGAAAATCGCTTTTTTCTATTCTGATTTTCTTTTCTTTTGGGATTTTTACTTCTATCATGTCTCCTTTCTTTATTTTTTCTGATTTTTTGCTTATGATCATATTGTTGATACTTACAAGTCCTTGCTCAATAATTTTCTGGATAAAGCTTCTTGATAAATTAAGTTTTTCAGATAAGAATTTGTCTAACCTTTCTTCTTTTTCATCTGAATACTTTATTTTTTCCGTTCTTTCTACTTCATCTTTTTCCATTGATTTAATTTGTATATAAAAATATTACAAAAACTTTTAAATTCATAGAAAAATTTTTCATCAATTTTTTCTTCGGAATTGTAATTTATTCTTTGAATTTCCCACCCAAAATCCAGTCGATTACGCCTTTTTATAAACTCAGTCTGGGCAATTTTTTTTATACACTACGAAATAGTCTTTACGTTTTCAAATCTATCTTGTAATTCAAATCTGCTCTGAGGAGGATTTACTTTTCCTACGAATAAAACTATCTGCGTATGGATTTTCCCACGGTAATTATAAAAATTCCTTCTTTAAGAAATTCCTTTTTTAAGACATTCTGTTTGAAAGTATAAATTCTTCAAAGGAAATTTTATTTATGAGCTGTTAGTGTAGGCTTATATTATAGTTTTGAGTTTTTGGTTTTTTGTGCATATACTAATTACTTTTTATTTTTAATGGGTAGGGCAGAGTTTGAACTTTATTCTCCCTTTTCACCTGCGGGTGATCAGCCAAAAGCAATAGAGAAACTCGTTGAAGGTGTAAGAAAAGGAATGAGATTTCAAGTTCTTCTTGGTGTTACGGGTTCAGGAAAGAGCTTTACTATGGCTAATGTTATAAAAGAGTTGGGAATGCCTGCAATTATAATAGAACCGAATAAAACTCTCGCTGGACAAATATATATGGAGTTTAAAGCTTTTTTCCCAAAAAATGCGGTTGAGTTTCTCGTCTCATACTATGATTACTATCAACCTGAATCTTATTTACCTGAATATGACCTTTATATAGAAAAAGAAGCTATCATCAACGAGGAAATAGATAGACTGAGGCATTCAACAACACGATCCCTTATGGTAAGAAATGATGTTATCATTTCTGCAACTGTATCCGCTATTTACAATATTGGTTCTCCGAAACACTATGGAGCTTTGAAGATTACTCTGAGACATAAGCAGAAAATCTCTATGTTTGAACTTATGAGGAAACTCGTTGCAGCTGGATATATAAGGCAAGATATAGAATTCAAAAGAAGCACTTTCAGAGTCAGAGGAGATACAGTAGATATTTTCCCTGCTTATGAGGAAAATTATGCGGTGAGAGTTGAGATGTTTGGAGATGAAATAGAATCTATAAAGTTAATAGATCCACTTTCTGGTGTTGTGGTAGAAAAGTTGAAGGAAGTGGAAATATTTCCTGGCAGTCATTATATTGCGCCACAAGATGAGTATAAAAGAGCACTCTCTTCTATAAAAGAGGAACTCAAAAAAAGATATGATGAATTTATAAAATCTAATAAAGTTCAAGAGGCAGAAAGACTGAAAAGGAGGGTTGAACATGACCTTGAAATGCTTGAGAATTTCGGATATTGCAAAGGAATAGAAAATTATTCGAGACATTTTGATGGGAGAACTCCAGGAGAGCCTCCATTTACCATATTTGATTACTTCCAAGATGATTTCCTTATATTTATAGATGAAAGTCATATAACAATTCCTCAGCTTAGAGCTATGTATAAGGGAGATTACACAAGAAAGTTTAATCTTGTGGAGTATGGATGGAGGCTGCCTTCTGCTTATGATAACAGACCTCTAAAATTTGAAGAATTTGAAAAGTTTATGAAGCATGTTATCTTCGTTTCCGCAACCCCGGGGGATTGGGAACTTGAAGTTGCTGAGCAGGTTGTTGAGCAAATTGTCAGACCAACAGGTATAGTTGATCCACCTGTTGAAATAAGACCTGCGAAAGAGCAAATAAAAGATGTGGTTAATGAGGTCGTTGAAACGAAAAGTAAAGGTTGGAGATCTTTTATAATAACTCTAACAAAGCGACAAGCGGAGGAATTATCGGAATACTTCAATCAGCTCGGAATAAAATCTATGTATCTTCACTCGGAAATAGACACGGTTGAAAGGATGGATATTTTGAGAGATCTTAGAACAGGGGTTTATGATGTCCTTGTTGGTATAAATCTTCTGAGAGAGGGACTTGATATTCCTGAGGTTGCTCTTGTAGCAATTTTAGATGCGGATAACGAAGGATTTTTACGCTCGGAAAGATCAATAATTCAAATAGCCGGAAGGGCTGCAAGAAATATAGAAAGTAAAGTCATACTATATGCAGATAGGATAACTAAATCAATTAAGAAAGCAGTAGAAGAAATGGAGAGAAGAAGGAAAATTCAGATTGAGTATAATGCAAAACATGGTATAACCCCGAAAACTATAATTAAGGATATAAGGAGTTTTATCTTGTCAAAAGATAAAGAAGATTGGTATAATCTTGATTGGTCTGACTTCCCTATTACTGAGATACCGCCTTCAAAGATTCCAGAAACTATTAAAGAGTTAGAAAAGAAAATGAAAGAATATGCGAAAGCTCTTGAATTTGAAAAGGCTGCACAGCTAAGAGATAAAATAAGAGAATTGAGAAAGATAATGCTTCAACTTTAATTTTTGGTATTTAGTTTTACATCAAAGTTAATAATATAGTTCTATACCAACGTTATGATAGCTAATTGTGCGTTATCTCCCTTTCTATTTTTCTTTTTTATTATTCTTGTGTAGCCTCCGTTTACATTTTTGTATTTTGGAGCAATTTCATAGATTAATTTTTTGACAGCGTTTTTATTCTGTAACCCAGAAATCGCTGATCTTACTGCGTTGATTGATTGAGGTGATTTTGTATTAGATTGATCAAATTTTTTCGCTTTTGTTATCAGTTTCTCTACGACTCTTCTGACTTCCTTCGCTTTTGCCAATGTTGTCTCTACTTTACCATGTAAAATGAGGTCGCAAGCAAGACCTCTCAAAAGTAGAATTCTGTGTGGTGTTGGTCTTTTTAACTTGCGTCCCTTTACTCTATGCCTCATTCTTGATTTCCTCCTTTTATATCAAAAATCTTTTTTTGTTTGGTATTGAAATTTTCCTTTAAGATTTTGTTTTTCTCTCTTCCTCTATGGCTTTTTGAATTTGTTCATCTGTCATTCCAAGCTCGAGTCCAGCTCTTGCAAGAGCTTCTTTTATTTCCTTCAAAGATCTTCTTCCAAGATTTGGAAGAGCAAGCAATTCCTTCTCGGTCTTTTTTAGAACATCATATACCGTGTTTATTCCATGCATTTTTAGAACTTCGTATGTTTTTCGTGGAAGGTTCATATCTTGAACATCTCTCTTGATAAACTCTTCAATATTAGATACTCTTATATCTTTTCTCTCTCTTTCGTACTTACTTCTTTCTACGTAGTTTCTGAGTGATCGGAAATGCTCTATCAGTATATCTATTGAATCCTCGTATGCTTCCTGTGGGGTTTTCGTTCCATCTGACCATATATCTATTACGAGTTCATCGTAATCTGCCCTTTCTTCATACATGGTATTTCTAACTTCATAGTTCACTTTGACTATTGGGTTAAATATCGCATCTATTGGGATTGTGCCTGCGGGTAATTGAAAACTTGATTGCACTCTATCTGCTGGAACATATCCTCTACCTTTACCTATAAATAGCTCGCAGTAGAATTTATATTTTGGCATTACCTCAGTAATATATTGGTTAGGATTTGCAACCTCTACCGGTCCATCTATATCTGCTGCTGTGACTATTTTTGGTGAGTCCGATTTTGTATTATCTACTTTTATTTCTGCTCTTACGAAATCTTTGTTTCCTTTTATTTTCAATCTAACCCTTTTGAGATGGAGTATTATCATCGTTAAGTCATCTCTTATCCCCTCTATTGTAGAGAATTCGTGTGGGACACCTTCTATTTTTACACCTACGATTGCATCTCCTTCTATTGAACTCAATAGTACCCTTCTTAAAGAATTGCCTATCGTGTGTCCGAAGCCTCTTTCAAGAGGTCCTATGTAGAACCTCTGATATAATCTCCTTGCTTTTTCTGGAACTGTTTCATCTACTTTTGTTCCCTCGGGAAATACAAATTCTGTAATTTTTTCGCTCATATTTTCTCCTCCATTTAGGTGGGATATAATAAATTTTTATTTTTTATTTATGTTTTTATATTTCCCTTTTTTCAAATTTTTCCGAAATTTTTCTGAAAATTTTTCTTTTTATTTTTTTGAACCTAACTTGATTTGAGCTTGGGGACCATACCGGGGGTGAAACCTGCCTTCCCATTCCGAACAGGACCAGGCTCCCCCCCCAGGGCCGATGGTACTGCGTCCGCACGGGCGTGGGAGAGTAGGTCGTCCCCAGGCTTTTTTCTCTCATAGTGGCTGAGCAAAATCTCAAAAAAGTTGATTTCTTCAAATATCAATTTTTCATCAACAAAAAAACTTTTGTTCCAAGACCAGAAACAGAAATTCTTGTTGAAGTCTTTGTTGACTACTTTAAAAATTATCTTTACTCCCCTATTAGAGAGAAATTTGTTAGTGTAGTTGATGTTGGTACAGGAAGTGGTTGTATAATTATATCAATTTTTAAGGAAGTTGAGAAGATTCTCAAAGCTTTTGAAATCAGACATATTTTTGTTGGGATAGATATAGATAAAGATGTTTTGAAATTGGCTAATTACAATTCCAAAGTTATAGGAGCAAATATACATTTTGTTTGCGGTGATCTTCTTTCACCCATAAGAAGAGCGAATTTTATCGTTTCAAATCCTCCTTATGTTTCGTTGAAAGTGAAAGATAAGATAAAGGTTGATGACCCTACCCACACTATATTCGGTGGAGAAATTGGTTGTGAAAAGATCCTTGAAATTATCAAGCAAGCTTCTTTTATCTTGTCACCAGGTGGTTTCATTTTTCTTGAAGTCGGATATGACGATTTGAAATTCTTTGGCCTTTCAGAACTTGGGAAGATTTACAAAGAAAAAATTTTCTCCTTATCTGAGAGGATGAAATTCAAAGTTTTTCCTCCTATAAAAGACTACAATAAGATTGAAAGAGTAGTTGTAATGCAGAAAACTTGAATTTTTATAATTTCATCATCTAGTGTTCATTTATTAGCGAATTTTGATAGAATTTCAATTCTCTTTTTAAGAAATTCAATCCTTATACCAAGTTCCTCTAATCTTTTCTTGTGTTCTTGAATTACTTCTGTATCTGCTTTTTCCAGGAAATCTGTATTTGATAGTCTCTTTTTGACTCTATCAAACTCTTTTTCTGTTTCGGCTAATTCCTTTCCCATTTTTTGTATGCTTTCTTTTAGTTTTGCTCCTTCAGAGGATATTGCGACAACTACGCCCTTACCAGAAGAAGGTATGAAACCTTCTGGAACTTCTTCTCCTTCTATGATATCTATATTTGCTCCTGAAAGTTTCTCTAACCATTTTATATTTTCTTCTAATGCTCTTTTAAGTTCTTTGTCGTCTCCTGTTAGGACTTTTGCCTGAACTTTATCTGAAACCTTGAATCCTACTTCATCTTTGATTGATCTTATCTCTTTCGCTACTGATATTAATTTTTCTCCGAACTCTAAACATGTCTCTTCTTTGTATTCAAAATCTGGAAAAGGAGCGTAAGATAAAAATTCCGATTCACTTTCAATATCATATTTTCCTCTCATTTCGTCCCATATATGAGATGTTATTGCTGGGCAGAATGGGTGAAGAATTCTCAAACTTGTTTCAAGAACAAAAAAGAGAGTGTTTTTTGCACTTTGAGATATTTTGTCGTCTTGCATCTCAACCTTTGATATCTCAATATACCAATCACAAAAGTCATTCCAGAAAAATTCGTAAATTTCCATTGCAGCTTGATTTATTTTGTAATCCTCAAAGTATTCTTTTGCTTTTTCTATGCAAGAAGATAGTTTTGCCAAAATCCACATTTGTGGTAGGGTTTTTGGTTGAAAGTTTTTTTTGGGATTTTCTACATTCATAATTACAAACTTTGCTGCGTTCCATATCTTGTTCATAAAGTGGTAATAGCTTTCTATTGTTTTTTCGGATAACTTTATATCTTTTATTTGTGATGATAGAACGCACAGGGAAAATCTCAGAGAGTCGGAACCATACTTTTCTATAAGATCAAGGGGGTCAAGGACATTTCCTTTTGTTTTTGACATTTTCTGTCCTTTCTCATCCCTTATGAGTCCATGAACATAAACTTTTCTGAAAGGAACTTCCTCTGTGAAGAAAAGTCCCATAACTATCATTCTTGCAACCCAAAAGAATATTATGTCAAATCCTGTCACAAGAACATCTGTTGGATAAAATGCTTTAAGTTTTTTTGTTTGTTCTGGCCAGCCCAAAACGGCAAATGGCCAGAGAGCAGATGAAAACCATGTGTCAAGAACATCTTTTTCTCTTTCAGATTTTTCTGACCCACATTTTGGACATGAATTCCACTCTTGTTCTCCATCATAATTGAGAAATTTTTCCCCGCATTCTTTACATGTGGATACTGGTATTTGGTGTCCCCACCATATTTGCCTTGATATACACCAATCTCTTACATTCCTCATCCATGAGAGGTATAAGTTTTTCCACTGATCAGCTAAGAACTTTACTTTATTAGTCTCTACAACTTCTATTGCTTTTTGAGATAGTTCCTTCATTTTTAGGAACCATTGTTTTGAAACCAGAGGTTCAACTATTGTTTTGCATCTATAACATTTACCTATTCTTATTTTATAGTCTTCTATTTTTTGGAGAAGCCCAAGTTTTTCTAAGTCTTCAACTATTTTTTTTCTTGCAACAAATCTATCAAGCCCTTCATAATCTCCGTAAGTTATTACACCGTCTTCATTCATTATTTTTATTCCTTCAAGCTTGTGTTCTCTTGCTATTTCAAAATCAGCAAAGTCATGAAATGGAGTTATTTTTACTGCTCCCGTTCCAAAGTTCATATCAACTTTTTCATCTCTTATAACTTTCACTTTTCTCCACACTAATGGAACAAAAACCTCATTTACATCTTTATATCTTTTATCTTCCGGATGGACTGCTACCGCTGTATCTCCAAGAAGAGTTTCCGGTCTCGTTGTAGCTACATAGATACCTTCTCTTAAACCTTTTTCAAACGGATAAAGAATATAATAAAGTTTTCCATTTTCTTCTGAGAATTCTACTTCAAGGTCGCTCAGAGCAGTTTTACATGATGGACACCAATTGACTATATAATCTCCTTGATATATAAAACCTCTTTTATATAATTCTGCAAATGCTTTTGCTACCGCTTTTCTATAACCTTCATCAAGTGTAAATCTGTTTGCTGACCAATCAACTGATAAGCACAGTTTTTTCATTTGCTCCATTATTCTTTTCTGGCTATACTCTCTCCACTCATCTACAAATTTGAGAAATTCTTCTCTTCCAAGATTTTCTCTTTTCATTCCTTTTTTTTCAAGTTCTCTTGATACCACATGTTGAGTTGCTATTCCTGCATGGTCTGTCCCGGGAACCCACAATACTTCAAATCCTTGCATTCTTTTATATCTTGATATCACATCTTGAATTGTCATGTTAAGTGCATGTCCTATATGTAGGGAGCCGGTTATGTTTGGCGGAGGGATGGTTATGCAGAACTTTTTTTTGGGGGTATCTGGGTTAGCTCTGAAAATTTCAGCAAACTTTTCACTCCAATATGGCTCTATTTTTTTATGATCATATTGTCCTTCTAACATAAACTTAACGAAAATTTTATAAACTACATCACAAAAATCGTTTAATTCGCAAAAGTTCAGGTATTGGTAGAAAACAGGTACTGGTAGAAAAAATCCTTATTTTCTAAAAATCCTTATTTTTCTCCAAAAAAATTTCTTTAGTTTATATATTTTATACTATGGAGAAATATGAGACTCACGAATTAGATGTTCTTGTTGTAGGAGCAGGTGGTGCAGGGCTTAGAGCCGCAATAGAAGCTGCAAAAGAGGGAGTAAAGGTAGGAGTTGTTTGTAAATCTTTATTGGGTAAAGCTCACACGGTTATGGCAGAGGGAGGAATCGCAGCTGCTCTGGGAAACACTGACCCTCAAGACAACTGGAAAGAGCATTTCAGAGATACCATGTATGGTGGAAAATTTTTGAATGATTGGAGGTTTGCTTTAAAGCACGCTCAACTTGCGCCAGAGTGTGTTAAAGAACTTGAAGAGTGGGGAGCTTTGTTTGATAGAACAAAAGATGGTAGAATACTCCAAAGGGCTTTCGGGGGGCATTCATGGAGAAGACTCGCCCATGTCGGAGATAGAACCGGTCTTGAAATGATAAGAACTCTACAAGATAAACTTCTCTCATTTGATAATGTGGAAATATTTCAGGAATGCACAGTAATTCATCTTTTCAAAGATGGAGAAAGAATTTCCGGAGCATTGGCTTATTGGAGAGAAACAGGGAGATTTGTTGTATTTAAATCCAAAGCATTAGTTTTAGCTACGGGAGGACTTGGCAAAATTTATAGAATAACATCTAATTCTTGGGAATATACTGGTTCTGGTTACGCTCTTGCTCTTCTTGCGGGAGCTGAACTACGGGATATGGAATTTACACAGTTTCATCCAACAGGAATGGTTTGGCCTCCGAGCGTTCAGGGAATTTTGGTCACAGAAGCAGTGAGAGGTGAGGGTGGGAGACTTTATAATTCAAAAGGTGAAAGGTTCATGCAAAAATATGACCCTGAAAGATTGGAGCTTTCTACAAGAGATCTCGTTGCAAGAGCAATATACACAGAAATAAAGGAAGGGAGAGGTACAGAGCATGGAGGAGTTTATCTTGATGTTTCACATCTACCACCTGAACATGTGAAGAAAAAATTGCCGGGAATGTATAAGCAGTTTCTTGAATTTGCCGGAATAGACATTACAAAGCAACCTATGGAAGTCGCTCCTACTATGCATTATTGTATGGGAGGTGTGAGAGTTGATCCAGAGACACAAATGAGTAGAGTTCCGGGACTGTTTGCAGTAGGTGAAGTTGCTTCCGGATTACACGGAGCAAACAGGCTCGGCGGTAATTCGCTTTCTGACCTCTTGGTTTTCGGAAAATTGGGGGGAAAAGGAGCTTCTGAGTATGCGAAATCTCTTTCTCGTCAGCCATTAGTAGATAAAGACGAAGTCGAAAAAGTTGTAAGGGAAGCCCTTGAATTTTTTGAAAGAAAAAATGGTGTTTCTCCTTACGAGATCCACGAGAAACTAAAAGAAACCATGCAAAATTATGTAGGAATTTTTAGAGAAGAGAAAGACTTGAAGAAAGCTCTTGAAATCATAGATGAACTCTCAAACATTCCTGTTTCTGTTTCTGGGAACGTTCATTTCAATCCAGGTTGGCATCTTGCCCTTGATCTAAAATTTATGCTCCTTTGTGCAAAGGCTATAATACTTTCGGCTATTGAGAGAAAAAATAGTGCAGGAGCCCATGCGAGACTTGATTATCCTAATCCACCAGAAGAAAAATATAATCACATAGTTTGGTTAGAAGATGGAGAGATGAGGATAAGAAGGGAGCAAACCCCAAAGGTTCCAGATGAGCTTGAACCCATTCTGAAAGAGCCACCATCAAGAAAATGGGAAAAAACTTAATTTTTGGCAAAACCTAATTTTTATCATATAGACGGAATTCAAATCAGAGAACATTAGTATATAGTTTAGTTGGTGCGCAGGTTTTATAATATTTAGTTGTTTTTGATGCTGTTAGTTTTTCCCCCTAATACCTGAAAGAATAATTTCTGAAAAAGTGTCTGCTATTTCTTCTGCTGAGTATTT
>AWOA01000021.1 GCA_000494225.1 Candidatus Calescibacterium nevadense OTU 1
TCTTTAGGTTCCGAAGTTTTGAGGGTGGAGTCATATAAAGATGGGAAATTAAATTTGAGTTGGATCATACCTCAAAACTTACCTATTTCTAATATCTCTCTTGAAAGATGTCTCGGGTACAATTGTGAAAATTTCTCTCCTCTTTCCTCTTTCTCAGCATCTGTCACCACTTATCAGGATAGTATAATTGAGAATCAAATATATTGTTATAGACTCTCTNTTAAGTTAAAAGGAGTCGAAAAAGTTAAAGAGGATGTCAAGNGTAAGGTAGAGGAAACGATAAATTCTGGTAAGCTTTGCACATATGTTTCATTCAAAGGAGAAATAATAAGAGTTTATTTTTAGTTTAGAACTTTATTTTTTTGAAACTTGGTTCTTCTTTCCTGAAAAAAGAAGATATACCTTCTATAAATTCTTCCGATAGAACTTGCTTTGCTTGCAAAACTCTCAATTTCCTTATATGACTTTCAAGGTAAGGGAAAGCTGATTCCCATGTGAGCATTTTTATTTTAGATGATGCTCCCGGAGGAGCCTTCTTTATTTTTTCAACAATACTGCCTATTTTCAAATCAAGCTCATTTTGACTTTCTGCAATTTCATTTATTATTCCAAGTTCAAGAGCTTCTTTTGCTGTTATCTTTTCTGCAAATATTATTTTTTGTAAAGTTCGAGTTGGACCTGCAAGGTTTACCAAAAACGGTATCCCGCACGCATCGGGAATAAGCCCCCTTTTCGTAAATATCTCAGCAAAGTATGCATCTTTTACTGCAACCTTGTAATCAAACCAATATGTCATTTCTGCTCCAAATCCAGCTGATGGACCGTTTATTTTACCAACAACAAATTTTGGACACTCTATTGTTGCTCTTATTATTGAAACAAACTCCTCAACATGCCACTCAAATATATCTTGAATATCTTCTCTTGATAAATCTTCGCGTGATTCTGCAAGATCAAGACCAGAGCAGAAAAAATCTCCTTCACCAGTTATTACTATAACATCTACCCTATCATCTGACACAGAATTTCTTATCTCTTCGGATATTTTTTTGGCATCAGAAGGAGCTATCGCATTTTTCCTCTNTGGATTTGATATCGTTATTGTTTTTACACCATCCTTTATCTCTGTTTTTATCATAAATCACAAGGTAAAAATTTTTTTAATTAATATTTTTTATTTTGTTTTTATTTTTTATTTTTTTAAATTATTTATTTATTTTTTTATCTTTTTTCTCTTTTGTTTTTTCATCTTTGTTTTTTCATCTTTTGTTTTTTGAAATTTTTTACTCAATAAATGCCAAAAATTTTTCTGAATTTTAAAATATTGCTTATGGGTCTTCTGAAAAACCTTGAAAGCAGTAGAGTTTGGTTGTTTGGTGGTTTTATTTTNGGTTTTTATTTNTTGCTAACTTCTTTCTCTTGGGCTGATTGGGAAATATTCGGACCGACACGTGTGAATGCTACCGTTGGAAATGGCTCTCTGTCTTGCGGAATTTCAAGATGGGGAGAAGTTACTGTTTTGAGATACCCTCATACATCTCACTGGGATCAGCTTGATTATAAAACAAAAGAAGGAGAAAAAAATAGAGCAGAAAAGTATTTTGGAGCTCTTGAAAATCAAGGGGCTTTTTTTCTCTTGAAGATAGGAGATAATATTTTCTCACTCCGAGATCTTGAACTTATGAATATAACACAAAAATACAAGGACAATGATTCTGGTATTCTCATCACAGAATACAGAATTCAGGAAGGAACCATAAAAGTATATGATTTTGTTCATCCTGTTTCAGATATATTTGTTCGCAAGGTGGATTTAGATTTGCAAACAACCGAAGACGTTTATATCATTCACTATCAGAATTTTGCTCCAACTACAATAAAAATTCCAAAATTCCCCCTTGAAGATTGGCAGGATGATACTCTGAACGATTTCGGTAGCTTTGAAAAAAATATGGCNGTTTTTCATTTCACCCCTTTCTTTTTATCACGAGATGAACAGTTCCAAGAGTATAAAAAAATAAGAGAGAAAAATTATGAAGAAATTTTAGCCTATGCTTCACAAGTTACCTATGGAATATTTATCGGCATAAAAATTTTGGGAGGATATGAAAACTCAGCATATACGGGTTTTGATGGAAGATGTGGAGGCCAGCGTGATTT
>AWOA01000022.1 GCA_000494225.1 Candidatus Calescibacterium nevadense OTU 1
TTGCTAACTTCTTTCTCTTGGGCTGATTGGGAAATATTCGGACCGACACGTGTGAATGCTACCGTTGGAAATGGCTCTCTGTCTTGCGGAATTTCAAGATGGGGAGAAGTTACTGTTTTGAGATACCCTCATACATCTCACTGGGATCAGCTTGATTATAAAACAAAAGAAGGAGAAAAAAATAGAGCAGAAAAGTATTTTGGAGCTCTTGAAAATCAAGGGGCTTTTTTTCTCTTGAAGATAGGAGATAATATTTTCTCACTCCGAGATCTTGAACTTATGAATATAACACAAAAATACAAGGACAATGATTCTGGTATTCTCATCACAGAATACAGAATTCAGGAAGGAACCATAAAAGTATATGATTTTGTTCATCCTGTTTCAGATATATTTGTTCGCAAGGTGGATTTAGATTTGCAAACAACCGAAGACGTTTATATCATTCACTATCAGAATTTTGCTCCAACTACAATAAAAATTCCAAAATTCCCCCTTGAAGATTGGCAGGATGATACTCTGAACGATTTCGGTAGCTTTGAAAAAAATATGGCCGTTTTTCATTTCACCCCTTTCTTTTTATCACGAGATGAACAGTTCCAAGAGTATAAAAAAATAAGAGAGAAAAATTATGAAGAAACATTGCAAGATATATACGGGCGTAAACTAAAATTCCTTTCAATCTTACAATTGATAAAAAAAATAATAGTCGAAGATCAGATATATCTATCCTGAAATTTACTTAATCACCTTTCCCTAAGAATAGTAAGAATTCTTGCTATTTCCTTTTTTGTTTTTTTTATTCTTGCTGAATTTCCTCTACCCTCAATTTTTATAGCCGTTCTCAAAGCAAAAAGCTCTCTTTTCAATTCTGCAAGCCTTGAAATTAACTCTGCATCTGACATCTTCCGCAAGATTTCGAGCTGTTCAGTTCTTTTACTCATGTTTTTTTAATCTAAAAATAAATTTTATTGTTTTGTCATTTTTGATTTTTTTCATTTTCAAGTTTCTGTTCCTTTTCAAGCTTTCTTTTTCTCCAATCTGGTATTATCTTTTGCTCAGACCTTTCAATAGCAAGAGCGTAAGGGGGAACATCTTTCGTTATAGTTGAACCTGCACCAACATAAGCGTAATCACCTATTTTTAAAGGAGCTACGAGCATAGAACCAGAACCTATAAAAACAAAATTTCCAATTTCAGTTGGATTCTTTTTTAAACCGTCCCAATTGCAAGTTACTGTCCCAGCTCCAATATTTACATTTTCTCCTATCTTCGTATCACCCACATAAGAAAAATGTTGAATCTTTGAATTTTCTCCTATTTGAGAGTTCTTTATTTCAGCAAAATTTCCAATCTTTGCCCCTCTTCCAACGAAAACCTGCGGTCTCATTCTCGCAAATGGACCTACTTGAACATCCTCTTCTATTTCAGCACCCTCGATGTAACAATAAGGTAAAACACGAACACCTTTCNCAATCCTACTCTTCATAATATGATTTCCTGGGTATATCACAGAAGATTCCCCGATAAATGATGATATAATGAATGTATCTCCGAAAATTACAGCATTCTTTCCTATTTGAGAATCAAAAGAAATAAATGTTTCATCAGGGGAAACCAAAAATGCAATCTGGGACACCTCATTGTTTTTTATCTTTTTTGATATATGAAAAGCTCTTGTCCAATCTGACTTAGTTTTTAACCTGAAAGAAAAGGGAACTCTGAAAACTTCTTTTTTATCTTTTTTAGGTTCAGGATGCAAAGATATAATAAAACTTTCAGATTCAGACCACAAAGAAAGCTCTCCCCTTCCCAAATTTTTCCTTAGTATGAGACTGAAAATAGCTTTTGNACACTCATCAACAAAATCTGTATGTGGCGGAACAAAGCTATCTTTGAAAACAAAAAAGAAAACTTCTGGTACTTCAATATTTATACCTCTTTCACTCTCAGCTTCTAAAAATTTCTTTACTTTATTGCTTAATTTTTCAGCGGTAATTTTAGCTATATCTGGAAGAGATAAACCAATTATATCCGGGAAATCTTCACCCTCCTCTATGAGAACTACTTTCATTTCAAAACTCATACTTTACAAAATAAAAAAAATTTTCTTGAAAAATAATTTTTGAAATTAAGTTCTTCACTTTACTATCCCTAAAACTCTAAACCCCCCAAACCCGAAAATTAGAGAATATCCTATTCCAGAAAAGAAACCTATAGCTTCTCTTACATTTTTTATATACTTTGGTGGAATATATAATATATCTCCCGGTGTAAGATANATATTTTGAGTAAAATCTCCTCCCTTTATTATTTTTTCTATGTTGACGCTATAAATATCACTTGATTTTTTTGATTCATTCCATCTTATAATATAGACCCGAGAGAGTTTATCTTCTTTCGGTGAAACCCCTGCAATTATAACTGCTTCAAAAATACTTAGGGGTCTCTGAACATAAATTACCCCTATACTTTCATCTTTGACAACATAAATTTTTTGGCTTTTCATCTGTCTGACAAAAACTGTAACATAAGGTCTCTTTATATATTCAGAAAAAATCTTTTGTAATTGAACTCTTAAACCAATAGATGTCATCCCGACAACATAATATTCACCTACCAAAGGTATCAGAATCCTTCCTTCATCATCTACCTCATATGTACCAGAAACCCCTATTTCATCAGGAGTAAGTTTTATCTCAATAACATCACCCGGTCCTATCGGGTATCTTGTCTCCGGAGTAATAAATGGTCCAGGTGGTAGGGGCGGAGGTTCTTTATAACATCTTAAAGCGAAAATACCAAAAAAAATTAGACTTACAACCGAAACTTTATACAAAACTTTTTTTTCTTTCCTNTCCATATCCTGCAATCAAAATCTTTTTATATAATGAGAAATTCCAAACAAAATNCTATATTTTGGTAGCTCATCTGCTACAATATTTATAGGAACNTCAAGAAAGAAAGAGAAACTCTTGCCCATCTTTGTTTCAATCCCTAACGTCAAGGAAAATTCACCTTTTGCATTAAGTTTAAGAAAATCAAACTTTCCAGGTNCTTTTCTTAACCAAATAACACTTATAACTGTACCTAAATAAGGAAAAACCCGATCGTTTATTTCCCTAAAATTGAAAAATAATCCATATCCNGTTACAGGAACGATATCTTTTTTCTCCAATCTCCAAACTCCCTGAAATTCAAATATTCCTTGAATATCTTCGTCGAATTCCCCAGGAGAGAATTTTATCTTACCAATCCCACTTGCNGGNNGTATTCCTCCACCACCTCCAACAGAATAAAAAATGTTTCTTTTCATGCACGAAAAAAAAGCAAAGTTGATAAAAATTAACAAAAATAGCAAACTAGAAAAATGTAATTTTCTTTCTCGTTGATTAACTATCTGCATAACCAAAAACAAATCTTTATTTAATTTATTTATTATTTTATTTTATCAATTTGTTGTAATGTATTCCCCTTTCAGCCTTTTTATAAATTCTTTCGGAAAATCAGGAANCAAAATAGATATTTTGCGAAAAGGAAATTTTAAAGCAACAAAAAGAGCAAAGATCTTGTCTTGATATGGAATTCTGAAAAGATAATCCCTTAGCCTGAAAAGAAAAAGATGAGAAGAAACAAAACTTGATATAACACGAGAATATAAAACATTTGATTTCTCAAATTCTTCTAACCAACTTGGTTCTTTCAAACCGAATACTTTTATTGCTCCCAATACCCCAATAAGTAAGATATTCACAATTTTGAATTTTTCAGCTATATAAATTAGCTTTTCTGAGTTCTGGTGAGAGTTCAAAATAACTTTTGATATATCAAGAAAAATTCTGAGAGGAAAAGCATGTTGAAAAAGATGACAAGAAAGCTCAATAAGGTCCCACTCAGAAGATAATGTTTTCACTTTGATATATTCACTTCTGAACTTTAATCTTGTAAATTCTGTTTCAACATCTTCATATTTTATATCAACAAACAATCTATCACATAGCCAAGTATGAACTCCAACGGAAATTTCTCCATTTTTAAGCTGTATTGCATGTCCAATTTTCTCCTTTATCTTTGAAAGAGGGATGGGAGAAAAACCAGACTCAAAAAGGGAATTCAAAAACTCATCTTTATCAGATTCTTTTATGAGCAAATCTATATCTCCTGCGTGTCTTACTCGTAAATCACCATAGTATTTTTGAGCAACAGAAAACCCTTTGAGCAATATAAAATCAAATCCTGATTTCACAAAAAATTTCAGGACTTTAAAATTATTTTTTATTTTTTTTAGGTTCAAAAGATAGTCAAGGTAGAAAATTTCTGACCAAATTTTTCGTTTTTTTAGTTCAGAAAAAATTTGAGTTGAAACTCCGTACCTCTTTGATTTGCTGAAAATCTGATATTCAAAGTCTCTGAAAGTTTTCTCATCAAATTCTTGGCCACAAAGTATTTTCAAAATTATCTCAAAAATTATCTCATCCTCTTTTGAAATCATATGATATTTTTGTTTCCCTTCCGATCTTACTGAATTTGAGAAGNCCCAGTGATCTCTTTTATTTTTTCAATATAAGATTTGACTTTTTCAAGCTCTTCTGAGCTTCTTTTCACCCAAAAAGTTTTGAGTTTCACTCTTTCAGCGAAGTTTATATTTTTCTCATATATTTGGGAAGCGTATTTTAAAGCCTTCTCAAGCTCTTTCAAAAGTTCTTGCCTATAGACTTCTATCTCCTCTTCATCTTTGAGTTCATGGGGTGGCGGAGATATAGCGAGGTCTTCAAAAAGGTATCTATAAGTTTCTCCGAGCTTGAAAACGGCAGCTGTAATCCACCATGGCTCTCCGTTTCTTACAACATCCATATATTTCTTCTGAGCTTCAAGAATATACTTTACCTTACGCCTTATAGCATCAATAGGATAATTTTTCTCTAAAATAGCAAAAATAAAGCTAAGATTAGCTTCAGAAATAGAAACTATTGTTTTTGCCTCATCTGAAATTTTTCTTTGATTTATACTTTTTATTTCATTCTGTATTTTCTTAACCTCCGCTTTTACAGATGATAAATCTTGGTCTTGAATTTTGTAGTGATTTTCTAAATTTGCAAAATCAATTTCTCTTTTAATTAAAGAATTTATTATGTTTTCCGTTTTCTGGAAAAAAGAAAGAGCATAAGCGAACATTTTTCTTTTCTCATCAAGAAAGGAATTAATATCTACTTCAAATTTCTCCTCCCTTGATATTTTTATTCTTGAAAGGCGCAAGAGAGAATCAGATCTTATATCATAATTTGAGCTTTTCAAAAGTTCAGAATAAATTTTTTCCGCTTCATCATCTTTTCCAAGCCTTTCAAGGCTCATAGCAAGATTGAAAAGCGAGATTTCTCTGTATTCCTCATTTGGAGAATTGTTCGCAAGAACATCAAATATTCTTGCTGCAATCTCTATATTTCCCTGAGAATAAAAAATGAAAGCTTTATCAAACATCTCCTCATATGTTCTTACATTCAAAGAATCTTTAAGAGCTTCGTACTCAAAAATAACAGGATTTTTTCGATAATTTTGCAGGTCCTGGGATTTTTCTGGCAGTTCTTCAATATAACTTTTTTCAGCTTTGTCCCCTCCTTCTCCTTCTTTTATTTTACATTCTGAACATAAAAAATCAACTTTCTTTTCATAAATTTTAGGTTGCTTTTTAGCACAACCTAAAAACAAAATAATGAGACACAAGGAAATAATACAAGGAAATAGATTTCTCATTCCACAGCCCAATACCGCTAACATAAGATAAAATTTAGTAATCTGAAAGCAGAAAAATAAGTAATCAGATTAAACTTAAAATTTTGAGAGGTAAAAAATAAAATCTATACCTAAAATTTCTCTTGGCTAAAAATTTTTTAATAAAAATTACATGTGCAACAAAAAAGATAGAACCAAAAAACCAAAATACAATCACGATAGGAATACCGAAAAAATTTCATAACTCTGTTTCGGGATTGCCCAAAGGGAAAAATTGGAAAATTTATTTTGTGTATCCTTAAATTTTTGTGTATCTTAAATTACGGAAGCTTCAAAGATATAAAATAGCTCTACAAAAAATATAAAANAATAGACTTTAAATTTTCAAATTATAAATTATCAGCGCACATAGTATTTAAATGTTTTCTCCACACCATTTCTTTCCAAAACTATCTCAAAGTATGTCTCATTTTGTATATCTGAAAAAATCTTCAAAATAGCCTCTGGACTTGATACCGGAACTTTATTTATTGACTTCACTACATCACCATCTTGAATTCCTATAACCTTATAGAAGCTTGAAGGAGATATATTTACAAGACGGAAACCTTGAATTTTACCATCTTTTATGTAAGGAATAGCTCTCGCTGATANAAGAAGCTGAGTCATATCAGAAAGATTTGAGACTATAAAATCACGCTTTACCTCAAAAGTATCTTCCCCTACCCGCCGGAGCTGAGAAGAAAGTGGTCCCCCACCGCTTTCAAATTCAAAAACTTGTCCCGGAGGAATTCCAACAGGTTTTTCTCCGAAAGTATTCACTTCCGCATTCTGTATCTGTGCTCTTTGCTTTTCCTCCTCAAACTTTCTTTGATCCTCCTCAAACAAAAACAAAATCTCTTTCCTATCACCACGTATTATCTCAACCCTATCTGGTTTTATAGATACTATTTTAGCTCCCGGCTCTATTTCCTCTCCTTGCTTTTTCATGAAGGTAGTATTAGACTGACTATGGTATACAAAAGCGTAGTTCTCTTTTTTTCCTCCTATTATGGTTCCAACGAGTCTGTATGAATTTGAAAGTGGAGAAACAACTACTTCTTTTATAACTTCTTCTTGTTGAGGCTTTTGCTGAACAACAATTTTTCTCCCGATTATTCCCTTCTCCCAAAGAAAGCTAAAAGCTTCTGGAGATATATTTCTTTTTCTATCATTATTTACAGCTTTTCCGTTGAGATTTACTCTCAAATTATGTTCCGTTTGCTCTATCTTTATTGAATTTTTAATGAAGAAAATTATTGTTCTTGAAAATGAGAGGCCAAAAAAGAAAACCACCAAAAAAAATAATATTTCCCTTGCTTTCTCAACTAAGAATCTCTTTATTATGTTTAACAAATTATCCATCTTACACTCCCTTACCTTTGCACTTCCTTATTTTTTCCTATTTTTTCTCTCAACTACTGTCTAAAATATATTTTAGGAATATCACGAAAATTAAAACTAAAGCTTAATATAATTTTTCAAAAAATAATAAGAAATGGACTACTGATTAAAATAAGGAAGTTAAGTATATGACGGGAAAAGAGGTTCTTGAAAAAAAAGGAATCAAGAAAGATAACATCGTTGGCATTAAGGTAGGAAAGAAAATCTTTGATTTACTCACATCTTTGCCTAAGGATGTATTAGATGAATTAGAAAAAGCAATAGAAGAAAATAAGTTAGATAGCTCTAACTCTAATGTAAGGCTTATAAGAAGAGATAGTCCAGATGGTTTAGATATTATGAGGCATTCTTGTGCTCATGCTCTCGCCCAATCTGTAAAAAGACTTTTCCCTGAAACAAAGCTTTCCGTCGGTCCAACAACAGAAGTTGGATTTTTTTACGATTTTTACAGGCCCGAAGGCTTCTCAGAAGAAGACCTAAAAAAAATAGAAGAAGAAATGAAAAAAATAAAGGGAGAAAATTTACCTATAAGAAGATTTGAACTTACAAAAGAAGAAGCAATAAAACTATACGAACAGAAAGGAGAAACTTTCAAAATAGAAATACTCAAAGAAATAGAAGATAATGTAGTATCATTTTATGAACAAGGAGAATTTTTAGATCTTTGCAGAGGTCCCCACGTTCCTTCAACCGGAATGATAGGAGCTTTCAAACTTACATCAATATCAGCTGTTCATTTTAGGGGAGATGAAAAAGCTCCGCAACTTATAAGAATATATGGTGTTGCATTTGCAGATGAAGAAACACTTCAAAACTACTTCAAGCAACTTGAAGAAATTAAAAAGAGAGATCACAGAAAATTGGGAAAAGAGCTTGAACTTTTCATGATAGATGAAGATGAAATAGGCCCAGGTCTTGTAATATGGCTACCAAAGGGAGCAAAAATAAGAAGAAAGATAGAGAATTTTTGGCTCAAAATACATGAAAAAAAAGGCTATAACCTCGTATACACACCCCACATAGCAAAAATAAATCTCTGGAAAACCTCCGGACATCTTGACCATTACAGGAAATTTATGTTTCCACCTATGGAGTGGGACAAAGAAGATGAAAAAGAGAGAAAAGAAGAAGCAAGAGATTTTGAAAGGTCAATAGGTTATGGGGGCGAAAAAACTCCATACCAGCTCAAACCTATGAATTGTCCTTTCCATATAATGATTTTCAAATCAAAAACTCGATCATACCGTGATTTACCTTTTAGATTGTGTGAATTTGGAACAGTTTATAGATACGAAAAAAGCGGAGTTCTTCACGGACTCCTTCGTGTAAGAGGTTTCACCCAAGATGATGCTCACATATTTTTGAAAATAGATCAAATAGAAGAAGAAGTTTCTGAAATTCTTGAAATAATCAAAGAAATATTGAGCATGTTCGGATTTTCAGAGTATATGGTTTTTTTATCAACAAGACCAGAAGAAAAAGTAGGCACAGATGATGAATGGGATTTTGCAGAGGAATCTTTAAAAAAAGCGTTAGAAAAAAGCAAACTCAATTTTGAAATAGACCCCGGAGAAGGAGTTTTTTATGGACCAAAAATAGATCTGAAAATAAAAGATGTTCTCGGAAGAGTTTGGCAATGCTCAACGGTTCAACTTGATTTTAATCTGCCAAGAAAATTCTCCGCCTTTTATATAGACTCAGATAACCAGAGAAAACCAGTGTATATAATTCACCGGGCTATATTTGGCTCATTTGAAAGATTTTTTGGGATATTTATTGAAAACACGGCAGGAAATTTTCCTCCATATTTTTCCCCTATTCAGTGTGCAGTAATAAGTGTTAAAGAAAACTCACAAGATTATGCATCATTTATTTATAATCTTCTTTTAGAAAATAGACTTGACTGCGAACTCGACTTAGAAACGGGAGAGCGATTATCAAAGAGAATAAGAAACTGGGAAGTGGCAAAAGTCCCATTTATGATAGTTGTTGGAGAAAAGGAAAAAGAAGAAAAAACAATAACAATAAGAGAAAAAGGTGGTTCAATAAAAACTTTATCAATAGAGGAGGGAATAAAATATATTTTATCAAAATGTATTATAGAGTAGGAAGAAAAATAAAAGCAAAACAGGTAAGAGTAATAGGAGAGGACGGGAAACAAATTGGCATTCTTCCTTTGGAAGAAGCTCTAAAAATAGCTGATGAGAAGGGTCTTGACCTCGTAGAAATAGTCCCGAACGCCGATCCACCAGTCTGCAAAATAGTTGATTTCGGAAAATTCTTATATGAGCAAAAGAAAAAAGAAAAAGAAATAAAGAAAAGTCAAAAGGTAATAGAAGTAAAGGAAATGCAATTCTCCCCAACTATCCAAGACCACGATATAGAAATAAAAGCAAAAAAAATAATAGAATGGATGAAAGAAGGAGAAGTAAAAGTGAAACTTGTAGTCAGAGGTAAAGGAAGGGAAGCATTGCATACTGAGGTAATGAATAAAGTCATGGATAAAGTTATGCAATACCTTTCAGATTCAGCACAATTTGAAAAACCGCCATATAAAGAAGGAAGAAACTTAGTAGCAGTAATTACACCAAAAAGAAAGTAAATAATTATTTTTTTTAAAAATACTTTTTCCTCAAATACAAAAAATGCAGGCATTAGGAGAAAGAATAAGAGAGAAACTTTTCAAAATATGCGAAGATATAAAAAAAGATAAAATCCCTCCCATACAGTATCCCGAAAGACCGAAGAACGACGANTACGGAGAATTGTTTACAGATATTGCATTCAAACTTGCTCCAATAATGAAAAAATCTCCAAATGTTATAGCAGAAGAAATAAAAAAAGAGCTACAAGAATTCAATCCTTCCGTTGTAAATGGATTTATAAATTTCAAAATTCCTCCAGAAATTTCAATTGATTTTCTTTTCAATTTCACCAAACCCAAAAACTTTGAGGGGCAAAAAATTTTGTCTGAATTCGTTTCTGCAAATCCCACAGGTCCCCTACACATAGGACACGGAAGAATAGCCGCTGTCGGAGATGCGGTTTCACGAATGCTTGAATTCTGCGGAGGAGAAGTTGTAAGAGAGTTTTACATCAACGACGCCGGAGAACAAATAGAAAAACTCGGGCAAACGATAAAAGGAACTGGCGAAGAATATAAAGGAGAATATACAGAAAAAATAAAAAAAATTCTCCAAGATGAAATAAAAAATTCCGATGCTTTTTCTTTGGGCTTTAAAGCTTCAAGAATAATTCTCGAAGATATAAAAAAAACATTAGAGAGGTTCAGAGTAAAGTTTGAAAATTTTGTTTCAGAAAAAGAAATATCAGAAAAATATATCAGAGAAGCTCTAAAAATAATAAAACCTTATACATATGAGCAAGACTCAGCTATTTTCTTAAAAACCACGTTATTTGGAGATGACAAAGATAGGGTCGTTATAAAAAGAGACGGAAAACCAACTTATTTTGGAAACGATTGTGCGTATCATCTTTACAAAACAAAAAGAGGCTTTGACATACTATTTCAGGTATGGGGAGCAGACCATCACGGATATATAAAAAGAATAGAATCTTTTCTAAATATAGCAGGATTTAAGGGTAAATTCGTGGTCAAGCTTGTACAGATGGTTCTCTTACTAAAAGACGGGAAAACAGTCCAGATGTCAAAAAGAGAAGGAACATTCATAACATTAGATGAACTTATAGAAGAAGTAGGCGAAGATGCCGCAAGATTCATATACCTTACAAAAAATTCAGATACACAGCTCGAATTTGATATAGATTTAGCTAAAAGGAAAACCATGGAAAACCCCGTGTTTTATGTCCAATATGCTCATGCGAGAATATCATCTGTGTTCGAAGAAGCTAAAACAAGAAAACTTATTTCAGGATACGAAAAATGGAAAGATAATCTCAAAGAAAAAATAAAAGCGAAAAATTTTGATGAAGATTTTGAATTCGAAGAGGAAGAAAGGCATATATTAGGATTATGCTGTGTCTTCTACGATGAAGTCATAACTGCCTGTGATCTTTTTGAGCCGAGCAGACTTACCTCATTCCTTATGTCTCTTACAGCTTCTTTCCACTCATTTTACCAGAAAAAAAAGATTCTCACAGAAGATGAAAAAACAAGGTTCAAAAGATTTCTCGTATGTGAAATGACTAAAAAAACAATAAAAACTGGACTTGNCCTTCTTGGAGTCTCAGCACCAGATAAAATGTAGCCCATTTCAAAACAAAATTTGCCAAAAGCTCAAAGAAAACTTATATGATTAAATTAAAAATACTTTATACTGGGGTGTCGTCTAACTGGCAGGACACGGGACTTTGGATCCCGGCGTGGAGGTTCGAGTCCTCCCACCCCAACCACTGATTTGTGTCAAAAGGTTTAAAGGGTGAAATAAAAATTTTTTCCGGTACAGCAAATCAAGAGCTTTCTCAAAAAATTTCTCAATACATAGAAATACCTTTGGGCAAGTGTGAAATCAAAAGGTTTGCTGATGGAGAAATTTGGGTTGAAATAAAAGAGAACATAAGAAGAGCAGAAGTCTTCATAATACAACCTACATGCCCACCAACAAATGATAACCTTATGGAATTACTCATAATGATGGATGCCCTAAAAAGAGCCTCAGCAGAAAAAATAACCACTGTAATACCATATTACGGATACGCAAGACAAGATAGAAAAGTAGAACCAAGAACGCCAATTTCTGCAAAGCTTGTCGCTAATTTAATTCAGGTTACAGGTTCAAATAGGGTAGTCACAGTCGATCTGCACGCAGGACAAATTCAAGGATTTTTTGACATCCCAGTTGATAACCTATATGCTATGCCAATACACATAGATTACATAAGACAAAAATGGGGGGAAGGAGATGACATAGTAATCGTATCTCCTGATACTGGCGGAGCTCCGAGAGCAAGAGCATATGCGAAACATCTGAAAAGTGGGTTTGCAATAATTGATAAAAGAAGACCTAAACCTAATGAATCAGAAGTTGTTTTCGTTGTGGGAGATGTCAAAGGTAAATATGCTATAATAGTTGACGATATTGTGGATACTTGCGGAACTATAATAAAAGCAGCAGAAGCGCTACTCAATAAAGGAGCAAAGGGAGTTTCAGCAGTTTGCACACACCCCGTATTATCTCTACAAGCACCAGAAAAAATAAAAGATTCCCCCCTTGAAGAACTTGTAGTCACAGATACAATACCACTAAACGGCAAAGATACAAGATCAGGAGGGAAAATAAAAGTTGTNTCAGTAGCAAAACTACTTGGAGAAGCAATAATGAGAATATACGAAGGAAGGAGCGTTTCGGAACTATTCATTTGAAAAAGCTAAAATCCACAAACTTAGAANACAAACAAATCCGGATATTCTTATACACATATGCATAATTATTATATCATATTTTATTTTTTACACATATAATAAGTTTTTATCTATTGCAACAGCAAAGGTAAGTCCTGCACCACTTTTTCCTTTAAATTTTGTTTTTGGAACAATAAGTTCAGATTTCTGCCCCGCAAGCAAAAGAGCACAAGCTTCTGAAACCGACGGAACTCCAACATATTTTTCTGCATAAGCAGATGGATTCTTTATAAGATGAGAAACAGACAAAATATCATCTTTTGCAAAATAAACGACCTCAATACCAATATTTTCCTTCAAAAATTCAGAAAACTTTCTGAATTCATCATCATCCTTTTTTGTTTCTATTGTCGCTATTTTCCTTACACTCAAATGTGAGAGTTTATTTTCTTCAAAGAATTTGAGGAAAAATTCATAAATTTCATCAGATTTTATACCCTTGTCAAACCCTACCCCACAATATAAAACTCTTGGTCTATAAAATACACATGGAATTTTTATTTTACTTTTTTCANGCAGAATATGAGTTATAAAAAGGCATGCTTGAAATTCATTTTGTCTTTCAAAAAAGTCAGAAGGCGAAATTAAAGAAACATTCTGCGGTAAAGAAAAAAATCTTTCACCTGATTCCTGAACCAAAGCTATTTTTCTGCCATTNACCATATGTGCGGAAACCTCAACAAGAGTATCATGATCTGCTTCGACTTTCCATCCATATTCTCTACCAAATATATCAACAGGTATGGTTCCTATTGAATCAGACGCAGTAGTTATAACAGGAGTAGCATTTATAATTTTTGCGACTTTCTGGGTAAGTTCATTTGCTCCTCCTTGATGTCCAGAAAGAACACTTATTACAAATCTTCCAGCATCATCTATACATAAAATCGCAGGATCTTCTTCTTTTGATTTCAAGTGAGGGGAGATAATTCTTATGAGAGCTCCCAAAGATACAACAAAAATAAGAGCATCATAACTTTTAAAAATTTCAGAAACGAGATCTTTTAAGCTTTTGAAGTAAAAAATTTTCTCAGAACCTAATTTTTCAAGTTTTTCAAGCTNCCCTTTTTGTCTCAAATCATCTTTTAACTTTTCAGATATGAAAACATCTACCTTTGTGAATTTTATCGCGTCAGAAATTTTTAATACTATCTCCACTCCATGCAAGGTTATAGCAACTAAGCCAATCCCTTTTTTGAAAAGCTCACTAAAATATTTTTGTTGATCTACATAATAATTTTTCAGCTCATTTTCCATTCCTATTTTCTCCATATCTTGCCGATCTTTCAATCTCGTTCAATTTCCTATTCTTTATTTACTTTTGCTTATTTGCTTTTTTGACCAAATTCGCATATTTTTCAGAATAAACAAAAGATTTCTTTCCTTTCGATAAAAAAGCTTTTGATACTATAAAAAGAGCATGCATTGATATTCCCTCTTTCTTTGCTTTATCGGAAATATCAGATAGAGTTCCAAAAATTATTTTTTCATCTTCAAAAGTTACCTTGTAGCAAAGCGCACATGGAAAATCAGAAGGATATCCAACTTCAAAAAGATCACCTATAATCTTTGGTAGCAAAGAAGCAGAAAGAAAAAATATAAGAGTCGGTTTTTCTTTTGCAATCTTNTTGATATCTTCTGGTACAGGAGTTTTTCCCGGATATCTTGTTATAACTACCGTCTGAGTAATTTCCGGGACAGTATATTCAATTTTGAGATGACTTGCTGCTGCCAGAAAAGAAGAAACACCTGGAACAACTTCAAAATCTATACCTTTACTTTCAAGTATTTCAAACTGCTCTTTTACAGAGCCGAAAATAGACGGATCACCATCATGTAATCTCANAACAACTTTTCCCTCAAAATAACTTTTTTCTATCAGGTCACAAATTTCTTCAACAGACATTCCAAAAGAGTTAATTTTTTGAGCTTTTTCAGCAATATCAAGAATTTTTTCATTTATCAAGGAACCAGNATATATAACNACATCAGCCTCTTTTAAAATCTTGTAACCTNTGAGAGTTATAAGTTCTGGATCTCCCGGTCCAGCTCCAACAAAATAAACTTTACCACCTGCCATAATGAAAATTAATTTTTTACTTATCTTCTTATTATTCCTGTGAATTTATTTTTTCTAAATTGATAATTTGTTTATATCAATTTTTTTACTTATAAACTAATTTGAGACTTCTTCTTTTTTTCCTCAGAGATTCTTTCAAGAAATTCTTCGGCAAGATAAGTGAAAACATCTGATGCAGGAGATGATGGTTTATAAAGAACAACGGGTAACCCAAATCCCGGAGCCTCCGCTATCTTCACGCTTTTGACAATCCTTGTTCTGAATATTTTTCCTGGGAAATATCTCATAAATTCTTCTTCGACCTCTTTTGTAAGCTTTGCTCTNTTATCATACATATTTATAACTATACCTAAAATTTCAAGAGAGGGATTGAGATTTGCTCTCACCTCCTCAATCGCCTTGAAAAACTTTGAAAAACCCTCAAGAGAAAAAAAATCTGGAAGAACAGGAATTATAACATAGTCAGATGCACAAAGGGCACTTATTGTAAAAACCCCAATAGATGGAGGACAATCTATAAAAATAAAATCAAATTCATCTTTTCTTATATCTTTTAGTTTATCTTTTAAAATAAATTGGCTGTTTTCGCTATTAAAAAATTCAACCTCAAACCCAGCAAGGTTCTCATCAGCAGGAATAACAAATAAATTCTCAACCTTCGTAGGGAATATTGCATCTTCTATTCTGATCTCACCTGATATAACTTTATAAATCGTTTTACCTTCGTGCTGTATGTCAAGACCAACCGTAACATGCCCTTGTGGATCAAAATCAACAATCAAAACCTTAATATCAGACAGAGCAAGGGCACTCCCAAGATTTATAGCAAGTGTAGTCTTCCCTACCCCACCTTTCTGATTTGCAAAAGATATAACCATAAATTACCTTTACATTTTCTAATTTACTTATTTTTCTTTATTCAAAATTTTTATTACTAACTAACTAATCTTAATTTCTTCTAAAATCGTAGAAGATAAATCAAAGAGTTTTTCACTATCCCCTTTTGATATAGCATCTTTAAAAGATTTTATCTTATCTTTTGTTACAAAATTTTTCAATAGTTCCGCNGCTTTTGTAAAANCGTTCCTTTGGAATCTTTCTTCATGAAGCTTTATAAATCCAGCAGATAAAATAGCAAACGCTTTCGCTAACTCACTATACTTTNCTTTTTTTCTCCAAGCCCTCTCAAAGTATTCATGAGCCTTGAGAAAATCTTTTGCAAGGAAAAAATGCTTTCCTACTCCAAACAGAGCGCCTTCATCTTTGAGATGAGCTATAACATCTATTTCTATAGAAGCTCCACGAGGTAGAGCCGATACACCAACAAATGTCCGCGCAGGAAGAACATCAGAGTATTTTCTGAAAAAACTTTCCCAAATAGCATTTATTTTTTGAGCTTGATCAATTTGAGTAGTGAAAACAGTTGCTTTCACAATATCAGCAGGTGTAAGCCCAATACTTACCAAAATTCTATAAATATTTTTGAGTGCNTGTTCTAACTGCTCATCTAAAGTCTCTTTCAGAACTTCCCCATCAACACCTATCTGACCTGNCAAGAACACAAAATTATCCTCAATACGAAAAAGAGAGTACGGTCCAAGAGGCTTTATATTAGTAAGAAAAGATCGCTCTTCTCTTTCACCAGACCCTCCTCTTTCTTTTTCGACCATAACCAAAAATTTTTGTAATACCTCAAGAAAATTTAAAAATTGAAATAAAAAAAAATAAAACTAAACAATAAAAAAAATAAATAAAAAACATATGTTTTACTTTCTTCTAATCGCAAGTTCAATCTTTATAAATCAGGAAGCACAAAACCTCACCCAATATGAAAAGCTGAAAGCGGAGGAGATATTTGAAACTTTATGCTCATCTTGCCACGGAAAAGATGGATCAGGGAATCCCAATTGGGAAGAAATTGGCCTTGACACCCCACCCGCAAATTTCAGAGACAAAAAATTTAATTCAAGAGAACCTCTTTCAGATTGGATAAGAGTAATAAGAGATGGAGGAGAAAAATATGGACTTTCAAAGTATATGCCGGCATTTGGGAATATACTTTCAGGGCCAAAAATAAAAGAATTGGCTTTATACCTCAAAAGCCTCGGATATGACAAAAGATATCCCCAAGGAGAACTGAATTTCCTGCGAACGCACTACACCACAAAGGCTTTCCCAGAAGACGAACTCATTTACATAACACAGATTTCAAAAAATTACTTTTCTCACACTCTTTACTTTGCCCAAAGAATAGGTCCCATATATCAATATGAAATAAAAGGAAAACAAATTTTTGAAAGTAGTAGAGTTTCATGGGAAATAGAACTCGGACTAAAATCTGTTATATTTCATAACAAAGAAAGTTTGATTATTTTGTCAGGAGGACTTGANACTGCAATTCCAATAAAGTCAGAAGAAGAATTTTCTTTGATGCCGTATATAGCGTTCGGTAAAGGAATAGCAGATACATTTTCTTTTCAGAGCTCACTTAAAACTCAATTCTCNCCGGGAGAAAAAANAGTAGGTGGATTACTATCCGGTGCCCTCAACTTTATTACAACACAAAATACAAAAAGAGGAATTTTTCCAGCTGTTGAGGTAGCTTACAAGTGGGGAAAAGAGAAATATATCCATGTTGTACCACAATTATATCTTGCATTATCTAAAAGAGGACATGTATCACTAAATTTGGGATACGATCTTTATTCAGAACTAAAAAATATAAGCAACCCCGGATACTTCATAAGAGCATTTTTATTATGGGAATTTTCAGAAGGGATGCCATACGAGGGTTGGTAAATTCAATCACTAAACTAAAAAATACAAAAATTTGAAGTTGAAATAATCAAAAACCAAAAAACTTTGAGAATAAAAATTTGAAGCTAAAAATTTGAAATTAAAATTTTCTTTTATAAATAATAAAAAAATGGAGATACGAGAAATTGATACACAGAAAATTCTTGGAGAAATAGAGAAAGAAGTAGAGAAAATATTTTATGAGTTCTCGAGACTCAAAGTAGCAGTTTTTGGAGATTCAATGCTTGACTCATACCTTATAGGAGATACCACAAGAATATCTCCGGAAGCTCCTGTTCCTGTTGTACATATTTCAAAGAGTTATTTCAAACCGGGCGGAGCGGCTAACACAGCAGTAAACATAAAAAAAATAGGTGGATGCAAAGTAAAACTATTTTCTGTCGTAGGAGAAGATAAAGAGGGAAATATNCTTGAAGATTTAATGAAGAAAGAAGGAGTTGAAGTCTTTTTCGTAAGAGACAGAAGCAGACCGACAACCCAGAAAACAAGAGTCATAGCAAGAGGGCAACATGTTGTGAGAATAGACACAGAAAAAACTCACAATATTGAATACACACTTGCGGAAAAAATTATATCAGAACTCAAAGAAGANGAGTTTGATGTAATAGTTCTCTCAGATTATGCGAAAGGATTTTTTTCAGAGAATATAACAAATGCAATAAAGGAAAAAAGAAACTCAGCAAAAATTCTATGCGACCCAAAACCTCAAAATATAAAACTTTTTGAAGGAGTGTATATGATCTTACCAAATATAAAAGAAGCATATGAGATAAAAAAGATAGTAGCAGGTGGAAAAGAAGAAAACTTAAATGAAACTGCGAGAAAAATAAGAGAAAATCTGAAAATAAAAAAAATTGTTATAACTCAAGGTGAAGATGGATTGAGTTTTTTTTCGGAAAGTGAAGCTTTCCACATAATAGCTTTCGCAAAAGATGTATATGATGTGACAGGAGCAGGAGATACAACCACAGCAGCTTTCGCTTTATGCGAAGGAATAGGACTTGAAGATGAGAAATCGGCAGTATTCGCCAGTATTTGTGCTTCATGCAAAGTATCCCACCTCGGGACATACTCACCAACAAAAACCGAGATAGTAAAAGTCTTGAAAAATTTGATAAATTTCAAATAAACCGTTCATCAAAGCATTATATTTTGTTTTATGAAACTTGAACTAAAAAGGAAGGAGTTCTTAGAGGTTTTGGGACAAGTTCAACATATAACAGAAAGAAGAGCGCATCAGCCAATCTTATCTTTTGTTCTCATAAAAGCTGATGAAAAGAATCAANTTACTTTGCTTGCNACAGACCTTGAAGTTTTTGTGAAAGCGAAATCAAAATGTGAAAAAAGCTCAAATCTTGAAGTCGCTCTACCTGCGAGAGAACTATACGACCTTGTAAAAGAAATAGATTCTGAAAAAATAGAATTAGANGTAAAAAACGGTACAACAGAAATCAGAACAAAATCAGGAAAATATTCTATCTACTCTCTACCATCATCTCAATTTCCATATCCACCAGAGGGAGAGTTTTTCACCGCCGCCTCAATACCTTCCGCAACACTTTATGAGCTTTTTGAAAAAACAGCATTTGCCGCATCATCTGATGAATCAAGATATGTTCTCACAGGAGTTCTCGCGGAGATCTCTAAAAACGAGATAAGGCTTGTAGCCTCTGATGGACACAGACTTGCAACATATAGCGTTGAAAATGAAAACTCCATGGANACAAAGTTCATTATCCCAAAAAATGCTGTGTCTGACCTGAAAAAAATTCTTCCTTCACAGAAAGAAGTAGAAATAAAGCAGAACGAAGGAGTTGCACTGATAAGTTCTCCAGATATTTCAATATGGATAAAGACAATAAGTGAAGAATATCCAAATTGGCGAGCAGTCTTTCCGAAAGATGAAGAGTTATCTCGTTGTATAGTAAAAAGTCAGGAACTTAAAAAAGCTTTAAGAAGGGTAGGAATTTTTGCAAGCTCTAAATTCCCATATGTCATTCTTGAAATAGACAAGGGTAAAGTCATTTTACGCGCAGAATCAGATGAACTTGGGGCATCAGAAGAAGAAATAGATGCGGATACTTTTGGCGAGGAGAAAATAGCATTGTCTTTGAAGTTCCTCCAAGATGCTGTATCTTCAATTGATTCTCCACTCCTATCAATAAAGATTTTTGGACAAACTGCACCATGTCTTATTCAGCCTGTGGGTGGTAAAGGAGCAGAAAACCTTATTATGCCAATAAAGCTTTAAGGGTTTTATCACCCAACAAAACTTTCAAGGTTCTAAAAAAATAGTTTTGATGTTCCACATGAAACATTCTTTGAGTTTGAATTTATGAAGCAGTTTTATTTATNACATTTCTTTGTATTTTCAGCTTTTAAGTTTCACGTGAAACCTTGTACTTATTTTCTATATAGACTTTGTAAATTNTTTGAGATCAGATATACTTTCTTTAAGAGCTTCCAATAGAAAATCTATTTCTCTTGTTTTTATAGATAAAGGTAAATTTATGACCACTACATCACCAAGAGGTCTTATAAAAACTCCTCTTTTCCACATACTAATACACACTCTCCAACCTGCAAGAAACTTTGTTGGAAAACTTTCCTTACCCCTCTTTACAATTTCTATCCCCCACATAAATCCCTTCCCTCTAATATCTCCCACAAACTCTAAACTCCAAAGTTCAGAAAGCCTCTTTTCAAGATACTTTATTTTATCTTGAATCTTCTCCAATATGTTTTCCTTTTTGAAAAGCTTTATATTTTCAAGAGCAAGATTGCATAAAATTGGATTACCGGTGAATGTATGTCCGTGAAAGAAATGTCTCCCCTCCCATTGTTCCCCGAGGAACAGTTTGAAAATTTCATCTTTTGTCAAAGTTGCCGCGAGAGGGAGATACCCCCCGCTAAGTCCCTTCCCAAGACATACTATATCTGGCAATTCATTTTGCTTCTTTTTCAGTTCCCATTCAAAACCGAACATTTTTCCTGTTTTTCCGAAACCTGTTGCGACCTCATCCACAACTAAAATAGCGCCTATTTTTTTTGCTTCCTCCAACAGCATCTTGAGGTACCCGGGAGGCAAAGGTATTATGCCTCCGGCACCTTGAACTCCTCCCTCAACGAAAATAGCAGAAGGTCTTTTTTTCCTCAAAATCTCCCGAGCNTTTTCCATACATTCAAAGGAACAAATCTTCTCTCCCTTCTCTTTTGCTCTGTTCCATCTACATCTGAAACATANAACCGGCGGAAGCTCAATCGGACTGAAAAGAAATTGAGAGTACTCTTTTGTAAATTGAGTCTTGCCAGATATAGCCATAGCCCCGAGTGTATCACCATGATATGCGTTCTTGACACATGCTAGTTTTATTTTATTATTATTATTATTATTATTATCACTCTTTTTATTATTTCTCTTTACAAAAGAGAGAACCATCTTTATAGCTATTTCTACTGCTTCTGCTCCATCTTCTGAGAAGAAGACTTTTGGAAGACCTACGAGGTCCGAGAGTTCTTTTGCTAAAAGTATTGAGGGTATATTTGCCAACCCCAAGGTTGTTGAATGCTGGAGTATTTTTGCCTGAGAAATTATCGCTTTCACAAGTTCAGGTTTTGAGTGCCCATGTAAGATGCACCATATAGAGGATACGGCGTCAAGATATTTCTTGCCGTTTATATCAATAATCCAGTTTCCTTCCCCTTTACATATTATTGGCGGTTTTATCTTTTTGTAAAAGTTCATTTGAGTGTATGGGTGCCAAAAATGTTTTATATCCCACCTTCTCAAAGTTTCCTCTTTGAAGTTCATATGCTTTTCTCCCATGTTTTACCTCCTTTTCATTGAAGCATTTTTATAAAAAACAAAAGCTTTACAAAAACAAAAAATAAGTTTCACGTGAAACTTTCAAATCTAAAACAAATTTAAATCTAAAATTATGTCTTTGAGGTTTTTGACAAATTCCGAAATCTCGGCTCTTGTATGTTTTGCGGTAACAGTTATCCTCAGTCTTGATGTTCCACGTGGAACAGACGGAGGTCTTATTCCCTGAACAAAAAACCCTCTCTCAAAAAGCAAGGAAGAAACCCTCATAGTATTTACCTCATTTCCAACAATAAATGGTGTTATTTGGGCAGTTATATTGGAGGGTAAAAACTGGTAAAGATTATGCCCTCTGATTTCATCTCTCAAAAAAAACGCATTTTCTAAAACCTTTTGTCTCAGAGAATGATTTTGACTGAAAATCTGAATAGATCTTTTTGCAGCATACAAGATAAAAGGCGGCAAAGCAGTAGAGAAAATGAAACTCCTTGCCCGAGAAATCAAAAATTTTATTATATCCTTTGGAGCTATAACAAAAGCACCAAATACTCCGACAGCCTTTGATAAGGTAAAAAGTGCTATATCTGGCTCTACCCCGAGCTCATAACTTAATCCCCGCCCCCCATCTCCAAAAATTCCAAATGCATGAGCTTCATCTACATATAAAACTGCTCCATATTTTTCACATAAAAAACTTATCTCCNTCAGAGGTGCCACATCGCCGTCCATAGAAAAAACCGTATCTGTGATAACAAGTTTGAATTTCGCCTGTGATTTTTTCAGAAGGTCTTCAAGGTGATTGACATCACGATGACGAAAAACATTTACCTTTCCCTTTGATAATCTACATCCATCTATTATTGAAGCATGATTGAGTTCGTCCGAGAAGATTTCACCTTCATGATCGCACAGTGCAGAAATTATTCCAACATTTGCACACCAACCGGAGTTAAAAATAAGAACATCTTTTCCTTTCTTTTCAAGTCCAAAAAATTCCCTTATGAANTCCTCAAATTCAATATGAGGCAAAAAGTTTCCACATACAAGACGTGAAGCACCTGATCCAGAAGAAAAATTTTTTACCCCCTTTTCCAGCTCTTCCAATACCTCCTCATTCTTTGTCATTCCCAGATAGTCATTTGAACAAAAAATAAACACATCTTTTTCTTTCCCATCAACCAAAACTGTTCCATGTGAAACATCATAAGAAACAAAAGGAAAAGGAATTTTTCTGAGCAAATTTTGCTCCTTTATATCATCAAGTTTTTGGAAAATATAATCAAATTTTCCTAACACGAAATCAAATTATTTGCAAAATTTTGAAAATTTTGTAAACTTCAAATTTTTTCTGGTTTGCAATAAAAAAATGGAAAATTTGCTTTTTTTTGAAAACAAAAAAGTAAAAAAATAAAATTTTCTTAATGCAAACAGAAATAACAGAATTGCTTAATGCTATATCAAAAGAGATAGACCTTGAAAAATACTTTACAAAAGTAATTTTTTTCCTCTCACAAGATTTCTGCAAAAAGTGTGAGATAATCTGGCCAGAAGGACAAAATTTTTTCCACCTGAAAAAAGTAGGAAGAAACAAGGTAGAAAAAGCAGAATACGAAAGCGAACCCCAAATCCAAGAAAATGGATATAAAATAGTTTCCCTTGACGTTCCTTCTTTTTTCCCACAAAAAGCTTTCATAAAGTATAAACCAAAAGTAAAACTCTCTTGGAAAAGATTTTCCGAAATATTAAATATAATATCTTGCGGAGCAGAAATAGTAATTGAAAGAAGAAAAAAACTCGGAGATATACACAATTTAGGAATCGGCCGAGAGAACCTGATAAGATCCGCTATTGAAATCTCAAATCTTTGGCACAAGGTCTATGAAAAATATAGCGATAAAAAATCTTTCTTAAACGAAATAATTTTCTCTATAAAAAAAATAATACCTGCAGAAAACATAGGATTAGTAATTTTCTTTGAAAATGAAATGATTGAAATTTTTTTAGATGAAAAAGATGAAGAGTTCAAAAAATTTCTTGAAACAAAACTCAAAAATCCAGATTTGCCCGAAACCTTACCTATATATATAGCTGAAATAAAAGGTGAAAAAATCTCCGGACTTATAGGATTTAAATTTTCACAAAAAGTAGAAGACGAAAATTTGAAAATAATTACAGCAGTTTTTTCTTCAATCCCCAAAATTTATGAATTCCAAAAAACTCAGGAAGAGAAAATAAAAAACGAAGTACAGAAAATATTAGAAGAACTTGAAACAGGAATAGCCATTTTACATAAATTAGATCATAAGACTCTGTTCTCAAACAGAAAATATCAGCAGATCATAGAAAATATAGAAAAACTCAAAGATATAGTCCTGTCAGAGATAAATTTTCTCTCTGTATTCGGAATTCAGGGATTCAAAAAATTAAATTTAGCAAAAAAGGATATAAACATATATACAAAACCTCTGGAAGATGACAGAATCCTTATAGAAATTCAGGAAACGACAAAAGAAGAGGAAGAAAGCACAGAGAGAATATTGCTTAAAATACAACTCATAAAAAAAATAATAAATGTTATCTTGAGCATAGCAGAAAAAGAGTTAGAAGTAGAAAAAACTCAAAAAACAACAAATTCTCTTTTGAGTCTTCTTGAAAAATCTATCAGAGAAGAACCTTTTACACCAACAGAATTGAAAGAATTCGTTTTACCACTACAAAATAAATTTGAAGGAAAACTTGATATGGACACTGCAATTGAAAATGCCAAAAGCTTACCAAAAAATTTTCTCCTTATTTTTATCTTCCTCATTTCAAATCTTATAAAAATCTCAATAGAAACCCGTGAAAAATGTAGAGCGAAAATGAAAATAGGAGAAGTATCAGATGAAATCTCCGTTGAATGTGAGCTCCAACAAGAAGGAAAAAGATCAAAAATAAAATTTATAGAAGATGAATTAGATGACGTAATAGATAAACTTGGAGGTACAATATCTATACACAAAGATAAAAGTGAAATGAAAATCTCTATTTCAATCCCAAAAATAGAATGATCAACAAAACAAAAAACTAAAAACAAAAAATAAACAAAAAATTGAATAGTTGTTCAAAAATAAGAAAAAAAACAGGATTTAAAATTAAAAATAAAAGTATGCAGAAGAAAAATTATAACTATTATAAAACCTTAGTTTTCTCATTATTTTCTCTTTTAATGATAACTGGNTCAGCAAAAGCTCAAATACCTGAAGACTTCCCCAAGATTCCCTCATATGATATAATAAAAACTCTCACTCCAATTCTTGAAAGAGCCTCGGTTGTCATAATACAAAAAGAAAAAAACAAACCTCCTTTCATAACCGGGATCTTACTTATTAATGAAAAAATAGACAATGTAATAAAAGTAGTCAGAGACTTTGAAAAATATCATGAATTTGTTCCAAATGTTTCCAAAATAAGAATATTAGAGAGAAAAGAAGATGGAACAGAAATAGTTGAGTATAACTTGGCATTTGATGTTGCTCTTGGACTAAAATTTAAAATAACTTACACTTTGGAGCAAAAATATGATGAAAAAAATTATCTGATTTGGGGACTTCCAGCAAAAGGTAGAGAACAAGCTTTCTCAGATGTAAGATTCATTGAAAAATATTATTCAACAGAAGATGGAAGGACTGTAATGATATATTCCGCTTATGCAGACCTTGCTTCTTTTGGATTTCTCTCAAAATTAGTATACAAAGCTTTTCCCGAACTTCAAATTCCTACATTAGTGTCAGTCTCAACTCTCTTTCCAGAAGCAGTAAAAGAAAGAATAGAAGGTAAAAAGATAATAGTAGAACCTAAAAATGTAGATTATGAAAAAATAAAAATCCCACAAAGATTACCGATTGAGTCTCTACTCCCTATACTCAAAACATATAGAACTATAATAGTTTCNTGGCACCCTGATGAAAACAATGTAAGATTTTTCTCATCATATTCTCTTTTNAGGAAAGATATAAACTATGTGAAATCTCAAATAACAAATTTTGAATCTTGGAAGAAAGTTTTCAGAATAATTGAGGATGCAAAACCAACTCAAATAGAAAATGGATATAAGGTAAAATTCAAAATAAAATACAAAATATTACTCCCAATAGAGCTTGAATACACACAAATATATACCTGGATAGGTGATTCAAGACTTGAGTGCGAAATAGATAGAAAAGAAAAGAGAGATATAGAAGGTGGATTTTGTAGCTGGGATTTCTATGAAACGAAATCTGGAACTGTAATAGGATATACAGAATTCTCGGACCTTCGTACAGGTAGCTACTTTTTGAAACTTCTTATGGATAAAGTAGCTGGATTTGGCATAGGACTAAGAGTAGCCATGGTTTCAGCCCAAGCAGAATACCTACGATGGCTATAAATCAGAAAAACTCAAAATAAAAAGTAGAAAAAATAAAAAACAATCTTTGATTACTATACAAAAAAAATTATGAATAATATTTTTTTGATACCATTTTTTGGGCTTCTCATAACAATAGCGGTTTTTCCACTTATAAATCCTCACCTGTGGGAAAAGAATAAAACAAAAGCAGTAGTTTCAGCAATATTTGGAGTTCCAGTTCTGATATATCTTATTTTAAAATCCCCTGCGAAAGTTCTTCACGTAGGGGAAGAATTCATATCGTTTATATCTTTAGTGACATCTCTTTTCATAGTAAGTGGAGGGATATTCATTTATATAAGGAAAAAACCAACTCCATTACTTAACACCGCTATTTTGTTTTTTGGCTCTATCCTTGCAAACCTTGTAGGAACAACCGGGGCAAGCATGATTTTAGTTCGTCCATTTTTACGGCTCAATAGATGGAGAAAAAATACCTTTCATATTCCTATATTTTTCATTTTCACGGTTTCGAATGTAGGGGGAGGACTTACACCTATTGGGGATCCACCTTTGTTTATGGGATTTTTGAAAGGAGTCCCTTTTTTCTGGTCACTCAAGCTTTTTCCAATCTGGCTTTTTGAAATCTCAATCATTCTCATTGTGTTTTTCATCTGGGATTCAATAACTTTAAGAAAAGAAAAGTATCCGGAAACTTTGGAGAGGGAAGGGGATAAAATTTTGATATTCGGAAAGAGAAATTTTGTTTATCTGGGTTTGATACTTTTGGCCGTTATATTTTTGCACTTTCCCTTCAGAGAAATAGTTCAGTGGACAGCAGCAATTTTATCTTTAAAGACTACTCCGAAAAGAATAAGAGAAGATAATGAATTTACATTTCATCCAGCAGAAGAGGTAGCGATAGTCTTTGCAGGTATATTTGCGACCATGACGCCAGTTTTAGATTATCTCAAAGATAATGCAGATAAGTTCGGAATAAATGAGCCTTGGCAATTTTTCTTTNTCACAGGATTTCTATCTTCTTTCCTTGATAACGCTCCCACTTATCTTACATTCTTCTCTCTTGCTCAAGGTATTTCCGAAAAATTTGGACTTACTCCTCAGATTGCGGGGGTTTGGGAGCCGTTTTTGAAAGCTATATCATGCGGAGCTGTTTTTTTTGGAGCTAACACATATATCGGTAATGCGCCGAACTTTATGGTAAAGAGTATAAGCGAAGANATGAGAGTGAAAGCACCAAACTTTATAGCATATCTTTTATATTCTTTCATCATTCTTATACCTTCCTTTACTGCTGCGGCTTACATCTTTTTTGATTTTTTAAGATAGTAGATTTTAAATAAATAAATAAGGTATAAAATACATGTTTCACGTGAAACCATGCTCAAAAATATAGCTTTGAAAATAGCTTATATAGGAAAAAGATATGCAGGGTGGCAGATTCAAAAAGATGTTCCAACAGTTCAGGGAGAAATAAAAAAAGCCATAGAAAAAATAACCGGAGAAGATAAGATAAAAGTTATAGGAGCTTCAAGAACAGATGCAGGAGTTCACGCTTTGTGTCAAGTTGCAAACTTTATCTCATCATCTGAAATACCCCCTGAGAAGTTCAAATATGCTCTAAACACAGTTTTACCAGATGACATAAAGATACTAAAATCGTGTGAGNTAGATATGAGCTTTAATGCAAGACACACCCCTTGTGAGAAAACCTACAAATACATCATATATCAAGGAGAAATAATTCCGTTTTTGAAGGATTTTGTTTTAAGTATAAAATCAGAGCTCAATATAGAAAAAATGCAAAAATGNGCAGAGATGCTGGTAGGAGAAAAAGATTTCTCAGGATTCACTCCAGAAAAAATAAATACACAAAGAACAATCTTTCAATCTCAAATTACAAAAAAAGGAAATTTCATAATATATGAAATAAAAGGGAGAAGCTTTTTAAGGTATATGGTCAGAAACATCGTCGGAACACTTATTCTTGTCGGACTCGAAAAGCTCAAAGAGGAAGATTTCGAAAAAATTCTAAAAGGAGAAGAAAAAGCAAAATTTACAGCCCCTCCGCATGCTCTATACCTCGCAGATATAAAATATCCCATGTATGATATATAGAAAAAATGAAGCCCTGAAAAAAATTTTTTATTATTTACCCTTTTTGTTTTTCATTCGTAACAAATAGAAGCTCAGGTCCCAAAGATATTTTAAGATTAGTTTTCTCTCTTTTGAAAACTTCTCCGTCTAAAGTATACCCCCCTTCAAAGGTCATTTTTACATTCTGAGCAACTCCGTTGAATGATTTTCCAAGAACTTTCTTCCCAAGAGCGATCCACAAAAAATTCAAAGCAAGTTTGATATGCGGATCAGCAAAAACAGCCACAAAAAATTTATCTTTTTGGTAATTTTGAGTAAAAGGTGTTGTAAACAGAACCATTTTCCTGAAAACAGATACAATGCAAGATACCACTTCTTTATGTGGAAAAGTGAAACCATCTATTTGAACCTCACAATCTATGAACTTTTTCAATATATGAGAGAGTTCTCCACCAAAAATTATAGAAAAAATAGATTTTACCATAAGTNATAGGGCTTTTTCTGGACCAAAACCTTTTGAGTAGTAGTATTCCATAGCGGAAAATATCAGCCCATTTGCAAACATAAATCCAAAATGAGGCAAAAATCCTTCTTCTTCAATCTTCAACGGTTTGACTTTCCTTATGTATAAAGGGTCAACATCAGAATAGGAGGTGAAATTATTGACTATATCACAGACTATGCGGGGAGCAGTACCAGGGGTCTGATTTTTTAATATGTTTTTTGCAACAACATTTAAAGAGCCAGCTCCTATTGGGATCAAAAAAGGTATATTTTTTCCTTTTGCTTTCAATTCGTCATATAGTGGGATGAAAAAGTCAGCGAAAGTTTTTATTGTACCATCTCCTCCTACTATAACTATTACATCTGAACAAAATGCAATTTCTCTTATTTTTTGTTGAAGTAGATTAGGAGAGACCCCACTGACGATCTCAAAGGTGTGCGAGCGGGAAAGGTGCTTTCGCAATATGTCTTTGATCCTTTCCTCCGAGAAAAATCCATAAAATGCCTTGCCCGAAAATGGATTTAAAAAAAATGTAATATGCATAGGTTATATCTATATTTTTTTTAAGCTTTTGTATTCTTTAATAACTGAATTTATTTTTTGTTTTGTTCATAATGTATTTCCCCATAATAATATTAATACATAAATATATACCTATAAAGGTATTTTCTTGATATAAATAATACTTCTTGATTTTTTATGGAAAACTTCTGTTTCCCTTGAGAGTATTGATTTTTCGCTGTTGAAAAAATTGTTGAAAACGTGTTGAAAGTAATGTTGAAAAAATTGTTGAAAATTTTTGTGGAAAAACTGGGNTATTTTTAAACAAAGTTTTCCACTGATTCNCCTAATTTTTCCACAAGTTTTCCACAGGTTTTCCACANGATAATCAGTGTTTGCCATTCTTTCCGCTTCCCGATGCTTCTCCAAGAATTGTTTCTCTTATTGATGTCAAAATCATCTGTAAAGATGAATCTTTCTCTTTCTCTGTTTTTACTTTTTCTATTGCATAGATTACGGTTGAATGATCTCTGTTTCCGAAAATTTGTCCTATTTGAGGGGTTGAGAGATTGAGCAACTCTCTGCAAAGGTATATTGCTATTTGTCTTGCCATTGATATATTCTTTTTTCGTCTGGGACTTTGTATTTCTTTAGGTTCAAGGTTGAAAAACTTCGCTGTTATTTCTATTATTTTTTTTGCATCAACATTTTTCAGTGGGACATTAAGTTGAGATAATGCTCTTTCAGCAAGCTCAAGGTTTGGTTCTTTTTCCTCTATTTCGGCGAACATAACTACTGTTTCCAGAGCTCCTTCAAGCCATCGGACATTTCCTGAAATTCTCTCTGCAATATAGTATATTACTTCATCGGGGACCTTGTATCCTCTCTCATATGCTTTTGCTTTGAGGATTGCTACTCTTACATCAAACGGAGGAGGTTTTATTTCAACTATTCTTCCCCACTGGAATCTTGATATAAGTTTGCTTTCAAAATTTTTAAGGGAGTGAGGGGGTTTATCAGCTGTTATTACTATTCTTTTTTTTGTTATAAGAAGATAATTTACTGTCTCAAAGATTTCCTCTCGTGTGGCGGACCTTGAATCTGTTTCAAGTAGATTTATATCATCTATAAGAAGGACATCGCACATATCTCTGTATTTTCTTCTGAATTCTGTGAGTATGTTTTCTTGATATGCTGTCATGAACTCTCTCATAAATTCGTTTGCNGGTATATAAATTACTCTTGCTCCAAATCCGTACTCTAAAACTTCGTTTCCTATTGCGTGAAGGAGGTGGGTTTTTCCAAGGCCACTTGGGCTCCATATAAAAAGTAGGTTTGTTCTTGATGTACCTTTTGCAATTTCCATNGCTGCGGCTTTCGCTAATTTGTTGTTTTCTCCTGTCACATAATTTGAAAATGTGAATCTTCTATCTATCGGGAATGTAAGGTTGAGCATAAACTTTCACCTCCTTTTTATCAATTTTACAAATTTCCTTTTCTTGTTTCTACTCTTTTTTTATGGGTAGAATTAATTTTATCTTTATTTTAATATTTTGATTGTTTCGAGNTGTAATTTCAAACATTTTTATATATTTTCGGTAATTTTTTAACAACTTGTTGAAAGATTTGAGGTTTTTCAACAAAATTAGAAGTAGAAAATACTAAATTCAAAAATAAAAGAAAACATAAAATCAAAGACAAAGAAAATTCGTTTTAGTTTTTTAGTTAGTTTTTGTTTTAAAAGTATTTTATGAGTTTTTCATAAGAAAGTTCAAGTAAGTTTTCCATAATAAGTGTTTTTACTTTTTTTGAGAAAGGCAAATCTGAGTGAAACATGCCAGATAGTAGTATATTTTTTGTATTTGGTAGTTCTGGTAGAAGGCACGATTCAGGGGGGGCCATCCAGTCGTGTTCTGATGAAATTGAAACAAAATAGCATGANGGGGGAAAAGGCTTTTTTTTCAGCCTCCTTATAAAATCTGAGCCCTCCCAGAGGTCATATGCAGNTCTGAGNGTTCTTATTATGTTTTTGAGTGGAGCAGCAAGTATAGCATACTTTAACCCGTTAATGGGAGATGCAATCGTTATGAGACGGTCTATAAAAGAGGCTCCATCCATAGCTCTGACGATATAGTGGAGTAAAACTCCGCCCATAGAAAAACCTATTGCTGGTATTCTTGCATATTTTTTTGTTCCGTTGAAATTGTTTTTGAAGAATAGCTCGAGAAATAATCTAAGCTCACTTGCCAGGGTTTTCATATCTTTGTCTTTACCGAGTCTTTTGAGTTCAAAAGATATGGGAGCAAATCCTGCATCTTTGAGAGCATTATCTACTTCTTGCATAGATTCTCTTTTCATAAGGTAACCTTGTATAACTATTACAGGAGTTCTTCCGGTTCTCAGTAGAGAGTAGCTTTCATCTGATATTTTCCATGCTGGTAGTAAAGAATCTATAATTCTCCCCCTTCTTTCTTTTTCCAAAATTATATCAACTAATCCCTTTATATCTTTTATAACTCTCATCATTTTTTATTTGTCAAAACATAAAAAATTTTTTAAATAAAAACTTCCTTTTTCTCTGTTAAAATTATTTTTAAATGCTAACTTTTTTCTCTCCATAATATATAAATTAATCGGNAAAAATGTGGAAAAGTTAAATTTACAGGAAAAATAGTATATGGGCGATTTTAAAAGGCAAAGTATTATATAGTTGATAATAGAAGCAGTAAAAAAATATAGTTGGTGCGCAAATAAAAAATCACCCCGTACCATTTTTTATTTACCCCGTTATGAACAAATTATAAAAAAACAAAAATATTTTTTCAACTTTTTTTGAAAAATTTTTTTTATTTTTTTTATTTTTTTTTGAATATTCCAGATAAATTGAATTTTTTTTATCCAATCCGAAATTTTTCAGTATGAGGAGGATCCTTGTGGCTTTTGATGGGTCAGAAGCATCAGAATTTGCTTTGAAGAAGGCACTTAGCTTTGCACAGAAAAATTCCAAAATCTTTGTTTTCTATGTTATAGACGAAGACGAGGTAAGGTGGCCTTCAAGGATTGATATATCTTTGATATGGTCGGGAAATATAGTTGAACTTGAAAATAATATTCTTGAGATTCACAAAAAATATGCAGAAAGGTTATTAGAAAAAGCACGCAAGATAGCTAAGAGGAAAGGTAGAGATGTAAAACTCTCATATGATGTCGGATATCCGCCCGATAAAATAATAGAATTTGCAGAAAAACAAAAGTGTGACCTTATAGTCCTTGGGAGTAAAGCAAGAACTCAGTTAGGATTTATGCTCGGTTCAGTTGCTCAAAAAGTTGCCGTAAAAAGTAAAGTACCAGTTCTTATCGTAAAAGGTTCTGGTTAATTTTTAATTCTACTTTAATCTTTAACTCTGTTCTTTCAGAATTTCAGGATACAATCTATTTTTTTTGTTATTGGCATTCTTCTGTCTTTCCCGAAGGCTCTTGAACTTATCTTAATTCCGGGTGGTGCCTGTCTTCTCTTATATTCTGCTTTTTCTACCATCTCTATAACTCTTTTTATTGTCTGTTTATCTACACCAACTACTTTTTCTATAATTTCGGGTGGAGTGTCTTTCTCTATGAAAAGTTTCAGGATTGCGTCAAGGATTTTATAAGGTGGTAGGTCGTCTTCATCTTTTTGATTCGGTCTGAGTTCGGCTGACGGTGGTTTTTCAAAAACTCTTTTAGGTATTATTTCTTTCCCTTTCATTTCGTTGTAAAACTTAGCAATTTTATAAACATCTGTTTTGTATAGGTCTTTTATGACTGCAAATCCTCCTGCAAGGTCGCCATACAATGTAGCATATCCAACGCTCATTTCACTTTTGTTTCCACAAGCCAAAACTATATGACCGAATTTGTTTGAAATTGTCATAATTATGTTACCTCTTATTCTTGCTTGCAAATTCTCCTCGGCAGAGGAAAATGGTGTCCCACCAAAAAGTTCTGAAAGCTCGTTCATAAAAGCATCATAAATCCTCATTATTGGAATCTTCAAAAATTTTATTCCAAGGTTTTTTGAAAGTATTTCTGCATCTTCAACTGAGTGATATGAAGAAAATTGGGATGGCATAGATATCCCAAGAACATTTTCGGACCCTATTGCTTCTGTTGCGATACATGCTGTAAGAGATGAATCTATTCCTCCGGATAATGCTATAAGGGCTTTTGAGAACCTATTTTTAAAAATATAGTCTCTGGTTCCAGTAACGAGTGCTTGAAATACCTCTTCTTCCCATTTTGGGAAATCATAAATTTCCCCCTTTGTTTCTCCATCTTTTTGTGTTATAGATAAATCTAAGTTTATAATTTTAAGCTTTGAATCGGGGGAGGGTTTTTCTGTTCTTCTTCGTGGGTCATGAACTCTTTTGATATAAACTTGCGTTATATCTATATCTTTTATGAGGATGTGCTCTTTGAAAAGGGGAGCTCTTGCTTCTGTTTCTCCCCATGGTGATATTACANATGATGTTCCATCAAACACAAGTTCATCTTGGCCACCGACAAGGTTGCAAAAGAGTATGTATGATGAATAGTCTGCTGCCCTTATTTTCATCATGTCTTCTCTCATTTTGGGTTTTGAGATGTGATATGGAGATGCAGATATATTTGCAATTATTTCTGCTCCTCCTTCTATTGTGAGAGAAAAAAGAGGTTCTGTTGGATGCCAAATATCTTCACATATTGATATACCTATTTTTACATTGTCTTGTGTTTGCAAGACTAATTTCTCATTTCCAGAGGAAAAATATCTCATCTCATCAAAGACTCCATAGTTTGGGAGATGGATTTTTTTGTATTTGTATATTTTTCTGTTGCACAAAATTGCCGCGCTGTTATATATATCTTCTTCAAGATCAACAAATCCCACAATTATAACAACATTGTCAGAGATTTCTTTTATTGATTCCAGTGCTTCTTTTTGCTCTTTTATGAATTTAGTATTAAACACTAAGTCTTCGGGAGGGTATCCACAGAGTGCAAGTTCAGGAAAACAAATTATTTTTGCTCCACCTTCTTTTGCTTTTTTAGAAAACTCAATAATTTTTTTGGCATTTCCTTCTATGTCTCCTACTGAAGAATTAATCTGACATAGGGCAACTCTTACATACATTTATATAAATGTAAGAATGAATGTTTCTTATAAATATATATTAATGAATATTTTGTTTTTGATTTTCTTTTATTTTCTTATCTGGAATTTGATTGCTAAATTTTACATCGGTTAATTTTATTTTTCGTGATCACATTTCACATAATAACCATATTTCCAGAATTCTTTTCTTCTGCTTTAGAAGTTGGACTTATGANGAAAGCACGGGAAAAAAAANTAATAGATTTTGTTTTTATAGACTTGAAAAAATTTGGAGTGGGCAAGCATAAAGTCNTAGATGATAGACCGTACGGTGGAGGAGCTGGTATGGTTTTGCGACCAGAACCTATTGTTTCTGCTTTAAGGTCCATAGATTTCAGGGGAAATAAAAGAATCTCTATTCTCATGTCTCCTTCTGGAAAGCTTCTCACCCAAGAAAAGCTTGAAGAACTATCTTCTTTTTCAGATATAGTTATTGTCTGTCCAAGATATGAGGGAGTAGATGAAAGAGTGAAAAAATTCATAAATGAGGATATATCGATTGGAGACTATGTTATACATTCTGGTGATGTGGCGGCTCTTGTAATTATAGAAGGTGTCGCAAGGCTAAAAGAAGGATTTATGACGACCTCTACAAAAGAAGAGATAAGCTTTGATATTTTAGATTTCCCACAATTTACCCATCCGAAAATTTTTGAAGATATGGTAGTTCCGGAAATTTTGCTTTCTGGTCATCACGAAAATATAAGAAGATGGAGAATAGAACAATCAATCAAAAAAACTCTTGAAAGAAGACCCGATTTAGTTTTGAAATTTTTTATCAAAAGAGAAAACNAGTTGAATTTGACACCAGAAAAAAAAGAGATGATAAAAAATTATCTTTTTGATATTTCTTTTTATGGGAATAAAAGAAACGAATTATTAGATGAGGAAATCTTTCATTTGATGCTAAATTATCTTACAAATATAAAAGAACTTTTTTCATATTGATTTCAAAGTNAGTAATCTATTTTTCAAAAATAAGGAATCTATTTTTTGTTTTTTTATTCTTTAATAACTGATATGAAGAAGGCAAAGAAAAATGAAAAGATAAGTAAAGGAAGAAAAACGAGGCAGTTAGGANCTAAAAAGGGNCAAAAGGTTTTGAAGGAAGAGCTTTNCCCAATAGAACCTCANGGTGGAAAACTTGTAATAAGATATTTTCCAAAGAAACAAGAAAAAAATTATCCTGTAATAAACATATCTCGGAGAGAGTGGTGTGATCTTCAACTTATTGGAATTGGAGCTCTTTCTCCTCTTTCAGGTTTTATGGGGAAAAGGGATTATCAGAGCTGCGTTGATAATATGANACTTTCAGATGGGACTTTGTGGAGTATTCCGATAACGCTTTCCGTTGATGATGAAAACTACGTAAAAGTAAAAAAATCTGATGTCATATATCTTCAATATGAAGGGAAAATATGGGGAGAAATATTGGTTGAAGAGATCTACAAACCTAATAAAGAAAGGGAAGCATTGAAAGTTTATGGAACAACATCGGANGAACACCCTTCTGTATCTTATCTGAAAAAATCTGGGGCAAGATATATTGGAGGAAAAGTGAATGTTTTTGAGATTGACAATTTTGGTTTTCCGAATGAATTTTTTACTCCGTTGGAGGTGAGGAAGGAATTTTTGAACAGAGGTTGGAGGAAAGTTGTGGGATTTCAGACAAGAAATGCTCCGCATAGGGGACACGAATTTATTCAAAAATGTGCGCTTGAATTAGTGGACGGACTTTTTATAAATCCTCTCGTTGGAGAGACCAAATCAGATGATGTACCGTCTGATAAAGTTGTTGAAACTTATAGGATTTTGATAGAAAAGTATTATAACAAAAACAAGGTTTTTCTTGCGGTTCTTCCATCTGCGATGAGATACGGTGGCCCCCGTGAGGCTGTTCATCATGCTATAATAAGAAAAAATTATGGTTGTACCCATTTTATCATAGGAAGGGATCATGCAGGATACAAGAATTTTTACGGTCCGTACGATGCTCACAGAATTTTTGAGAAGATAGACCCAAAGGATCTTGGAATTACTCCACTATTTTTTGACAATGCTTTTTGGTGTAATATTTGTGGGGAGATGACAACTGAAAAGGCTTGTCCGCATTCGGCAGAAAATAGAATATCAATTTCAGGAACTCAGGCGAGGGCTATGTTATCTCGTGGTGAAAAGCCACCTGCTGAGTTTATGAGACCTGAAGTTGCTGAAATCCTCATAAGCTTTTACTCTCAAAGAAATCAAATTTAAATTTAAATTCAGATCCTATTTAAACTCAGAGCCTATTTTGCTGAGCAAAAATCTTTTTTGAATTTGTTATTTACTTTGAATTTATTATTTACCTGTGTTCTCTGTCTTTTAATTTTCTATTCATAGAGAAAGACACTCCACCCGATTTTTTAATTATTGATTATTCGGGAAACTTGCATACATTTTGGGGTATTAAGCACAAATCTTTTTTTATTTTTATGTCAGAAGAATTTATCGTACCTGTAATTTCAAGTGGGCATACAGGGATAATAATAGATGGACCCGATCCTGATTCTCTTATTTCGCTTTTTGTTGTAATGTTAACATCATAAGTGTTATTTCCTACACAACCTCCATAAGAAATTATCTTGCCAGTTATTGTAGNATCAATTGTGTTTCCGCTTTGGTACTGTGTGTAATCAAGATTGATCAAATCTAATTGTACCTTATCTCCGAATTCTATATTTATTTTTCCTATTTTTTCTTGTTCATTTCTCAGCGTATATCCACCTGGGAATTTTATAGATNATATATTTGAAAAAGAAAAGAAGCTCTCTTGTGGCAAACCATTTTTCATTATTACTATGTGTAAGGAGATGTTCTCAAATATAAATCTACTTCCTGACAACGAAAATTCTCCTGAAACTTCACCTTTAATTTCGGGAGATGTATTTGATGATACATTTGATGATACAGTAATGTTCAGTATATATTTTAAGTTTTGTTCTTCTAATAACTGACCTTCTATAATGAGTGAATCTGAAAATTTACACTTGTCAAAAATTTTTTTATTGTTTTCTCTNTTTATACAGTCTTCTCCTTGAATTGAAATTACATTTTCAATAAAGTTTTGTAAGTTTTTTATGAAATAAGCCGAAGTAGGAATAATGTAAGATATCTTTGAAATTATTTCCTCTGGAATGTTTTTTTTGTTTTCCTTTGAACAATTGAGTATTCCTAAAACGTAAAAGATGGTAAATAATAAAAATAATAATAATAATAATAATGAAATTTTAGCTATTTTATTTTTGAGTCTTTTATTCATAACATAAGAAAAAAAGATAATATAAATTTGTAATTTTGATATTTTGCAAATAAGAAAAATTTGGGTTAGCAGATTTTATTTTTTGTTATTCGTTTTCTATTTTTCACTTTGTTTTATGATATATTTTGTTGTGAATATTGTATCGATTATAAGTTCAGTGAGAGTTTTAGGAGAGGCTATTTTTATGTCGTCGGGTACGGATTGTCCTGTTGTGAAGAAAGCGATAGGTTTTTCTAAAAATGTCCCGATATTTATTATGGTTCCCGGAAATGATGTTTCATCTACTTTTGTGAATATCAGGTAATCAATTCCTATTTCTGAAAAACCTTTTATAACATTTATCATTTCTTCTTCTCTTTGTGATGAGGAAAGAAGCAAGCAAGTTTCTATTTTTGCTTTGCTACCTATCTGTCTTATTAAAGAAGAAATTTTTCTTATGTTTTTTATATCATATTGGCTTTTGCCCATTGTATCAACAACTATTAGCTGGAATTTTGTAAGTTCGTTCCAGATTTTTTTAATTTCTTCTTCATTCGTAGCTACAAAAAGAGGAATTCCCATAATATCTGCATATTTTTTTATTTGTTCTACCGACCCGATTCTATATCTATCTGTACCTAAAAGTGCGACTTTTTTGAATCCGGACATAAGATAAAGTGCAGATATTTTTGCAGCGGTTGTCGTCTTACCTACACCTGTTGGTCCAACAAGAGCTAAAAACTTTGATTCTCCTCTGAAAACATCTATCAGTGGATTTTTGAATGATAAATAATTTTGAATAACTTTTGCGAATGATATCTCATCAATTCTCCCTACCTTTGATANATCCTCTGTTATAGATAAAGCAATATTTCTTTGAACTCCTTTTGATATAAGTTTTTTGAACAGAAGGAGTCCATAAGTTGGTAGCTTTATTTCTGGTGGAGAGAGTTCTTTTTTTGACATGAACTCAACATAGAGTTTNAGATTAGAAAATTCTCTCTTTATCTCTTCTATTTTTTTTGATATTTCAGAAAGGAGAGCTATATCATAATTTTGCTTGATTTCGCTTTCATTCTGATTTTTTTCTTTTTTTGTGTTCTCTTCTGAGGAGTTTGATTTTATGTTATCTATTATTTTTTTANTTCCCAATTCATCTTTTCTTTTTTCTTCTTGNTTTTGGTAAGTTGATACTATGCCTACTATGACTTCATAATATTTTTCTCCGCCTATTTGTTTTTCTTCGTAGCCGAGCAGAACTCCGTTCCCGCCTGTATCTTCTTTTATTTTCTCAAAGATTTTGAGTAAGTTTTTTCCGGAAAATTTTTTTATTACGGAGTATTTCACAAATATAATTATACCATTTTTTCTTATGCTATGTATTTTGAGTCTTTTGAGTGAATCATCAGAACCGTTAGATATAAATTCAAGGCTTTTTGAACAGAAAATAAGGTTTTTGCATGTTTTCTCTTTTTCGGTGGATTGTGTAAGTATTGGAAGAAATGTGAGAATAATAGGTGCAGATTTAAATCTACCAATTTTTAGGAGGAGAACAGGAGGAGGAGCTGTATTCCACGGGGAGATGAAAGATTTGTGTTTTGCTTTTACTTTTGAATCCTCAAAGCCATTAAAAAGTATTTTTTATGATATGGGGAACATTGTTGGGAAGTTTATTTTAAATGAGTTTAAATTACCTTCGGTAGTAGTCAAAGAGAATGGAGATGTCATTTTTAATGGAATTAAAATAGCTGGGATATCTTCTGCAAGGTCTGGAAAATTTTTTATGGTTGAGGGTTGTATATTGATTTTTGAGGACTGGAAAAACGTGAGAGTTCCACAATCTCTCGATAAGGGGTTTTCAAGTTTTTGCTTTAACTTTTGGGGACAGAAGATGGNAAATAAGGAAAATTTCCAAAAATTTTCTTTTTCTCTTTTTTCCTTTTTAAAACAGAAAATTGCTTCATTTTGAGAGTTTTGTAAAAAGTAGTAAAAGTCAGAGAAAAAATCTTATTTTTTTCTTTTTTTTTTGTGCGTGTTGTCAACTTTTGATTGATTATTTTTTTATTTTATAATGCAAAATAGCTAATTTATAAGGTAAAAGTGTTAATGTATTTTGTATAATTAGTTTATATAAAATTTGTCAAAATTTTACACTTTTTTTGCAAAAATGATTAATAAAATTATAATAAATAATAAAAAAATAATAAAAAACAAAGATAAAATATATAAAAAAAAATAAATAAAAAAAATTTTAAAATTAATAATATATATATTTATGAATGAGGAAAAAGAAAAGGTTGTGATAGATAACAGGAGTGCGTTGATAATAGTTGACGTTCAAAAAGATTTTACACCTGGGGGGGCCTTGGCGGTTCCTGATGGTGATAAAATAGTACCAGTAATAAATAAATATATTGACGAATTTAAGAGAAGTGGGGGGAAGGTTTTTGCTACACGGGATTGGCATCCAGAAAACCACATTTCTTTTAAAGAAAGAGGGGGGCCATGGCCACCTCACTGTATACAAAATACAGAGGGAGCGCAGTTCCACCCGGATCTGAAACTTCCAGAAGATGTCGAAGTAGTATCAAAGGCATATGAACCAGACAAGGACGCTTATTCTGGCTTTGAAGGAACTGATCTTGATGAGAGATTAAGAAGGTACGGTATAGAGAAAGTTTTTATTTGTGGGCTTGCAACAGATTATTGTGTGAAAAACACGGTCATTGATGCTATTTCAAGAGGATTTGAAACATTTCTTCTTACTGATGCTATAAAAGGAATTGACGCAAATCCGGGGGATTCAGATAGGGCAATAGAAGAGATGAAGCAAAGGGGGGCAAAACTTATGAGTTTTANTGACATTGAAAAAGAAGAAGCCTTGTCAAAAAAGATTGAAGAAATAANGGACCTGGCTGAAAGAAAGATAGCNGAAATTTCAGAAGATATTTCTAAGAAGGTTGAGGAGACAAAAGAAGTAATAAAGGGTGTGGTAAAGAAAGGTCAAAAACAGATTAAAAAATCNGCTAAAAGAACAGCAAAAGAAGCAAAGAAGGCAGCAAGAAGAACTGTAAGGGATGTGAAGAAAACCCTTAGAGGTACTATGAAGGATTTGAAAAAGACATTCAGGAAGGCCGGTTATGAAGTTAGTGGCAAGTTGAAAGAGGCTTTGCAAAATGTTATATCTGCGGTCAAGGAATCGACTAATAATTTGAAGTTGGGTACGGGTAAAGCCGGTGGGGGGAAGTCTGATAAAAAAGAATTTCGGGTAGGAAAGAGAGGTGGTGAAAAGAAAAGTAAGGGGAGTAAAGTTTTCCCCAGGAGAGATATCTCCCGGGGAATAAAAAGAAGGAAAGGAGGTGGAAAAGCTATGGCGGCGAAGAAAACAGCAAAAAAACCAGCAGCAAAAGGTAAAAAGCCAGCAGCAAAAAAATCAGCATCAAAGAAAAAATAAATAATAAATAAGGGGGGCGAAATCGTTTAAAATATTTTTATAAAAAGCCCCCCTATATTTTATTTTAATAATTCTGACATTTTTTGTGTATTTTCTTTTTTTTCTTTTTTTTAATTATTTATTTCTATTTATTTCCCTGGATATATATCTTTTGTCTCTTCATTCCTCTTTTCAGTTTATCTCACCGCTTCTCAGATGTTTTTTGACTATTTTATTTAGGTAATCTGGAAAACGGAAACTACAAGTAATTCGTTTTATTTTGGCTTGTATGGATTGATTTTGGGGGAGGGGCAAGTTTAGAGCTTTTTGTTTTTTTATAGTCCTATGTCTTTTCGGAAATGTGAGGATGGGAATTCTATTTTTTCTTCAATTACCTTGTATGAAATTTCTCGTGCTTTGTCTTTATTTTTCCCGAATCCGACTACATTCAAGACTCTACCACCTGTTGAGATTATTTTCCCATTTTCTCTTTTCGTCCCAGCGTGAAAGATGATGAAATCTTCTCCTTCCTCATCTCCTTTAATTTTTATCTCCATCCCTTTTTTATACTTTTGTGGATATCCTTCTGCTGTCATAACTACGCACAAAGCATGTTCCCTTTGTTCTATTTTATCTGGGAGTTTCCCTTCAATGGTATTTATTATGAGGTCAAAGAAGTTTTGATTTATTGATGGAAGTAGGACTTGTGCTTCGGGATCTCCGAATCTTACATTGAATTCAAGAACATAAGGTTCTCCGTTGTGAATCATTACTCCTACATATAGTATTCCTGAAAAGATTATGTCTTTTTTTGTTAGTGTTTTCATAAGTGGTACAACAATTGATCTTTCGATTTTTTCTTTAAGTTTTTCATCTCCGTATTCAACGGGAGTATATGCTCCCATGCCACCTGTGTTTGGACCTTTATCGTTATCAAGTAGTCTTTTGTAGTCTTTTGCAAATCCAAGAGTTCTGAAATTGTTTTCTGAGCATATGGCAAAATAAGATATTTCTTTTCCTTCTAAGAACTCTTCAACTACGATTTCATTTCCTTCATCTCCGAATTCTCTTTTTATGAAAATTCTTTCTATTGCTTCTTGAATTTCTTTTTCGTTTTTACACACGAAAGTTCCTTTTCCTGCGCATAAACCTGATGCTTTTATAACAATAGGTGGAGTAAGTTTTTTTGTTGAGAATTTTCCTTTTTGAAAATCTTGAAGTGAGAAAATTTGAAATTTTGCAGTTGGTATTCCTGCTTCTTCCATAATTTTTTTAGCAAAAGCTTTTGAGGATTCAAGTTTTGCTGCTTCTTTTTGGGGACCAAAACAAAGTCTTCCTTGTTTTTGTAGTTCATCTGCTACTCCATAGGCAAGTGGATTTTCTGGCCCCACGATGATGAGGTCTATTTTGAGTTCTGCACATATTGAAGCGACTTCATNTGGNTTTTCTGGNTTTATTGTTGTAAGATTTACACCTATTTTTTCTGTTCCTCCGTTCCCAGGAGCAAAGAAAATTTCAGCTTCTTTGTAGTCTTTTTTGAGTCTCCATCCTATTGCGTGTTCCCTACCTCCGCCTCCAATAACAAGAATTCTCATTTTAATTTTTATTTATTCTTTGAGATGTAGTTTTGCGAAAGACAAGTTTTTGTTTTATATGTTTATATACTCACGCGTATATTCTTTGATTTTTGATTTTTATCTCTTGAATTCTTTTCGGTTTTTATATTTGCAAATTTTACATTATAATTTGGCCTTCTAATAATGTTTAAATTATCAAATCTCTTATTTTGTCTATACCTGGCAATATATGTGTGATATTGCAGGATCATTTTTTGTATATCCTGGAGCTGGATTTTCAAATTTTTCATTGGTAATCTCAATATTTGAGATTTTGTTTAGTTTAAACAATCTTGGAAGATTGCCTGACGAACTGTATCCACCTACCTGATATGCACGCAAAAACTCATCTCCTTTGCCTTTATGAATACCATAAACCATATTTTGATAGAGCTACTCTTGCTTCATCTTTTTGAAAAAATAAATAGTCTGGTATTATTGCTTGTTTTTTAGATTTCTTGAGAAACCATCAACATAAATTACCTTACCGGATTCATCCTCTTTATCTAAGCTCAAAAATTCTAGGAATATAATGAGACCGATTAGTTCTATAGTTTCCTTTATGCGTTGCCCAATTCTTGGGAAAGGCCATACGTTTCTAACTTAAAATCTTCTGGGTCAAATTTTGTTATTTTGTGTGGTTTCAATAAAGGAATTTTGATATTATCTATAATGACAAAGTCATTTTTTTAAGAAAATCTAAATATTCATCCTTAGTTATTTCCTTCATATTATCAATCATCGGAGGCAAAGATGGAAAAGCTTTGGTGGTTTTTTTTTAATAAATTTATTATATCTTTTCATAAGTTATTTTTATCGGGGAATTTATTTTGAGATGCTACCCCGGGCAGGACTCGAACCTGCAACCTGGCGTAAAGCTAATATTATTAAACAAAGCGGTTCGAACTTATAACCAAAGCATTCCATGTTTAAATTATATTTCTTAGGTAGAAAAAATCCATAGGAATATCGCTGCTACCTAATCTTCTGTAAAAAATTCCATTCAAAGAAAAAAGGGAATCATAAGATCTTCCTATTTTTAATTTTAATATTACTTTGTTGGAAGAAAGGAAATGCTCACTTATTCTCACAATAGGTATTGGTGTTATGGAAGTTTTTATAGCATTGGTTAGTTTTTTCTTAATTAGATCTAATTCTTCTAAGTTTTCAAAAGATATAGGTTCTAGTTCTCCATTATCTTTTATACCTATGAATATGATGCCACCATAAGTATTTGCCATTGATGTTATTGATTTTAATATAGTATCAGGGAAATTTAAAGAATCTTTTGATTTAAATTCTATTATCTCATTTTCTCCTTTTTTAATTGCTTCTTCTATTGAAATATCTGGAACTTCTTCTAATATTAATTTTCGGATAAGCTTTCTTTTGAAAAATATATTTATAAACAGGAAGATTATAAATATAAACGCTATCGTTAAAAACACCAAATAGGCTATATTAACTTCTGCTGCGGAAATTACGTAAAGGTAAGGATTTTTATCTATTCTGAGTAATACAATATTGTTACTAGTTTTATCAAAATATATATGAAATGGGAAACGATTGTATTTATCTATTTTTTCTAGATAATATTGGGGCAAAAAAGCTGGAATTCCCCACCCCCAGTTCATTATTTTTTCATCCTCTCTAACGATTTGGAAAGCGTCTGATTTTATTTCTCCTTTGAAGAACTGGGGAATATTTTGGATTTTATATGAATATAGTAATTTTGATTTCACATTCTCCATTTCCTTTTTTAATAAATCACTCAGATCCTCTTTTACCTCAAATAATCTCCATGGAACTTTTAGAGCTATTCCTAACATAATATAATATTTCTTCCCATTAATGATAATGGAATCCGTATATAATAACCACTCTTCAGAGGTAATTGATTTGTATATTTTAGGTTGATCAAATTCTTTCAAAAACTTTATATCGGAATAGCTGAATGGGCTTTCTATAAATTCATTAGTTAAATCAATAAAGAAACCATTTTTATGGATTATAAAATCAGCTGATAAGCTATCCTTATTCATATCATTTACCCATTTTTCTATATCACATTTTGTTTCATTACATTCAATTAGTGAAAAAGTATACAGATTTCTCTGGATTAAATCTCTATTAGTTTTATAGATAGTAATTAGCAAAACGGCAGCGATTAGTACAAGTGAAATCAGCAAACTGAAAACAATTTCATTTATGATCAATTTTTTATAAATTCTCTTTTTCATCATTCAGATTAAACCCGTGTTTGGTTGCTATTTTGAAAATTCTCAATGCATATTTTATCTGTTTATGTGAAAGCTCATAATTTCTTTTAATTAATTCAGCTATACTATATGCGAATCCTCTATCTTTGGGCGAAAGTCTATGGTTTTCTTTTGCCCATTTGGCTAATTTTTTCCATATTTTGTAATTCTTACTCTCAAATAAATCTAGGGGGATTTTTGGGTCTTCTTCTAATGAAATCTTCTTNCCACTTACACTTTTCGTAATGGTGTCTCTTGTTAAACTTATATCCTCTGTATAAAATTCTTCTTCTAAATAAGAAGATAATTCCTCTTCATGTTTTTTGTCTTTATCTACTTCGAGCTTGGCTTGTTCTTCTTTCTTATGATTCTCAACTATGTTATTAATTTTTTCTATTAATCTCTCGATATAGCCATTCGGATCTTTCCAATATCGAGTAGATGGTATTCTTAGAATAATCCAACCAGCTCTTTCCAAGATTTTTTGTCTTTCAATATCATCGACATTTAGCTCGCCAAATTTATCATAATGTTGCCAGCCATCGCATTCTATTCCTATTCTTAAACTTCCAATAAACAAAGCCAAATCAATCCTATAACCACAAGCTTTATATTGCGGATATAGCTTAAATCCCTTTTGGGTTAATCTTTCATAAACATCTCTTTCAAAGTCGCTATCAAATTTTTCGCTCACAATTTCAGACATAAATGAGCCCTTAGCATATAAAAGGAAATCCTTTAATAAATTTGCAGGAAATTCTTCTATATCTCGTGAGATGAAAAACACCATCTTTTTTCTGGCTCGTGTTAAGGCTACATTTAATCTATTTTTACCAAATTCTTCAGATAAAAGTGCTGAAAATATTTTAGGCGATGAATTGGGAGCATATCTTAAGGAATAAATAATAATATCTCTTTCATCTCCTTGAAATCCATCTGCGGTAGAAATAATGACTGGTTCATTATTATTTTCTTTTTCTTTACATATTTTGTACAGGTCGATATCTTTTTCCTTTTCTTCCACAAATCTATCGAATATATAATCAGCTTGTTCTCTAAAGAAGCTAATAACTCCAAAGCTATATTTTCTATAACGGGGATCTTTAAGACAATTCTTTAAGTATTTTATAACCTCTTCGGCTTCTTTTTTATTTACCTTATTAACTTCTTCTGCATTTTCTACTTTATGAAATTCAAAAGTATCACCAATTCTTTCTAATCCTTCTGTCATTATTTTCAGGTTGNTTGNGTAAAATTTTTCATTACTGAAGCTTATAATCTCTGGTAAGCATCTAAAATGTTCTCTTAACATAATTCTATTTTTGGGTAATAATTTATCAGGGAGAAGATTGGCAAGCTTTAAGCAAGATGAATCTCTTGTTATTTTGAAAACATCACCAAGTTCGTCATTAGATAAGTTTTCTGCTTGAAATTTAGAATTAGATATTTCTTCATCAAAGAATAAAAGCTCTGGACTTTTAAGCTGTTTATCATCCCCTATAATTATTATTCTCTTTGTAATAAATAAGAGTGGTAACAAATAAATTGGTAGAAGTTGTGATGCTTCATCAATAATTATATAATCAAATAGAGCCGGTTTGAAAGGGAATAATTTAAAAACATCCTCGATTTTTACTATCCACAATTTAAATAATTCCAAAATTTTGACATACTCTGTTTTATTTTTAATTGCTTCAATCTTTCTGATTTTTTTAGTTTTTAAGATTTTCTTTAAAGACTCGACTAAACGTCTGTTTTCTGATTTATTATTGAATTTATTTATTCCAGCGCTAATCTTGTTAGTCAGAAGTTTTTTGGAATTAATTTTTATCTCTTTTTCTATATGATTTAAATTTTCGTGTAAACTATCAATCTCATTATCAGAAATTTTAATACCCTCTATTGNTTCTTTAAGGACAATATAAACAAGAATTTTTTCGGGATCGGTTATATCGTTTTCATATAAAGAGGTGACTAATTCATAAAAATTTCGGTATTCATCTAAATTTAGATCTTTAAGCAAAACTACATTTTTCAATTTTAGGCTGTTTAAGATAGTATCGAGTTTATTAATAAAGGAATAACTATACTTTAAATTTTGATAAATAAAATCGCTTCTGCCTCCGTAAGTATCCAATAAAATTTTTATAACTTGGTTGTCATCTTTATTTAATAAAAAATCTATGGTAATTTCAATTATAGCTAATGTTTTATAAGTTTCACGAAGGTTGGATGTTGAGATTAAGCTTCTATTTATTTCTTCATTAATTAAATTTATTGCTTCATAATATAAAGGAATTAAATTTTTCTTATAGATTTCTTCCTCATACCTTTCAAATATTGAGACTACTTTGGAAATTAGATTAAAAAAATTAATTTCTTTCAAAAAATTAAGTTTACTAAGATATTCATTAGTTATGGAAATTGTTCTTTTTCTATATTTTTCATCATTTAATAGAGCATTTAGGTCAATTTCTAAAATTTTCGATAAGTTCTTACTTTTATTTAATAAGTCCCTAATTTGTTTTTCTAGGGGTGAGTATTTTTTCCCCAGTATTTTACTAAAAATTCTGATTATAGTATAGAAAATTATTTTTAGTTTGTTTGGTGGCTTGAGTATCTTTTTAAGTTTCTCTAATGAATTTCGTAAATCATTGATCCTACTTTCGATTTCCTTAACTTTTTCTAGAGTAAAATAATATATTCCTATATTTTCCAGTACTGAGTTTAAAAATTTCAGAAAATCATAATCAGAATATTGTTTATACAGAGGTAGCTTGTCACATAGCTCACTAAAAATATTTTTTAAGTCATAAACTAAGTTATAAAGCGAGTTTAGTTCTTCGATCCTTCCTGAAATTTTAAGTTGAATAATAAGTTTAAATAGCTTTTCAAAAAATGCTTTATATGTCAATGCATCATTGTATTCCTTTATACGTTTCAATTTTTCCGATGTAGTTAGAATGTTGTCTTTAAAAATTTTCCCTTTTTCTATATCTGCGAAAATACTAGAGAAAATTCTTGACAAAAACCTAAAATCTTCTTGCAAAACTTCTTCGTCAAAGAAATTAGACTGTCTGAAATAAATAAAAATCTCAACGATATCAATAAAATCTNTGAAACTAAATCGTGCTAATTTTATATTTTGTTTTAAATCGTTTATTAAACCTTCAAACTGTTCTTCTACATTGTTATCTGACACTAGATTTTGTGTTTTCTTGGCAATAAATTGTTGAGCAATTNCTCTTGATCCTTGTATTAAGAAATATTCTTTAAATCTGTTTTCAATTTCCATCAAATCTACTTTATCCTGAGAGAGGAAATCCTTATACAAAGTTTCATAGAAAAAACCAAATATTTTCTGATTTTTAAAATATTCATTGATTTTTCCTTCTATTATTTTTCTTTCGTTTTCTAAATTTTTTCTTTCATTATACAAACGGGAAAAATTCTGTTCTTCAAAGTTTTGATATTTTACATTTTCTAATTTGCTTAAAAGTATTTCTCTTGACTTTCGTTCTCCTTTGAGCCAAGAGATGTATAAATAATCATGAATTTTAAGTTTTTCAAGAAAATTAATTATAACCTCAAGTGCTTTTTCTTTGTAACTAGTTATAAGAACACTATAACCTTCTTTAACGAGATAAAGGGCTAAATTGGTGATAGTATGTGATTTTCCTGTTCCTGGTGGCCCTTCTACAGGGACAACTTTATATTTAAGAGCAGACTTTATAACTTCTTTTTGTTCTTCATTGGTGGGTAAGATTAGATCGTCTGGGTTAAATCTTTTTTCATTTTCATTATCACTATTATCCTGCGGGTCAGTGTATTTTTCGTCAGAACTAAAAACATCAAAAATTAAACTTTCACGGTTATATGTGTATAAATCTTTTAATTCTTTTAGAGCTTTTTCTAAATGATAGTCAGGTTTACTTAGTAACCATAAAACTAAATTATTAGCCAAGTATAAGGTACTATCTTTTAGGTTATCTAAATCAACTTTTTTGTATACTCTCTGTAATTCTGCTAAATTCCTATTTTGAATGTCTTCTCTTTTTAAAAGTGGATTTATATTAAAAATTGTGTGGATGATTTCTTTTATAAGATTTTCATCCTTAATGTTAAAAAGATTAATCTCTTCCGCTTTAGAAATGATCTCATCTTTTTCTGGAAGTTCATTTATAAATTTAGAAAGGGAATAAGCATTAAATTCTGTCTCTTCAATTGGTTCAATTTTTATTGAATTATCTTCTGGATTGTGATAAGCTTTAATTTCGATAAACCAAATGGGGGTATAATATATCTCTTGATTTCTTTTAAAAATTATAAAGGGATAACATAAATACAATTTCCTTTTTCCTGTTTCAGCGGCTTGTTCACTTTTTTCAATGAGCCTAAGTAGTAATTTATATTGTCTTAAATCCTTTTCTATGTTATATTCTGTTTGTTCTAAAGGGCTTTTTGTTTCAGTTGAAGATTCAACCAAAAAACTTTGAATTATATTTTCTGGTATTTTTATTTTTAGGTTCTCATTTTTTAACGAAAGGAGTGGGTTTGAACCTTGGAGGATATCATATAAATCTACAGAAAAGCTTTCTTTCCCTAATACATTGTTTCTTTCTGAGAGTTTTGATGAGGATAAATTTTTGAAAATTTCAAGATAATAGCTTGATACTCGATGTATTCTATTTAATGTTTGCTCATACTTTTCCATGTGCTACTGATAGACAAAGACTCATTGTAATTATTTTGGGGCTCCCCGGGCAGGACTCGAACCTGCAACCTGGCGGTTAACAGCCGCCCGCTCTGCCAAATTGAGCTACCGGGGAATTTATATTCATTATGATATTTTTATTTTAATCTTAAAAATATGAAAATTCCGTTTTTTGTAATTTTTTGGTTTGAATAGAGGGACTTTTTGCTTTTGCACTTTTATTTTTTTGGTTTTTACCTCATGTTTTTTAGGCCTTTCTTTCCTGATTCTTTGATATATTGTACTTTGGAATTTTTCCATCCACTCGNGTTAAGTATTGCGAGTCTTACAATTTAACACTTTTCATACCTGATTATTATGTCATTGTTGGTGAGTTCGGAGGCATTTGTACGGCTTAATTTTTTGAAGTTAATATATGAAACATCAGCTTCTTCATCATAAGTATGTCCAGATTTGTTAAAATGGCATTTCCAATTCATTTTTATTTTAATTTTTGCAGTTGAACTGGAGGCTTCAGATATTTGGATTTTTTGATTTTTTNNTTTTNNTTNGNTNNNNTNANTTTTTTTTGGCTTTGTCTAATTTTTGTTTTGTTTTGAAATTTTTGGCTTTGTAAAACTTTTGATTTATTTTAGGTAAATTCAATCTATTATGGAAAGGAAAATTTGGGGTGGAGTTTTCAAAGAGGATGTTGAGAGTTCTCTGAGAAAATTTCTTGACTCATTTTCTTTTGACTCACGGCTTGCTCCTGAGGTATTTGATATCACATTTGTTCATTCCGTCTTACTCGCTGNTGAGGGATTCATTCCGAAAGATAAATTAAAAGAGATTTTTCTATCAAGAGAAAAAGTTATAAGAGCAGTTCTTTCAAGCAAACCAGATGATTTTGAAGATGTTCATTCTGCTGTTGAGTATTTTATAGCCCAAGAGTGCGGNGAAGATGTTGGAACGAAANTCAGAGCNGGTAGATCAAGAAATGACGAGGTCATAACCGCAGTTTATCTTTGGGTGATGCGAGAATCTCAAAAGATTTTAGATGAAATGAAAAATGTCTTTTATTCTATGTTGTTTTCTGCTCAAAAATATCAAGATGTTATAATTCCATTTATGACTCACACAAGATATGCTCAACCTATATTGTTTTCTCATCTTATTCTCTCTTATATAGCTGGATTTCTAAGATGTGTTGAAAGATTTAGAGATGTGCTTTTGCGTTTTAATGTATGTCATATGGGAAGTGGGGCGGGAGCTGGAACTTCAATTATATCTGATGTCAAAAAAGCAGCTTTTTTGCTTGGTTTCTCTCGTGTCTCTGATAACAGCCTTGATTCAACCGGAAGAAGGGATACCATTTATGAACTTATTTTTGTCTTCTCTACTTTTGCTTTGCTATTTTCTAAGATAGCAGAAGATCTCATTTTCCTTTCAGCAGAAGATATAGGGTTTGTTGAAATTGGAGATAAAGTTTGTACCGGTTCAAGTATGATGCCACAGAAGAAAAATCCAGATACTCTTGAACTTATAAGAGGTAAATCATCAAAATTTTTAGGATATCTTGCAAGCTTTTTTACTCTTGAAAAGGGCGTTGTTTCAGGATATTCAAAAGATTTTCAGGAAGATAAAAAGATCCTCTTTGAAGCTTTTGACGAGTTTTATTCAATTCTCTTTGCTGTNTATCAGGTTTTCAAGAATATTTCTGCAAAAAAGAGAGAGTTGCCTTATCACATACTTGCAACGGATGTTGCTGAGAAAATTTTCAGNGAAAAGAAAATGAGTTATAGAGAAGTTCACAAATTTATAGGCGAACATATCAAGATTCATCAGAAATTACCTGAGAGTTTAACTTTTGAAGAATCTCTGAAAATGAAAAGAACTCCGCAAAGTACCAATCCTGATTTTGTTCGTGAGAAAATGAGAGTTTTGGAAAATAGGTGGCGTTTACTAAAAGGCAATATTACACATATTGTTTCACGATTTTCATACTATAACTTTGAAAAAAGAGTGATGAATGAAATTGGAAGTTTAAAATAAAATTTGAAGATTTGAAATGATAGCTTGCGTATATGCACGATGGAATTAATTTTGATGGGAAAAAAATCTTGATTTCAAGAACAGATAAAATAGGTGACTTGATTTTGTCTNTACCATTCGCCAAATTTTTGAAATCAAAGTTCCCAAATTCAAAAATTTTTTTTCTTGTAAAAAGGGGGAACGCTTTCTTTATAAAAAATGGATATGTAGATGGAGTTTTTGAAGCAGAAATTTCAGGTGATAGAGGAGAAATAAAAATTGAGAGTTTTATTTTTTTGCTTTTTGAGCTATCAAAAATCAAGTTTGATTTTTCTTTTGTTCTTTTTCCAAGGTTTTCTACTGCATTGCTTTGCAAATTAATTTCAAAGAATGTNATTGGAACTTCACGAAGATTTTATTCTTTTCTCTTTACGCATAGAGTTAATGTAAGCAGAAGNGGAAANATGTTTCACGAAGCTTATTACAATCTTATGCTTCTTAAAGATTTTGTTTATGATTTACCNCANCANGTTGAGCTTTTTTATAACCTGAAGCCGGAGTTAGATTTTGAGCCTGACTTNGAATTTCTCAAAAAATTCAAACTTCTGAACAGAAAATATATAGTTTTCCATCCTTTTTCTGGTGGATCTTCTCCGACATTACCTTTTGATTTTTGGGTTGAGGTTGAAAAACGAATCGANTTTGATGTGGTATGGGTTGGGAAGAAAGCTATTGACTCAAATTTGCCAAAAGTAAAAGGAACATCTCTTATAAACTTTACAGATTTNCGTCAGCTTTGTTCCGTTATAAAATTTTCATCTGGTATATTCTCTACTTCATCTGGACCAATTCATATCTCATCTTTTTTTGATGTCCCGTCAGCAGGTTTATATTACAAAGAAGATTTTCCNAGATGGAGGCCTTTAAATCAAAAGGCAATTTTTTTTGATCTCAAAGATAAACTTGATCCTTCTGTTATCGCTTCTTATCTTAATAGGTTTTTCAGGGGATTTTAATGATTGNGGTTTTTAATTGTAGCTTTGGATTTTTGATGGTTTTATATTTATTCTTGTTTTTGCTTGATAGTTTCATAAGTATTTTGAAAGTTATAAATTTTTATAATGTGTTTCATAGGAACATAGACAAGGTAGAAAAAAAAATAATAGATATATTGGATAGAGCTAGGATAAACGATGTAATATATTCTGCTTTGACATATGTTTTTGANGGTGGNGGCAAGAAGATAAGACCTTCTTTAACAATGTTGTGCGCAGATATTTTATCTGATGTGTTTGCTCTTGAACTCAACGGGGAGCATTTGATTACATCATCTGCNTGTGTTGAACTTTTACATGGGGCTTCCCTGATTCTGGATGACGTTGTAGATAACTCAACGATGAGAAGAGGAAAGCCATCTCTAAATGTTGTTGTAGGGAACAAGATTTCGGTTATATCTGCTTCTTTTTTGTTGGGAGTTATTTCAGATGAACTTGCAAAAATTGGTAATATCCAACTTGTAAGAAGGTTTTCTGAGGTTGCAAGGCAAATGGCGGAAGGTCAAATTCTTGAATTCAAAATTATAGCCGAAAATGTTCCATCTTATGAAGCGAGAGAAAATATTTTGAACTTTTATTATGAGGTTATATCAAAAAAAACAGCATCTTTATTCAGATTGAGTGCAGAGATCCCACATATAATTTATGACGGTGAATATAAAAATAAAAGTGAATTGGGTCGCTTAAGTCAAGATTTATTCTCTAAGTTTTCTGAACTTGGATTTTATTTTGGTATCATTTTTCAAATCAAGGACGATATAATAGATTTCATTCCAGGTGGTACTGGAAAGCCACATCTCAAAGATCTGAAAGAAGGAAAATTGACACTACCTGTGATTTTGTCTGACAACTTTGACATAATAAAAGATATACTCAGGAAAAATATAGTTGATGGAGAAGTTCCAGATGATGTATGTGAAGCTGTATTCTATCTTGTTAAAAACGGGAAGGGAATGGAAAGAGCNGAGGAGGAAATAAGAAAGATTTCTCGAAAGATTTTTGATATAATTGATGGGATTAGCGTAGAAAATAGTAAGAAAGAAAATTTGAGTAAGTTTGTAGAATTTTTGCTCATTAGAACTTCGTAGATTATTTTCAAATTAGATCTATGCGAGTTCATATTGTAGGAGTTTGCGGAACAGCGATGGGTGGAGTGGCGGTTCTTTTGAAAAGTTTAGGGTTTGAAGTTTCAGGTTCCGATTCTCTTTTTTATCCTCCAATTTCTGAGCAGCTCAAAAAATTTGGCATAAGAACATATGGTTTTTCTGAAAAGAATGTTGAAGATGTTGATATCGTTGTTGTGGGAAATGCTGTAAGTCGCGATAATGTTGAAGTGCAGGAGGCTATTGCAAAAGGGAAAAAAATAATGTCTTATCCTGAAGTTATAAATGAGTTTTTTGGAAAAAAAGATTTTTTTGTTATTGCTGGGACACACGGGAAAACTACAACTACATCTTTGGTTGCCTATCTTCTTAATTCTGCNGGTCTTTCGCCTTCGTTCCTTGTCGGAGGTGTTCCAATAAATTTCGGAGTAAGTGCAAAGGTGGGTGAGGGTGATGTTTTTGTGATAGAAGGTGATGAGTACGATACAGCGTTTTTTGACAAAAAACCAAAGTTTTGGCACTTTGAGCCAAAAAGAGCTATTATCGGTCCCATTGAGTTTGACCATGCTGATATATATACAGATCTTGAACATTATATTTCTGTTTTTTATGAGTTTTCAAAGAAAGTAAAAGATAGGCTTGTTTTCTTTTTTTCTGATCGTGGAAATTTGGTGGCTGAGAGATCAGGGGCAAAAGAAAAATTTTCCTATGGTTTTGACGATAAAGCCAATTTTTTCCCAACCGAAATATCAATTTTTGATCTCGGGTATAAATTTAAAATATCAAATATACCATTTCAGGGGGATTTTTCCATACATCTTTTTGGGAGGCATAATATTTTGAATTCAATCGCAGCGATATCTTTGTTATCGGACATTATAGGTTATGATAAGATGGCGGATATAATTGAAGGTTTTAGAGGTGTAAGAAGAAGGCTTGAAATTATATACGAGACTCAGAATTTCTGTATTATAGATGATTTTGCTCATCATCCAACAGAAATAGAATCTGGCATAAGGTCTCTGAAAGATTTTTTTGATGTGATATTATTAGCATTTGAGCCGCGGTCATTTACATCTCGTACAAATATTCATCAGGAAGGTTATAAAAAAGTTTTCCAGCTCGCTGATGCCGTATTTATTGGGAAAATATATAGAGAAGAAAAAGTTCCTGCTGGGAAAAAACTTAATGTAAAGGATGTAATTGATTTTCTCAATAGCAGGGGAATTCATGCGNTATATTCAGAAGATATAGCCTTGAAGCTTTTTGAGTTTATTCAATCCAACGATATGTTTCGGGGAAAAAAGGTAGCAGTGGTTTTTATGTCAAGTGGAGATTTTTATGGTCAGAAGGAAGAATTTATTCTCTTTATGAGAAGAAAAATAGCTCGTGAGATTTTTAGTTAGTCAAGCAATATCTTGTAAATTGCTCTTTTTATTCCATCTTTGTCAAGTCCTATGAGCCTGAGCAATTCTTCTCTTGAACCTTGTTCTACAAACTCGTCAGGAGTTCCCAACCTTATCAAATTAGCTTTTATATTTTTATCTGCGAGTAGTTCAAGAACGGCGGAACCAAAACCCCCGTCTCTTCTTGCTTCTTCAACTGTTATTACTTTTTTTGTCATATTAGCATATTCGCATATAAGATCTACATCAAGTGGTTTTGCAAATCTTGCATTTATAAGAGCTATCTTTGCTCCAAGTTCTTTTTCTGCCTCCTCTATTGNTTCTAACGCAGAATAAACTAATGTCCCATAAGCTATTATTACAAGGTCTTTTCCATCTCTTTTGAGTTCTGCTTCACCTATTTTGAGAATTTTGGGTGGTCTTTGTGGAAAACCAAAAGCGTTTGCTCTCGGATACCTTATTGCACATGGACGTCCAAGATCGCAAGCTGTAAGAATCATATCTCTGAACTCATTTTCATCAGCGGGTGACATAAGAACAAAATTGGGTATAGGTCTCAGGTATGCTATATCAAAAACACCGTGATGGGTTGGTCCATCTTCTCCAACTATTCCCGCTCTATCTATACATAGGATTACGGGGAGATTCTGTATTGCTACATCGTGTATTATCTGATCGTAAGCTCTTTGCAAAAATGTGGAATATATAGCTGTAAATGGACGCATTCCTTCTCTTGCAAGTCCTGCAGCCATAGTGACTGCGTGTTGTTCGGCTATTCCGACATCGTAAAATCTTTGTGGAAATTGTTCTTGAAATTTGTTTAGCCCTGTACCGAGTGCCATCGCCGCGGTTATAGCAAATATTCTTTTATCTTCCTTTGCAAGTTCTACAAGAAAGTCACCGAAAATAGAAGAAAAGTTTGGAGTTTTAGATTTACTTTTTAATTTTCCTGTTTCAATATCAAATGGTGCAACTCTGTGGAAGAATTCGGGATTATCCTCTGCTGGTTTATAGTTTTTCCCTTTTTTTGTTTTGACATGAACAAGTACAGGGCCTTTCCAATTTTTTACTTTCTGAAAAATCCCAATAAGTTCTTTTAAATTGTGTCCATCAACCGGACCAAAATAGTAGAACCCAAGACCTTCAAACAATATTCCTGGTGTAAAAAATGATATTACTGATTCTTCAATTCTTCTTATTATTCTTATTATATCTTGACTTTTTTCTGAGATTGCTTCGTTTATAAGTTTCTTGATTATTTCTCTTGCTCTATAAAAAATTGGTTCAGCCATAATTTTAGAGAAATAAGAAGCTATTGCTCCTCTATTTGGAGCAATTGACATTCCATTATCGTTCAAAACTACTATCAGATCAGATTTTAGATCTCCTGCATGGTTCATAGCCTCATAAGCCATTCCGCATGTCATAGCTCCATCACCTATTACTGCAACAACTTTTGCCTCTTCTGATTTGTTTTTTAGTGCTTCTTGTATTCCCAGTGCTGCTGATATTGATGTTCCAACATGCCCAGCTCCAAATATATCATACGGAGATTCATCCACTCTTAAAAATCCCCCTAATCCTCCGAATATTTTTAGTGTATCAAAATATTCTTTTCGTCCTGTTATGAGTTTATGGGAGTACGCCTGGTATCCCCCATCAAAGATTATCCTATCTTTCGGCATATCAAAAACATAGTGGAGAGCAAGGACAAGTTCTACAATACCAAGAGAAGGTGAGAGGTGCCCGCCGTTTTTAGATACCACTTCTAAAATTTTTCGTCTTATTTCTTCTGCTAATTCTTCAAGCTCTTTTATGCTCAGTCTTTTTATATCCTCAGGATAATTTACTCTTTCGAGCATACAGAAATTATTTTATAATCTAAGTCGCTAGTTATAAGATTTTGAGAAACCTTTTAGAAATATCTTTTAGTTTTTCNGGAAGCCTCAAATATGACTTTCTCGTCATCTTACAATATTTTCAAATCCTGATAAGAATTAGTTTTCAAAAATTGCAGTTTGATTTGATTTGATTTGATTATTTATTTTTTGAGTTTTTGTTTTTCGAAATTGAGTTTTTGAGAAATTTGATAAAATCCTCCAATAAGTTTTTGCTTCTATTGCTTTCTTTTTTTATCGTATTCAATTGGCTTATTATTGTTGTTTATCTTATATAAAAGGTTTTTTATTAATTTTACTTTTGGAGTACTAAACTTTGCTTGAAAAATTCACAAAATCCCTTCTTTAAGCTTTTTTTACCTTTTTTGATACCTCTTTTCTTTCCTTCTTTTTTTCTTATAAGGTTTTATTTTGTTGGGTTTAGGTTTCAATATGGAGGATTTTCTTTCTTGTTCTTAAAAATGTATTAGGGTGGGGAGATTTAGCAAGTTATATTTCGGTCGTCAGCTATTCAAGTTTTTGATAGATTTTTCTCACCGGTAATATGGATGTGAGTTTTCCAGTGGCTTTTGAGAGAATCTCTTTCAAAATTTGATGAAACCTTTTTAATTCTCTTTCGTGTATCTTTCTATTTTCTTTTTGTTGCTTTTTTTATTTTGCTCATTCTAATTTTTCATTACCATTTGAAATTCACTGGGAATTTTACTTATTTATTTGATAGTTTCCAGATTGACAGTTTCCAGAGTTTTCTTTGTTTCTTTTTATCGGTTTTTCATTTTCCCTATTTGATTTTCTCTTAGGAAGTCATTAATAATTAGTTTTTGATTTAAGTATTGATTTTTTCTATTGATTTTTGCGGTTATGGAGAGTTCATTTTTTTTATAATTGTTTTATATGAGGATTCCCAAAATTTTTTTCTTTACTTTTTTNGTCCTTTTGTTTTTATCTATTTATTTTCTCGTCTTTTCTTCTGACGGTATAAATACATTCTTTTTACAAAGGAAAAAGATTCAAGAGCTTGAATCTAAAATAGAAGATCTCAGATTGGAGATAGAAAATATGCAAAGACGGATAGAACTTATAAAGGGGCTTGATAGAGAATACCTTGAATATTTATTTAGAAAATTTGGTTGGGTTAGGAAAGATGAGAAAATAATGAAGCTTGAACAAGACTTTCTCCCGAACTCCGAACAAATTCAGGAGTAATTCCGTTTAGAGAAAGGTCTATTGTGAAAACTGGTATTCCGAATTTGGTATATTCAGAAAGAAGTTTTTGGGAGTTTTGGGAGTAAAAATCGTCAAATCTTAGCAAAGACGATANCTCTTTTTTTTCTCTGGTTTTGAGTTTGCCTTCGACTAAAATTGAGTTTATCCATTTTTTATCTTCTTCTGGGATTTGGCTTTTGTAAAACTTATTGAGAACGATAGCTCGTGGGAAAAAATTATTCTTTTTCATATTTTCTATTGTTTCCTGAGTTTCTTCTAACGGGAGTTGTTCGGGTAGCGAAACTATTATAATGTTTATTTTTTTTACGAATTCAAGCATACCTTGAAGGTCAGATCTAACGGGACCGCTTGCTCCTGATTCGAGTCCAGCTTTTGGTATATTGAGCATAGATAAAATTTGGCCTGTTGGTAGAGCATCAAATATGTAAAAATCTGCTTTTCCTTTTTTCCAATCGAACCACATTTTGCCAAGGTAGATAAGTTCGGTAAATCCNGGGATTACTTTTTGGAATACTCTGAANACTTGTGAGCGAACGAGGGGCATCCACAAAAAAAATAGTTTGAGTTTTAGTTTAACATATTCTTTGGCTTCTTTTTCGTAGTCTAAGGGGTAAAGTAATACTTTATTTGAGAGAAGAGAGTAGAGAGAGGAGGCAAAATTGTGAGGGAAGTAGAGTATTGTTTTGCCTTTATTAGAAAGTAAGTTTGATAGTATGACACTTGTTAAGCTTTTGCCTGTTCCACCTTTTCCCGTTATGAATATAAACATGAGAAGGAAGATGGTACGCCCGGCGGGACTTGAACCCGCGACCTCCGGGTCCGCAACCCGGCGTTCTTCCGCTGAACTACGGGCGCATGTCTCCTTGAAAAAATTTATCTGATAAAATTAAATTTAAAATCTCCTCAAAACTTTTACATCTTCTGCGGTAATTTATAAAAAATTTATTTATTAAATTGACCGAAAATACTTTTTCTTTGGGGATGATTGCTAACATAAAAATATAGGAGGTTTTATATTATGTTTTTGAACGAAAAAGATAGAAACTTTCTTATACAGAGGTTTAGAGAGGAGCTTGTGGAACCTGTTAGAATAATTCTCTTTACTCAGAATATAAATTGTGAGTATTGTCCAGAAACTGAGCAACTTCTAAGGGAGCTTGCTGAAACATCACAGAAAATTCAGCTTGAAGTAAAAAATTTTGCGGTTGACAAGTTAGAGGCTCAAAAGTATAAGATTGATAAAGTGCCGGCTATTTTGGTAGGAAATGAGAGAATAAGATATTTTGGGATCCCAGCAGGTTATGAATTTGCTGCCCTTATAGAGGATATAGTGGAGGTCTCAAGGAATTCAAGTTTTCTTTCCCCATCTTCACAGGAAAGGATACGTTCCCTGAAAGTCCCTGTTAACATAAAAGTTTTTGTGACTCCAACTTGTCCATATTGTCCGAGGATGGTAAAGTATGCTCATTCTGCTGCTCTCTTAAATGAGAACATATATGCTGAGATGATAGAAGCAACTGAATTTCCNGAACTTGCTTCTCAATACTCTGTTTATGGAGTTCCTAAAACTATTATAAATGAAAAGATTGAAATAGAAGGTGCTGTCCCAGAAGATTTCTTNGTAAATGAACTCATCAGAGCTGCTCAGGAGAACGGGAAAANNANTTNNNTCATTTGATATGGCAAAGCCAAAAGTTGCAATATTAGTATTCCCTGGAACAAATTGTAATATTGAAACAAAAAGAGCAGTTGAACTTGNAGGTTTTGATGCTCAATATGTCTGGTATGAAGATAAAAATCTAAATAAGTTCTCTGCCTTCATAATACCAGGGGGATTTTCTTACGGAGATTATTTGAGGGCGGGTAAGCTTGCATCNTTGTCTCCNGTCGTAGATAGTTTGATTGAGTTCATTCAGAAAGGATACCCTGTTTTAGGAATATGTAATGGTTTCCAAATTCTGTGCGAATTGGGNATTTTACCGGGAGCTTTAATTATGAATGCTAATACGAAATTTATATCAAGGTGGGTTGAACTTGAAGTAGAAAATACTGATTCTCCTTTTACCTGTGTTTTTAAAAAAGGTGAAAGAATAAAGTTGCCCATTGCTCATAAGTTTGGAAACTATTTTATGGGAAGGGAGGAGAAAGTGAGCGTAGCGTTCAGGTACCTTGAGAACCCGAATGGCTCTTTTGATAGAATTGCAGGAGTTTTATTTGGAAATGTTTTGGGACTTATGCCCCATCCAGAAAGAGCTGTCTATAAATTTTTAGGGAGTGACGATGGTTTAAAGATTTTCCTTTCTTTGAAAGCATGGTTAAAGTCTTAATGCAAATTACTTAAATTCTTTAATAAATTTAATAAATCACTATTCCTGCATATCCGACAACTGATGAGAGATCAAGGGTTATTTCTCCTGAGTTGCTATATGCTACAAGATCGGCATTTTTTATACCTTTTTCTTTTGCTGANANTAGTAAAGATAAGACAGGGGCTATCCCACACATAGATATATTTTTCTCCAAAACTACCTCATATAATCCTTCCGGATCTATATTTTTTATTTTTTCTATTGCCATCATATCTTTTTTTCTTGATATATCATCTACTTCATAGTGGTTCATGTCAGAGGATGCAGTAACTAATACATTGTATTTATCTTTTAGATTTGAAATAGCTTCTCCTATTTTTTTGAGTTTTTTTAGGTTAAGCGTTCTTATGCATATAACTGAAATTTTTACTTTTTTGTTTTTGAAATGTAAAAAGGGNACTATTACTTCCGCTGAATGCTCTTTGAAGTGTGCTCCTGTGTCAAGTTCAAAAATATCACTTTGTCTTGTTAGAAATGAGTTTATTTCATTGTCTATTTCTACTGAAAATCCAGGGAATTCCCATACGCCATCTGGAAACAAAGAAACATCTGCTCCATATCCTGTGTGATTTGGACACAATATAAGAACTTTATCGGGGACTTTTACTTTTGAAAAGACTTTACCTGCTACTTTTCCTGAGTATATATATCCTGCATGCGGAGATATGACTCCAAAAGCTTCAATTTCTTCTTTATCGTTTTCTTCTCTTTCCAAAAGCTCTTTTACTTTTTTTTCTAGTTTTGATGGGTCAGATGGATAAAATAGGCCTGCAACTGCTGGCTTTCTTACTATCATAGCTTAGTTTTTTTTCGTTATTATTTTTATTTTGGCTTTTGTTACTTTTTTCTAAATTCTTCCCTATTTAACTTTTTATTCGTNCTCTTTTGATTTTTTAGCTTTCTTTTCTCTTTTTTCAGTTTGTTGTGATGTCTCTTCTTCTTTAATTATCATTTTTTTTCTTTGGTCAAATATGTAATCGGCAATAAGTTCATCTGTTGGAATCCTTGCTTTTTCTCTTATTTTCTTTTCTATTTCTTTTGCTACTTCGGGATTTTCTCTGAAAAAGTTTTTAACTTGTTCTCTTCCCTGTCCCAAATTCATTTCTCCATATGAATACCAGGAGCCAGATTTCTCTATTATTCCATATTCAGTTCCGAGGTCTATAAGTTCTCCTTCATAAGATATTCCTTGACCATATATGATATCAACGAGAGTTTCCCTGAAAGGCGGAGCCACTTTGTTTTTGGCAACTTTGATTTTAACTCTTGAACCTATGGCTTTTTCTCCATCTTTTATAACATCTACTTTTCTCACATCAAGNCTTACTGATGCATAAAATTTTAGTGCGACACCCCCGGTTGTTGTTTCAGGAACTCCCCACATTGGACCTGTTGCTATTTTCTGTCTGAGCTGATTAGTGAAAATTATAATTGTTTGTGTTCTACCTATTATTGAGACGAGTTTTCTAAGAGCTTGGGACATAAGGCGAGCTTGCAGACCTATTTGAACGTCTCCCATTTCGCCTTCAAGTTCGCTTTTTGGCACAAGTGCTGCAACTGAATCTATTACTATAAGATCAATTGCTCCTGATGATGCNAGTTCTTCTGCTATTTCCAAAGCTTGCTCACCATAATCTGGTTGAGATATCAAAAGTGAATTCACATCTACTCCTAAATTTTGTGCGTATATTGGGTCAAGTGCGTGTTCTGCATCTATAAACGCTACATTCCCACCTTTCCTTTGAACTGATGCTATTGCATGCAAAGCTATCGTTGTCTTTCCTGATGCCTCCGGACCAAAAATTTCTATGAACCTCCCTCTTGGATATCCTCCACAGCCTATTGCTATATCTATTGAAAGAGAACCAGAGGTTATTACGGGAATTCTTAAACTTTCTTTTTCTCCGAGTCTCATTATTACTCCTTTGCCATACGTTTTTTCAAGGTTCTTTATTGTGGCTTCAAGAATTTGTGATTTTTCATCCGCCATATCTTATGTACCTCCTTACTCTAATAATTTAATTTTATAAGATAAAAATTTATAAGTTGATATGCTGCAAACTAAGTTTCAAAGAATTTTACTAAATTTTCTGCAATTCAGATTTCCTTTGATTTTTCAATCATCTTATACTCAAAAGCTATATCTCCTTCATATTATCAATTTCAAAAGCAATGTCTCCAACCTTTTTATATTCAAATTCTGTTAAATCCCATTCTTTTAAAGCCGAAAGCATCTTTTTAGAAAGATAATTAATTTCTCCTTGTATAAAATAGATAGAAAGATAGATTTTATTTTCCGTACTATGAATAATCCTATAGAACAGGTCAAAAGAGAGATACCATCCGTTGATGAAATTATAAATGCAACATGGCGGAAACTTAACTTCAAAAAAGAGTTTGTGTGGAAAAAATTTGGAGAAGCTATAGTAAAATTTGATGAGGAGGCAACAAAGGAATTTAAAGAGCATGAAAAGANAGCTTTGAGAAAACTTGCTGAAATCTGGATAAACTCTCATCAAAAGCAAATCAGAGAGAAATTAAAGATAGCAATTGAAAGAGAAAGCCAAGAAGAATTTATTAATAAGTTGAGTGAAATTTTTTGGGAGTTTGGATTATTGGTTCAGC
>AWOA01000023.1 GCA_000494225.1 Candidatus Calescibacterium nevadense OTU 1
AAAATCTTTGTCTTGTGCATGTATCAAAAATTCCTCTTTGCTTTTTATTATTTTTTGTCTTTCAAGCTCCTCTGCAACTTCATACATGCTCCATCCGGGTATTATTGTCACCTTTCTTTTGAAGAAGACTCCTGAAATGAACGTTTCAATCAAATCTTTTAACGAAGTTTCCCCAACGATTTCAAACTCTCCTGCTTTAAATTTTTTAAACTCATTTCTTACGAATATCAGGAATGTTATTTCATGATTTATTACTCCACGTTGTTTGAGTTTTTTTGCAACGGAATCAATCTTCTCGTTCTTCTCTATCTCTATTATTGTCGGTGTTATATACCTTTTTTTTTGCAAAATCAAAAAAGTAAAGGTAGAGTATAAATCCAATAAATAAAACTGGTAGAGTAAATAAAATGAAGATAGAAATTTTTTTTATCAGATTTGAAAATCTTTGGAAATTTCGGGTATTTTCTTCAAGTTTCACACATATATAATAATCCGGAAAAGAGCGAAAGTCAAGTTTGCATTTTATTGTTTGTTCTGTTTTAATGTAAATTAAAATTATATGAAGCTTAGATTAAAAAAATAAAATATGAGATTTAAAAAATGATAATATGAGATCTAAAAAAATGATAACATATATATTGCGTTATTTTATAAAATACTGTTTATATAAATACTGTCTATTTTTTGTTTTGTACGAGAAAGAGCTTCACAGGAAATTTCATTTTCTGAAATTGAACATAAAACGAAATTATAATTTTCAACGCATTTTTCCACTGAAACATTTATCTTTTCCGTCTGATCATTTTCTTTTTTTATATCTATTTCTTTTTCTTCTCCCTCTTTCAGACCACATTTGTAAATTGTGGCTCCACCTCCACCAGTTACAATCTGTGTTATTTTATTATTTATCTTTACTCTCCCATAGAGATGGTTGTGTCCAGAAAATATCAAAACAACTTTATCTTTTATCTTACTGAAAATATCCTCATATCTTATATTTATTTGGTTTTCCACCAGATCTACAAATGGTTTATGAATAAAAACCAAAGATGGAAATTCCGCCTTTTCTAACTTTTGTTTTACGAAATTGTTTAAATGTTCATTATCGAATGTATTTATTCCTACAAAATAAAAATTACCAAATTTGAAGAAGAAAAAACCCCTGTGTGGGAAATACTTTTCTAAAAGCTCTTCATCTTTTTCATCCTCGTACTCATGGTTCCCACTTGCAAGAAAAAATAAAGAACTTTGAAGTATTGGTTCAAAATATGAAAATAATTTATCCCATCTTTCAAGCCGAGTTTTATATTGAAAATCACCTACATGAAAAACAAAATCTGGATTAAATTCTCGGATATGTTTCATTATTTCCCCGAGAACTCCTGATGAATAAGATGTATCTCCAATTACAGCAAATTTCACCTTATTGCTGTCAGGGATTTTGATTTTTCCTTCGCAGATTTTCTTTTTCTCGCTAACTACCTCGTATCTTACTTCATTTCCGATAAAATTGATAGTATCTGAAATCTCTATTTCGTTTCCTCCGCAAAATTCTTTTGTCTCTTGCAGATTTAATCTCACACAGTTTTGATTTTTCTTATCAGATACGAAAACCTTTATTTTATCTTGATCTATTCCTACATGGCATATAGTAGGATAAGATTGAAAAAAGTAGAAAAAAGAATCACATCCGATGAGTTCAAAAGCAAGTAGCACAGGTAGAAGCTTTGTCAAAGCCTTCATTTTTTATCGTGGAGCTTGTCTTTCTTTTTTGTCTTTATCTTTTTTTGCTTTATTCTTTTATATTTTCAGTTTTGTGGAAATAAAAAATAGAAAAGTAAGAAAATTTTTGTCTGTGTATTAAATCAAGTTCTTATATGGAAAGGGTAGAGGAGAAGAGATTGGATTTCAAGGATACAATATTTTTACCAAAAACCGATTTTCCGATGAAAGCGAACTTGACCCAAAAAGAACTTGAAATTTTAGAATTTTGGGAGAAGAACTCAATATACGAGAAAGTTCTGAGAGAAAGGAAAGAACTTTTCACAGTTCATGATGGCCCCCCGTACGCAAACGGTCATATCCATTTAGGACACGCTCTCAACAAAGTAATAAAAGATATAACCGTAAAGTATGCTTTACTTTCAGAAAAAAAAGCCGAGTTTGTTCCAGGATGGGATTGCCACGGCCTCCCAATAGAAAAAGAAGTTGAAAAGAAAATAGGAAAAGACAAATCTCCCGTTGAGATAAGAAAAGAATCGAGAAAATATGCTCAACACTTTATTGAAGTTCAGAAAANCGAGTTCAAAAGACTTGGTGTCTTTGCAACTTACACAAAACCTTACATCACTATGTCCCCTGACTATGAAGCTATGATAGTGCGTTCAATAAACGATATATGGAAGAAAGGAAGAATTTATAACGATCAAAAACCTGTATTTTGGTGTCCAGTATGTATAACTGCTCTTGCAGAAGCAGAAGTAGAATATAAAATCAAAAAATCTCCCTCAATCTACATATTGTTCCCTGCTAAATTCAAAAAAATCGGATCTTCTGAGACTGAATTTGAAAAACTTTTCGCTCTTGTTTGGACAACTACTCCCTGGACAATCCCCGGAAACTTCGCTCTTGCTTTTCATCCATCTATAAAATATGTCGTAGCAAAAAAAGGCGAAATCTATATAATAGTTGCTGAAAAACTCGCTGAAATTCTTGGAGAATATGAAGAGGTTGGTAGTGTGGTTGGAAGTGAATTTGAGGGAAAAATATTTTCTCATCCAATATTCGGTAGAGATTCTATTGGGGTTGTTGGAGAGTTTGTAAGTGAAGAAGAAGGAACAGGAATAGTTCATATAGCACCAGGACACGGTAAAGAAGACTATGAAGTAGGTAAAAAATATTCTCTTCCAATACAAAGCGTTCTTGACGAATTTGGGAAAGGTAATCAAAATTCAATAAAGTACATCGGAATTTTCTACGAGGAAATGAACAAAAAAGTAATTGAAGACCTAAAAGAGAAAGGGTTTTTGTTTCGAGAAGGAGAATACGAGCATTCGTANCCTCACTGTTGGAGGTGTAAAAAACCCGTAGTTTTCAGAGCAACCCGNCAGTGGTTCATAAAAGTGGAGGATATAAGACAAGACCTGATAGAGCAAGCCAGAAAAGTAGAGTGGATCCCAGACTGGGGAATAACAAGAATGGAAAGTACCCTTGCGTCAAAGCCAGATTGGTGTATCTCCCGTCAAAGGGCATGGGGAGTTCCCATACCTTATGTTATATGTAAAGGTTGTGGTGAATATATATGGAGCGAATATGCGGCGGAAAAAATAGCTGAACTTATTCTCGCAGGAGAACCTGACGCTTGGTGGGAAAAAGATATAAAAAATTTTATCCCAGAAGATTTCAGGTGCTCCAATTGCGGGAGCTCAGAATTTGAAAAAGGAAAAGATGTTCTTGATGTGTGGATAGATTCAGGTTTGAGCTTCAAATATATGAAAAGTAAAGAAAATTTCTCTTTTCCTGCTGATGTTTATATAGAGGGAACCGATCAACACAGGGGTTGGTTTCAAAGTTCACTTACCTTNTCCTTTCTTCTTGAAGGAGTTGCTCCGTATAAAAAAGTTTTTACTCACGGTTTCATTTTAGATGAGTTCAAAAGGAAGATGTCAAAATCCTTAGGGAATGTCATCTCTCCNGAAGATATAATAAAAGAGGATGGGGCAGAGATTGTAAGGCTTTGGTCTGTTTTCTCGGACCCTACCGAAGATGTGAAGATATCAGAAAGAATACTTGCGGAGGTTAAAGATATGTATAGAAAAATAAGAAATACGATAAGGTTTATGCTTGGAGTTCTTGGTGATAACCCATCTTCTTTACCCTCAAAGATTTTTCCACAAGACATATACTTTCTTTCAAAGCTCGGGGAGTTTGAAAAAGAGGTTCTGAATTATTATGACCAAATGGAGTATCACAGGGTGGCAAGAAGGATTCATAATTTTGTTGATAATGTTCTTTCTGCTTTATATCTTGACATAATAAAAGATACGATTTACTGCGACAGTAGAGATAATCCTCGCAGATTGAGCGCCCAATATACTGTGTTCTTAGCTTTAAAATCTATTGTAGCGCTTTCGGTACCGATTTTATCTTTTCTTGCAGAAGAAGCTTATCTTCACATGCCTGAGGTATTTGGTTTCAGAAAATTTGAAAGTGTATTTTTTGAAACATATGATAGAATGCTCTTTTCAAAATCAAAAATTACATTTGAAAACGAAGCAAAAATAAATAGGTTCTTTTCGGAAGTTGAAAAAATAAGAGAAAAATTTTTGGAAATTATAGACAAAATGAGAAAGTCAAAGGAGGTAGGAAATTCTCTTGAAATAGAACTTAAAATATCAGTTCCACCATTTGATTTCTGCTCCATGGAAGAGATGGAAAAAATTCTTGAGGAGTTTTTTATAGTATCTTCTGTGAAATTTTCAGTTGGTGATCCTGAGCTGCTTGAGGTAAAAAGATATGAAAATACCAAAAAGTGTCCAAGGTGCTGGAAATATTTTGAAGGAGAAAGTGAGATATGTAAAAGATGTGAAATTGTGATAGGCTCACAATATAAGGATATATACAAAGATGTATACTCAAAATCGAATTAGACAAAATAGTAAAACAAATTAGAATTCAAACTTACTCACAAGTTTTTTCAGATTTTCTGCTGCTTCCAAGAGATGTTTTATAAGATTTTTGAATTCTTCTGCTTCTCCTATTATTTCTTGAGTGAAAACGTTTATTTCTGTGATTCTGTTTAGAGATTCTCTCATGGTTACTCTTACTTGGTCTATTGAGCTTGAAATTTCGCTTATCATGTCAACAGATCTTTTCGATATCTCCTCAATTTCCCTCAGAGCGATAATGCTTCTTTGGCTTTTCTCCATGGTAATATTTATTTGCTCACCTACTTGTCTTATGGTTTGGGTGAGAGAAGATATTATTTGAATTAGGGATGATACAGTTTTTTCTATTTTTTGGGCGATATCTTTTGTAAGGTTTGCGAGTTTCCTCACTTCATCAGCAACTATTGTAAAACCTTTTGCTTTTTCTCCTGCTCTTCCTGCTTCTATTGATGCATTTAATGCAAGAATATGAATATTTCCTGCCATATCATTAATCGCATTCACGTATTGAGATATCTCTTTTTCTCTCGCTTTGAGTTGCTCCGCTTCCCTTATTAAATTTGAAAATAGATCTCCTATTTTCCTGAACATCTCTATGTTTTCAGATATAGTATTTATTTCTGCTTTAGACTTATCTAACGACATATTTGAAGATATCAGAATTCCTGCTGCTTTTTTTGATATGCTTTCTGCTTGCTCGAATGTAACCTCACTTGAACTTTGTATCTCTGCAATATATCTACCTGCCTTCCTTGTATTCTCAAGAATATGAGAGTACGTTTCTTCAGCTTTCGAAGATAATGCTTTTATTTTTTCAGAATCTTCAAAAATTCCTAAAATCATTTTTGTTAGGGACTCAATAAATAAATTAAAGTTCATTGCGAGAGTTCCTATTTCGTCTTTACTTTGGGTTTTTATTCTGAATTTAAGATTTGTTCCTCCTCTCGCTATCTCAGATAAAACCCTTGTAACCTGCTGTAAATTAAAGGTTATATTTCTTGAAATAAGTGTAGACGTTATTACTCCTATGATTACGATCAAAGGTAGTGTAAGTAAAGATATAGCAAAGATTCTATTTGTTGTGCTTTCTATTTTTTTTGAAACCGCGTTTCTGAGAAAATTCCAATTTTTGTCAAGCTCAGACTTTTTTTCTGGAAGTATAGAAAAAGCCCCCTCATCTCCTCTTATTGCCTTTTCAAATAGCTCTATATAGCTTTCTATGGATGTTATAAGCTGTTGGGTTTCTGCAGAAAAACCCGCTTTACCAATGTTGTTCAGATTTTCTCTTATATCTGATGCTATACTTCTTGCCTCCCTAAGCTTATTTTCATCCATTGTTGTTATCGCTTCAAAAAGTTTTGAAATGAGTTTTGTGTTCATTTCTTCAACTGAGAAAAAATTAGGGAGTCCCTTAGCTATTCTTCTTTGTCTCTCCAAATTAAAGAAAATGAAAGAAACAGCTGCTGAATTGAATATAATCACCGTAATAAAGGCTAAAAATATTTTAGTTCTTATTGTCATAGTAAAATTTTAAATCTTTGTGAGAGAATTTGTCAATTCTATGTGAGCCATTACCTTTTATCCGCAAGATCTTGCTATTTATTTTCTGTTGGAAATTTTTATTTTCAGTATTTTATTTTTTTCAGTATTTTATTTTTTCACTGTTTCTATTTTTCCGAAGTCCTCCTCTTTTCCTTCGTTTCCGATAACTTTCCATATGATATATACTCCACTTTTTGTATCTCCATTTTCCTCGAACTCGTTCCCTCCAGACGCTCCGTCATAATCTATATCTGCCCCCTGCGATATCTTATCTATTATTTCTTTCCATTTTCCTCCCGCTGAAACAGGACTTACCTTTTCTCCTCCGCTTGTTATACTTATGATTTTATTTTTGACTTTATCTGGGTCATATTCACCTGCTGCCTGGATCCCTATTGCTATGATGTAAACACAGTCATAAACATTTTCATTATATATTTCGGGAGATGCGCCATATGACTGTCTATATTTATCTGAAAAGGCTTTGTATATTGGGTCATCAAGGGGAGCAGAGGGAGCAGTGCCGGTAAAGTTTTCTTTTATTAGATCGGCAACTGTTGGGTCACCCGTTATTGATGTATCCTTGTTACCATCTGTACCGAATAACTTGGGTTTCGGTTTTCCTTGACTTGCTATATAACTTTTTAGATCCTTCAGGAGGTTTAAACCGTCTGTTGCAAACGTTACAAGGACCAAACTTTCCGGCTCCCCATTCTCATACGCTTTGGCTATTTCTCCGGAAAATCCAGAATCCTTTTCTTCTGAGTAGCTTACATAGCTCAGAATATTACCACCAAGTCTTTCAAATTCTGCCTTGAAAACATCCGCTAAACTTTTCCCCCATGCATCATTTCTATATATTACTGAAATATTATTTGATATTATTTCTGGTTTTATTTTTCCTCGCATTAGTTCTGCCAGAATCTTTCCTTGAAAAGCGTCTGAAGGTGCATTTCTCCAAATAAGACCATCATCATCTAATGTAGATATCAGGGGACTTGTGGCAGAGGGAGAGATAATCAAAGCTCTTTTCTGTTTGATATAGTCGCAGCTTGGAGGATTACCTCCGCATATACCTTTTATTATTGCTGAACTTGTTGCGGGACCTATTATAAACTTTATATTTTTTGCTGTAAGATCGTCAAAACATTTTTTTGCACCTTCTGGGGTCGTACGGTCATCGCACATCTCTACTGAAATCTTCTTACCTAATACTCCGCCACCTTCATTTATTTCCTTTTCCGCCAATCTTATGGCTTTTGCCATGGTTTCACCGAACGATGAAAGGTCACCCGTTAAAGGTACTATAGCACCTATCTTTATTGTTTCCTCTACTGTTTCTTTCTCTGTGGTTCCGCAGGATATTGATATTGTGAGTAATGTTATAACCAGAATTCCCACCAATTTTTTAATATTTATTCTTTCTACTTTTTTTATTTTCCCTGTCATGGCTACTATCACCCCCCTTTTCCTTTTTTTTGAACGAAAAAATAATAATAAATTTTAATTTAAATAAATTATTTTTTATTTTTTTTATTTATTATTTTTTTATTATTTTGTCACTTTTTGCATTTTTTTGTTTTTTAGTTTTACATTTCCATTTCTATTTATTTCTCTTATAATATGCATTTATTTTATATTTATTTATATTTTTATTTATTTTTATAAAATGCTTTCAAGACCTATAAAGAACCAGGTGGGATTACCTGGGGTATCAAATCCTGTAAATCCTGGTTCCCAGTATTGTTTTCCTAAAATATTTTCTGCTCTGATATAAATTTTTGTTATGTATCCTATCCTTTTTGTTCCAAAGGAGAGGGAAAGACCAGATGTAAAGTATGGTGGTAGAGGTCTGTCAGGGATATATGTTAGTCCTAGCCATTTTGCTGTTAAAATTGAGATATTTCTTTTGCTTATATATCTGCTGAATATACCAAGGTCAAGCTCGTAATAATTCCCGAATTCATAAGAAAAGATTGCGGATGAGAAAAACATACTCTCCGGGAAAAATTTATCTTTTATTTCCTTCATTTCACCTAAGAACTCCTCTGTTGTTTCTACTTGAACAAGGGAATATGAGAAATTTGTTCTGATCTTCCAAAATTTTATTCCCATATAAATGTCTGCTCCTTGACTTGTCTGTAATGGTTTGTTTGTTGCTCTAATGAAATTACCTTTTTTATCAAACTTTATAGCATCTCTTACTTGTATGTTATAAATAGATACTTCTGGTTTAATCTCCACGCTTTGAGTTCCTATTGGTATTTCAAATGCTCCTCCTATTATACCTTCCGTTATTCTTGCTTTTTCCGGCTTAATTTCTTTATCACCTTGTAGGTCCCCCGGTCTAACTCCAATTGCGAACAGTTGCTCTGGGGATGGAGGACGAAATGATGAGCCAAATATACCTTTAATATATGTTGAGACTCCGGGTTTTTTCACAGGTAAGATGACAAGTCCAACCCTTGTATTGAATACATCTTCATATATGTTATGGTCGTCATATCTTGCTCCTAAAAGTCCTCCTAATCCTAAAATTGAGAGCTCTCCTACTTGAGATAATTTTTCGATAGGAAAAGCAAAGACTTGACCATATATTCCTATATTTCTAAAAGTTTTTACAGGTTCTGGGGGTTGGGCTTCTGGTTCTGGACTTATCTTTCCTTCTGTGATCTTAAATGTTTTTTCTATTTTTTGGGTATCATTCATTAAGTCAGCTCCGACAAGTAGTAAGTTTTTACCCTTTTTTGCGGACGTTTCGAATCTAATATCAATTGAGCTTGAGCCGAAATCTCTCACGTACACCTCTGTTCCTTCGGCATACAATATAGCCTTTCTATCTGGTTCAAAGAAGATGAACTTTTCCTTGAATGGGTTAGAGAGGAAAAAACCTAAATATAAAGATGGGGTAATTGTCCATCCTTGCATTAATTCTCCTGATATTTTTATATCTTGCCACAGTTTTGCTGAACCGCCTAAATTGTAAATGCTGTTTCTATTTTGTGGTACAAGGAGACTATTTTCATTTTCTGAAAACTGGGAAGAAGCCGATAGTGCCTGAAATATTCCTTTTATCTCGAGATTGAATGCACTATATCTTATGCCAGTTTTTGAGAATATGCTGAGTGTAGAGAGAGTATCATTTTTATTTTCTCTATCTTTAAGTCTATTTGCGAGCTCCTCTCTTTCTTTAATTCCTTCGATTATATCTGGGGAAAATCCAATGGAGTCATCTGACAGCTTCATCCCATCTCTTTTTTGATTGAACAAATATATTCCTATACCAAATGGAATTTCTGCTTCTCCTATCTGAAAGACATGCCCTGTTGCAATATCAAATAATCCTTGAAAATTTCTATTTTTGAATAATCCTACTGGTGATACTTTTACTGAAAGGGGAGGCATTTCGTCTGGTTCTTTTGTTGTTATATTTACGACTCCCATAAAGGCATTTGCACCATACAGTGCTGATGCTGGTCCTTTTACAACCTCTACCGATTTTATAAAAGAGGGGGGAATGAATTCCGGTCCGATGAGTACTTCTCCTGATGGCCTAAAAACTATATAATCTTCGCTATCGAGCATAAATTTTAGTATTCTCGAACCTGCTTTCGGTCCCCCATGAATACCTCTTAATCCGAAGTTATATATAGACCAATTATATATACCCCACATTCCTGGGGTGTAAGATAGTGCATCGCCTAAGGAAACAAAGTTCAGTTTTCTGAAATCATCGCCAGATAGTATAAAGAATGAGGAGGGGGATTCCTCTGGTTTTTGCTTCGCTTTTATCGCCCCAGAAATAAATTCTTCTTCAAATGTGAGCATTTCTATTTCACTTTGACCTATCGCTAATCTTTTTGGCAAACAGAAGAAAAAGAAAACTAATAATAATAAGAAATAAGAGGGAAAAAAATTGTGAAAGAACGCAAGAATAAAATATGTGAGATTTTTATCCTTTTTTTTTGGTGTTACCATTATAGATTAATTTAAAAAAAATACTTTTATTTTTCTTTTCTTTTTCTGAAATCTGAGCATTCTATTATTTATTTTTTTTTATATTTATTTATTTTTTATTTTTTTATTGTTGTTTTTTTTAAGGCGATTCCTCATTTTATTCCATACCTAAACATAAATACACCATTTCATCTAAGTTCTCTCTATTATTATACTTTCTATTATTATACCTTAATTCAAGTTCTTTCAAGTAATACACAAAATTCTCTATCCTTATCCCTCAACTTAATAAGTCTCTCTTTTGCATAACTCCAAAATCCTTTATTTATATAAACCTTCCCATTCGCAAACCTTATACTCTTGTCTTGTCTTTCGTGTCTATACATCACAAGTCCGTTATAGCTTCTAAATTTGTCTGTGTAAAGTTTTAATCTGCCAATGAGGAATTTAAACGGAATTGTAATTAGAGCCTTCACAACCGTATGGATTGTTTTAATCTGCCAATGAGGAATTTAAACAAGCTATATACTATTTCCCTTCTTCGAGCATAAACTTGTCAAGCTCCAAATGCTTGAACCAAAGTCTCATTCAATTCTAGATGGTATAGTGGACCTTGAGAAGAAATTTTATGCATCACCCTCTATTTTTCCACTCTCCGAAATTTTAACACATTTTGAGCAATCAACATTATTTGTTTTTCTTGATAGGAATTCTGTGATTAATTACTTACTTTAGGACCGTAATAATTCTTACGCTTTTATCTTCTACTTTTTTGGTAACATAACCTATTGCTGACTTTTTCTCTGAGACCTCTTTTATTATTTCATCTTCACTTTTTACCTGAGGAGGATTTTCTCCTGCCATCAGCTTTGTTAACCATATCTTTCTATAAGACTGTATATCCATTCCTAAAACCTCACGTAAGAACTTCTGCTTTGCCGGGCTTTCTATCGGAGGCTCAAGGAGCATTAGTTTTTCGCCTCCTAATTGTGATAGCTTCCCAAGGTACGCATTCTTTACATCATCAAATGATATTTGAAGTGAGGCGTTGGATATGATATATATTTCCTGTGCCTCCAAGATACTAAACCAAAGAAAGGAAATACAGGACAACAATAACGAAAAAGTTATACACCTTGACGTTTTTACCTTTGACCTCAACTTTGTTATTTCTTTTTTATCTGACCCCGTCATTTTATATCTACCCCCGTTATTAGTTATATAAAAATATATTAATAATAAAAAAATAAAAAAATAAAAAAAATTTATTAATTGAAAATTTTGAAAATAAGAGGGTAACATAAGAAAAATTTTCTAAAAACTTTGGATAATATATATATGGGAAAAATTTGAATTATGGGAACTTAGCTAAAAGACCAAATCATTTCCTTCGATACACTGGACAGACTGTGCCGTAATTTGCTGAATTGATCAAAAGATAGAAAAAAGATTACAAACAGCTAAACGCAGTTATTCCACGTAAAGCTACCAGAACCGGGAAGCTCACAAGGGACAAAAATTATCAATAAGGAAATTAAATAAGTCGGCTCTTTTCTATTCTTCCGCTTTTGTTTTTTTCTCAATGAGCCTTACGGGGGGGATAGAATACTTTTTTGTGTCTGGTATCTATTTTACCTTTTAATATTTCAATTATAACTTTCCCGATTTCCTTACCGAGAATACTTTTTTGTGTCTGGTATCTATTTTACCTTTTAATATTTCAATTATAACTTTCCCGATTTCCTTACCGAGTTCTTCGAAATCTATTTGATATGAGAGTTCAATGCCTAATTTTGCGAACACTTCTGAAAAAGCGATTGCTGGAACCTTTTGCGCTGCCTGATATATATCACTAAGTGTATCCGAATTTACAACGGTCGAATCTGGAATAAGCCAGAAAGGTTTCCCCGAACCTATTGTTCTTCTTACCTCACTCTCATTTGATAAGAGTACATCTTTTATTTTTATATCTAAATCCTTTGCGGCTCTCTTTATGCTGAGGACTGCTCCTATGTTATCTCGTGAAAAAGGAACAACTATTTCCTCTGAACCGAATCTTTTTTTGAATTCTGAAAGAATGTATTTTGGATCTGGCATCATACTAAAATAAGCGAAATTATCAGGTAAATTTCCTAACCTTTCTGGTGAGAACACAAGAGAGAATATTACAGGGTTTTGTTTTTTCCAACCTACTGATTCAAATGCAGCATACGTTGGTATTATTCCCAATGCAACGAGAGCGAAGCCCTTCGATTTTATCCTCATATTTTCTATCTTTTCTTTTGCTACCTCAACATTGCTCTGAGAATTTTCTATAACGATTTCTAACTTACCCATATCTTCTATGCTTTCAATGTAAGATTTTACACTATCTGCTACTTTGTTGTATAGCATATCATCGTCTTGTTTCAATATTAGAACCTTTGCTGCTAATACTAATTTTGAAGATAAAAAGATGTGAGCTATCGCAAGAAGAAAAAAAAGATAAGAATAGGACAAATATTTTTTTCTCTCAAACTTATACTCTTTTCTATCCTTTACAAACATAATTTTCAAGTCCTCCTACTTTTACTTTACTTTACACATATAAATTTAACTGCTGTGTCAATAAATTTTAATAAAATGCTTTAAGATTTGACAATTTCCTTAATAGACGACAAAGATATTGTAAAGGGAAAGATGTGGTTTGATTTTAAATTGACAAAATTTGAAACAGATTTTCTTGACACAGCACTTAAAACTTTTTATCCTTGAAGTGCATAGGAGTATCCAAAGAACTTGATGTGGCTTACTTACAAAATACCGCTTACCAAGCTGACAATACAAGTCAAAATCTCATCCCCAAAGAGATCCTTATATTTTCCTAATCCGATTTTTATTTTTCGTTTTTAGAAATTTAAAAAGAATATAATCATTTTGAAAAATTTTGTTGCAAGATGGGAAGGTAAGGAGCTACGAGGAACATCGCATATTTATTATACCATCGTAAGCCCCCCTGATACACTTATGACTTGCCCTGTTATATAAGAAGCCATATCTGATGAGAGAAATGCAACAATTGGAGCTATATCTTCTGGTTTCCCAAATCTTCTCAAAGGAATATATTTTTCCATAGATGAGATTATCTTTTTNCCNGTTTCGCTTTTCTGAATGGAATCAAGAAGTGGGGTTTCGGTTGGACCTGGGCATACAACATTCACTCTTATGTTATCTTTTGCATGTTCTCTTGCTATTGATTTNGAGAACGCTATAACTCCNGCCTTACATCCAGAATATACAGCCTCTCCACTGCTCCCAACTCTGCCAGCATCTGATGAAATATTTACTATAACNCCATATTTTCTCTTTACCATGTGTGGAAGAGTAAAAAATGTAGTGTTCAAAACTCCCTTGTAGTTTATTGAAATGACTTTTTCCCAGAATGCTGGATCTGTTTCTAGAAAGAATTTTATTTCGTCCCATCCTGCGGCGTTGATAAGAATATCAACTTTCCCAAAATGTGAAATTACTCTTTCAACCATCTCTTTTACACTTTCCGGATTTGAGACATCTGTTCTTATTATTACTATTGAACTTTCTCCTATTTCCGGCAAGGTTTTTTCAGCTTCTTTTATATCAGCTATACATACTTTTGCTCCGCATTCTGCAAGTGTTTTTGATATTGCTTTACCTATTCCGCTTGCTCCACCCGTAACTATCGCTACTTTTCCTGATAGATCTATTTTCAGCATACCTCTAATCTAACTAAATCCCCTACTATTTACTTTTCCCCTACTATTTACTTTTTGACTATTTTTTAAATTCACTTTCTCTCTGTTTTTTTCTCTTTCTCTTTCATTNTTTGGTTTATCTTTTTATTTTCTAAATTTTGAGAAATCTGGTTTTCTTTTTTCTAAAAATGCTGTCATACCTTCTTTGAATTCTTCCGTCTCATATAATTGAGAAAGTATTTCTATTGCGTGGGTGTATGATGGGAAGAGTTTATCACCTTCAAAGTTGAATGAAAGTTTAGCTACTTTTAGAGCTTGTGGGCTCAGTTCGAGAATTCTTTCACACCACGCTTTTACTTCTTTTTCAAAATCTTCTTTCCGAACAACTTTGTTTATAAGTCCCATCTCAAAAGCTTCTTTCGCTGAATACTGAAAACATAAAAATACCAGTTCTCTTGCTTTCTTTTCTCCTAAAATTCTCGGAAGGATTTGAGTTCCACCTAATACTGGTACGCTTCCCACTTTCGGTCCGACTTGCCCGAATACAGAGTTTTCTGTTGCTATTGTCAGGTCGCACATTATGTTTATTTCGTTTCCGCCCCCAAGACAGTATCCATCAACAGCACATATTACTGGTTTTGGTGTCATTCTTATCAGAAGCAGGAAATCTAAAAATTTTTGAAGAAATTTTTTCCCTGTCCAGTAGTCAAAGTTTTTCATCTCTTCTATATCTCCTCCGACACAAAATGCTTTCCCTCCCGCTCCTTTTAGAACAATAACCCCTATTTTTCTATCTTCACCGGCTTCCTTTAAAGCTGTGTGCAATTCATCAATGGTTTTCGACCTGAAAGCGTTCAAAACTTTTGGGCGATTTATTATTATTTCTGCTATCCCTTCCTTTTTCTCATATATTATGTCTTCAAATTGCATTATAATTTTTCCCTCCTTGCACTTACTACTTTTTCATCTTTTTTATTTTTTTTAATTTATTTATTAGGTACTAATTTACTATCTGATTTTATATATACTCACATTCTTTTAGTATTTTCTTTCCTCAATTTTTTTCAATTCTGATATATTTTTTCGATTTCTGATTTTATATATCTAATCTGTGATGGATGAGCATATAATAAAAACTTATATTGAAACTTACTTTATTTCCTCATGACTGATAGATATTGCTTGATGTAGGAACGATGTGAAATCTGTAATCAGGAAAAAATCAAAATATAGATTTGACTTCTTCTCTGATTTTCAATCTTGTTTCTGTCGCTTCTAATATGGCTTTGAGCATGTCTTTATAAGTTAATGAAGATAGATAGAACATTTTTGCAAGATGTCCATCCCAGCACCATCCTGGGTTTGGATTGACCTCAAGGAGCTTTGGATTTCCTTCTGAATCTAATCTCCAATCAAACCTTGCATAGTCTCTGCATTCAAGCCTTTCAAAAAGCTTTATACAGCACTCAATTATGAATTTTTCAACGCTCTCTGGTATATCCGCTTTTACGGACTTTATTTGCCAATAAGGGGAGTCCGGTAGCCACTTTGCCTCGTATCCACATATTCTCGGAAGGCCATCAGGTAAAGATGAATAATCTTCCTCAATTATAGGAAGAACCTTATAATTTTCTGGAGGATTACCAACTATACCAACTGTCAAATCTTTCCCTTGAAGGAACTCCTCGATAAGGATGGGTTTGTCGTATCCAAATTTTTCTCTTATCTCTGAGATTGCGTTGACGAGTTGTTCTGGATTGAATGCTACACTTTTTTGTGTTATACCGAAACTTGAATCTCCAAAGTTCGGTTTCACTATTACAGGGAAAGGAAAAGGTATCTCAAAAGTAGTGTCTTCTGGTTTTATAAANACAGCTTTTGGNACAGGAATTCCCATCTCTTTTGCTATGCCCCTTACAAGAGATTTATCGTAGCAGTATGCAAGACATCTCGGACCTGCTCCGGAGTATGGTATCCCCAGCATTTCTAAAAGAGCAGGTATATGTAGCTCCTTTTGCGGATCATTTCCAAAACCCTCATCACACAAATTAAGAACATAATCTATTTTCCCTTTGAGTTTCATAAGGTCCTGGACGAGAGTGTCATGATTTGAAAGGTAGATTATGTTGTATCCCCCTATTTCTTTCAGGGCAGATTTCATTTTATCTATGGTGTAAAAGTCATCTTCATCAAATATACCGTTAGGTTTGAGTTTATCTGGCTTTCTGTGATCTCCCAGAATGACGACTATATTTTTTGTTCTATCTTTTGCTTTTATTCGTAGTGGAGCCCAATCTTTTTTTGCGACCGCAGTAACTATTATCCTTCTCTCCATCATCCCCANGTCCTGATTTCTCTTTGATAATGTTTGCAGTTCAGTTATTATTCTCACATCTGAAAACCCTGATTTTTGCATGAGTTCTTCAAGATCCTTTTTTGTGTATAGCCTTTCAGCATAAAAATGGTCTGCTATCACTCCCTTTTCTGTATGTGTGACTATTTCCCTACTTATAAGTCTTGTCCCATCAGATGACAGTGTTCTTTCTCTACAGACGAAATGTTTTTTATCTATCCATTCCCAAGTCTGCTTTTTAAAGTTTGCTTTGAGATACTCTCCATCTGCAACATCTATGAGAACTTTTCCCCATGGTTTTAGCACACGAAAGACTTCTTTGAGAACTCTTATATCATCTTCTACAGTTTCAAAATACCCGAAGCTGTTCCCGAGTATCATAACTACATCAAAGGTGTCTGGTGGGTATGGGAGNTTTCTGGCNTCTCCTTCTCTGAACTTAACCTGTAAGTTTTCTTTTTTCGCTTGATTTTTGGCTTTTTGAATAAGATAGTGAGATCTGTCGAGACCTTCGACATACTTGAAACCTCTTCTTGCAAGTTCAAGTGAATGTCTCCCGTGTCCGCAACACAGATCCAATATTTTCTCATCTCCTTTGAGTTGTAGTATTTCTTGAAACATATCTATTTCCATTTTTGTGATTTCTATATCATCTACGACATCACCATCAGTTTTGAGATATATTGAATTGAAGATTTTCCTCCACCAGTCATGTGGCACATATTTTTCAGGATTATCTACTGGACCAAGACAACTTATCCTTATTTTACTTATACTTTTCCTTTCTGTTTGTGATTTAATCACTTTCCACCTCCCCCCTCATTTTTTTATTTTTTTATATTTTAATTTTTAACAATTTCTCGTTCATTTTGTACTTTTGTTTTGAGTATTTCTAAATTTCTGCATTTTGAGCTTTTGGGAAATTTCCCTATTATTATCAATCCAAATCCGCCATCACCGAAAAAGATGCCTATGATTGAGGTTTTCAAGTCAACTTGGCCTGGCAGGTAGCGACACTTTCATATGGGAAAACATTTATAGTTCCCTTTGTTCTCCTTTTAGGTTTTGCAGACTTTCCTATTATATACAATGGAAGATAAACCATTTAATTCTTTTTTTATTGATGAAAACTTTATTTGATGAATCCTCAAGATTGTTCTATTATTAAAAAAGAATGAAGAAGATTATTGAATTTTTTTATTTTATTTATATTTATTTAAAATGATAGATAAAAGGTATAAATTAAAATTAAAGAAACAATGGTAAATTGACCAATGTTTATTTAAAGATAATTAATTAATTAAATTTTTAGAAAATTAAATACTGATACTGATTAATTAATTTTTTAATCAAGATAAGACTTGAAAAGAAAGATTTTTTGATAAAAATGAGGATAAGAGTTCTATTTGAGGGTGAAGAGGTTAGTTTAAGAAAGGATTATCATTCGTTTTTTGTTTCCTTTGTAAAATCAGTTTTTCAAAGAGTGAATTTATTGGAAGAAATTTTTGGTGAGAAAAAATATAAACCTTATGTATTTTCAGTATATTTTGGGAAAGATTTTAAAGCTGATGAGGAAAAAATTTATGCCGGAGGGGGTTTATCATTTTTATTTTCAAGTGGTGATCCTTTAATCATCACGAATTTTTACAATGGAGCATTAAAATTGAAGGAAGAAAACTTTAAAATTTGGAATAAAAATATAGAGATAAAAAATATAGATTTGCTTCCTTATAGAAAAATTAAAAGTGGTAATGTGATTTTTAAAACTGTTGGTATTTGTGTTTTAAGTAATAAAGAAGCTTCAAAAAATGACTTCAAGAATTTTTATATAATTCCAACAGATGACCTTGAAAAATTCAACAAGCTTCTTTGTGATAGAGTAAATGATAGATACAGATTTTTAACAGAGAGAAAAGATAGTCACTTTATAAAATTAAACCCAATAAATATAAAAGAAATGGTTGTTAAGCATTATAAAGGTTATTTGCGTGGATTTAAAGGTATTTTTGAGCTTGAAGGTTCACCTGAAATTTTACAATTTGTTTATGATTATGGATTAGGTATAAGAACAGGTCAAGGCTTCGGCCTTTTAGAAATAGTTAAAGAATTATAAGGAGGCAAAATGGAAGAAAAAATTACACTTTATCCCTCAAATTGGCTTTATAATGCGGGTGTTGTGGGATTAATTAGAGTTTTGGATAAAGAAAATATTAAAGAAATTGAATTTGAAAATGGGTATATAAAAATTCCCAAAAAATGGTTTGTTTCAGAAAATAGAAATCCTATTCCTTATGTAGGCGAATGTTTAATAAAATATATTCTTAAAGATGAAAATTTAGATAAGTGGTTAAATCAAAGAGATAAGAAAGGAAAAACCAACAGGGAAAAATATGAAGAATATGTAAAAGAGAAATTTTGCTTTTCTCAAGAAGAGGGTTACAGATATATAAGGGCTGGTGGAAAATGGTTTTTTGGTTCTAATACACCATATCAAAATTTAGTTCAAAAAAAGGAATGGGAAGAATTTCAGTTGTTTAAATTAGTTAAAGAATCTATAGAATCTGATAATAAGGAAGATTTAGTTTGTGCTTTTTGTNAAAAAAGAAATATCCCCTCTGAATCTTTGAGAAAGGAAAAATCTTTAGAAAAAAGATTAATTATTTTTGCAGATCCACATACAGATGAATTAGGAGCATCTACAGGAAAATTTCCTAATTCTTTCTGGAATAATAAAAATTCTGTTTTAATATGTCCTTTTTGTGTTTATTTATTTGTTCATCATAGAATAGCATTTATTCAGACTTCTGAAGGAGAAATTTTTATAAATGCTCCTAATTTTAAATTGATTTATGACCTTAACAATTTTGCTGAAGAAATATTACAAAAATCAAAAGAATATCAAATAAGGAAAATTCTTGGTTCTTCACTTTTACAATGGGCAATAAAAAGAAGAACAATTCTTGGTGCCTGGACAATGATGAATATTGAGGTGATAGTTAAAAGAAGAGTAAAAGTTGATAATAATAAGATTGAAAATATTATTGACTACTTTGACCTTCCACAAGATATAACGAAAATCTTACTTGATTACGAAATTGCAAATTTAATTGAAAGAATTGGTGAAGAAAAAATTTTTGATTTAATTTTAAGAGGAAAATTTTCAGAATTAGAAAAGGCAAATTATTTTGTTTTGAAAACAATTTTAAAATTAAAAAATAATGAAGAGATTTCTAAAAACGATCCGATAACAAAATATTTTACAAGCTATGATGAGCTAAATTATCTTNNAAAAGTTTCAAAAATTTTACCAGAACTTTATNTAAAAATTATCAGAAAAAATAGGGAGGTGAAAATATGAAAGAAAAAGAAAAAATANATATTGATGAATTGATAAAAGAGTTAAAAAATTTAGGACACGGAGCTCCTGATGGTGTTTCTAAATCCATCAACNATATCGCTTTCCGTCTTCTTGAACAGGTTCGCCTTGGAAATAAAGACAATGTTTTTTATATGCTTTTAAGATGTTATAAGGCAAATGAAGAAAAATTTCCTAATAAACTTGTTGAGGCATTTAAACCAGAAAATGATGAATATTTCAAAACATTAATTTTTTCTTTCCTTGCACCAATTTTAGGGAAAAAAGAAGAAACAAAAGGAGGTGAATAATGATGGAAAATAAAAAAAATAATAATGAAATAAAAAACATAACAATAACAATAATTTTTGAGGGTTCAGCATTAAATAGAGACGAAAAAGTTGGTGGAAACATCCTCTCTATTAAAAAACTTCAAATTGGAGGTAAAACAAGAAGCTTTATTGGAAAAACAGCAATAAGACACTATCTGTTTTCTACATTAAAAAAAGCATTTGGATGGAGGGAAGCAAAAGTTACCGGACAAGGAGAAGTTGTTCAGTTTGATATTACACAAGATGATATTCTAACTTCTCCTGAACTTGATGCCTTTGGTTATATGTATACAATTGGAGGGCAGATGGGAATAGCAAGGAAAGCACCCGTTGGAATAACGAAGGCAATTTCTTTAACCGAATGGAATGGAGATATGGCTTTTTATTGCAATCATGATTTGGTAAAAAGAGCAATAAATCAAGGAATTGTTGCAACCCCAAATCCCTTTAACAAAGAAGAACATTTATCTTTTTATAAATTAAGTTTTACAATTGATGCTGAAAGATTAGGAAGGGATGAATGGATTGTAGAAAGCTATAATTATGACTCATCTAACAAAAAATTGACTTTAACAATACAAACTCCAAAGTATGCGATTCTTAAAGGTGTAGAAAAGGAAAAAGATGAAGAAGGGAATATAGTTTATAAAATAGAAGATAAAGAAATTTACGAAGAAGGAAAAATTTTGAAGGTTTCAAAAGATTTAATGGAATTTTCAGAAAAGAAAAAGGAAGGGAAAACTTTTTTGAAATTTAAAAGTGAATTTCTTAAAGAAGAAGAGCTACAAAAGGAAGCTCAGGAAAATAAAGAAATGAAAGAAGAAGAGCCGCAAAAGGAAGCTCAAGAAAGTAAAAAAGGGGAAAAACGGAAGAAACAAAAACCTAATATTGAAGTTAAAGAATATGAAGAAGAAGATAATCTTTTTGTTTTTATTGCTTCAAAAGATCCTGAATACGATGAAAATAAAAAAGAATTAAGAATTGAAGTCGGTTTACAGAAAATTATTGAAAATGTTGTTAAGGAAAATAAAGAAGAGGAAAAGAAAAAAGATGAAGAAATTAAATATGATAAGGAAAAGAAAAAGGATGAAGAATATGAAGTAAACAGAGATGGAGTAAAAGGTTCAATTAAAATTGAAAAGGTTGGTAATAAATTCAAAGTTGTCTTTGAAGTTTCAGAAGATAAGAAGAAAAAAAGAATTTGCGATATCTTAACTGTAATAAAAGATGGTCCTTATGCTCAATCATCTGGTGAAGCAAATACAATAGTTCCTTTATTTATAATTGCTGCTCCTGTTAAAGTCCCATCTCCTATATTTCATCCACATATTGATATAGAAGAAATTAAAGAAACAAAATCTTATAAAGTAAAAGGGATTTCTGATTGTTTAAAAAGTAGCTGGTTATGTGAAAATAAAAAAGTTTTCATTATGGAGACCGNAAAAATAAAGTGTGAATTAAAAGATGAAGAGAAACAAAAAGTGACCTTTGATTGGAATGAATTTTTAAAAGATTGTGGATTATCTGATGAAAAACAGGAGCAAAAATCTTAAAATTCTTAAAGAACTTTTCTGGGATTATAAATGGAATTCAGTGCTAAAAAAACTTGATTCACCTTTTGTTATTGCAAGAGTTCTTGAAATAGGAAATAAAGAACAGTTTAACTGCTGTGTCAAGAAATTTTAATCCTCCTTTCATTCCTATCTTCTAAAAATTTAAAAAATAATTCCTTAAATTCTTCTTTCTCTAACCTTCTCAACGATAAGTATAAACTCTTAAATTTAAATAATTTCCATTCTACTTCAATAATATTTTTTATAAGAAGATAAGATAAGTAAAGATATCTGTATTGCTTACCATAGTATTCACCCCNTTTCCTTTGATTTGACAATTTTTATTTTATATCAAAAAAAGAAAAGAGGAAAGGGGGTGGCTTTATTTTATTTTGACAAATTTATATTTACAATTCTTTTTATGATTTATATCAACAGCAAGCATACTTTTCATCTTCATAATTCAAAATTTCTATTTTTAAGCTTAGCAATAATAAATTCTTTAACTTTTTCTGCAATTTCAATAGCTTCTTTTGCCTCTTCTAAAGATGGAATATAAAGTTCATCTGGATATCTTACTTCTACCTCATATCTTCAGCAAGGAAAATCCAATTTTTAACTGTTTTTTTGCTTTTCATATTTCTATACCTTCTTTAAGAGCATAATAAACAATCGTTCCGACATCATCCTTTGCTTCCATTATTTCTTCTTCCGATCTCAAAAAAAATGTCATTAGGTATCTTCAATCTTGCAAATTCTATTTTAATCTCATCAATGATATCCCATTTTTCTTGAAAACTTAATTTTTTATCAATTACAACCAAAAAATCCCAGTCACTGTCTTCTTTGTAATCCCACCTTACCCTTGAACCAAAAAGCGCTATCTTTAAAACTTTTATGCTTTTTTTCAATCTTATCTTTAATTATGTGAACTGCTATTTCCTGCATAGCTTATCCCTCCATCAATTTTTTAAACTCTGGTTCAACATAGCGAATTTCTACTGTATGCTCTCCAAGTTTTGTAGTCAAAATGCTTTGTCCATTTATATAAACAATGTGTGGAGACCAAGGTTTAAGCTCTTCAATGATAAATTCCTTGTCTCTCTTAAAATCTTCATCTCTCCATCCTTCATCGTATTCTCTCCAGACAATAGCAATGTTTTTACCTTCTTTTTCACCAAGTATAAAGAGATATTTTTTGTTATTGTCTTTTCTTGTTTTTGTTTTTTTGACTTTTAAACCTAATAGATAATTAAAAGTTTCAGGAATATCAACCACTACTTCCTGTGGTTCTCCTACTTCTGAAAGATTGACTTTAAGTTTGTAAGCAAAAGGATTTTTGAGACCGTCAATTTTTAAAAGATATGGGCTTTCTCTTGTCTCAAAATCAAGGAAGTATTTCAGAAGATAATCATCTTTGAAAAGATCCATTGCTCTTTGATTTTCCTTTAGTTCAATGTTATCTAAGGTGTCTTCGTATTGTTCAAGGATTTGGTATTTGAAAAAGCCACCTGCTGTTTTTTCGTTGTATTTTTCTTTAACATCTTTTTCTTTTGAAATTCCAGATTTATCGTAAGCCAAAACCTTCTTCATTCTTGGCAAAACCACTGTCCAAAAGTGTTCTCCCATTTCAATTCCAATCCATTTTCTTCTAAGTTTGTGTGCTACTGCCGTTGTTGTGCCACTACCGAGGAAAAAGTCCATAACTAAATCGCCTTCGTTGGAGGTGGATTCTATAACACGCTTTAAGAGAATTTCGGAGTTTTCGGTTTTTAATCCCCAAATGGGAACAGTTGAATATCCTGGAATATCTGTCCAGTTGCTTCCTAATTTTCTTTTATCCAAAAGAATTTTGATCTTTCCATTTTCTATTTTTAATCTTCCTTTAGAATACATCTCATCTAAATTTTCTTGAGAATATGCCCATCTTCTATATTTAGGAGGATAAAATTCCTTCCCATCTATTATTCTTGGTGGGTTAAATTCAACATCTGATGGACGAGTCCCTAATTCTACCTATTCAGCTTCTTCTCTTTCTATCAATTGCTTTATGAAATAAAATTTTTGAGATCTACTAAACACAAATAGGTTTTCTGTCTCTTCTATCAAATTAACATCTCCAGTTTTAGGTAGTGCTTGATTTCTTTTAATGTCAATCTCATTCCTAAAATTCTCCTTTCCAAAAATCTCGTTCATCAAAGGTCTAACAAGCCAGTTCCCATTATAATCACACCTAACAAAAATGCTTCCCCTGTCAGAAAGCAAATCCCTTGCCAGTCGTAATCTATTCTCTAAGAGAGTAATCCAAGTAGAATCTTTATACTTCACATTGTAAAGGTAATCTGCATCCTGTTCTTTATTAAACGGTGGGTCAATGTAAATTGTTTGCACTTTCTCTTTATATTTTCCTAATAACAGGTTCAAAGCTTGCCAGTTTTCGCTTTTGATTAGCAAGCCATCAAGCAAATCATCTAAATCTGCATTCTCAGTAAGCTTTTCAAGAAGTTTCTCTTTAAACTCTTGGCTAAAATACTTGGTATCAATGGGGAGCTTCTTGTTTTTTAGCTCTTCTTTATTCTTTGGGATTTCAAAACCTAAATCTTGCCATTCCCTTTTCTGTTCATCGTTCTTCCAAATTTCCTCGTAAAACTCCTCTGGGATTCGATCAGTGGTTATCACATACTCTGTCTTCAAAACAAACTTCTTTTTCTCCCACAATCTTTTTTGAAAATCTTCTATCTGGGAAAGAAAGTCAATGATATCTTCACCGATCTCTCTGACGACCTTGGCTCGCGTTATGTGTTTGTCAAGAAATTTCTCTTTCTCAAGAGTTTCAATATCCAAAACTTCAGATTTGATGAAGTAATCCAGCTGTTCTGAGAGAAACTTTTTAAGGTTTTTGTGAATGAAGTAATCCTTTGTGTTTTTAGCAGTAAATCTGTTTAGATGATAAAGAAGAAGGGATTTTTCATTTTTTGGTTGTTCTAAAAAAACTTTTAGTGTGATATCTTTAATCTCTTTAAAAATCTCATCATAACTTTTTTGATTAATTTTTTCCTGCTTTGCGGTATTACTTCCACCTTCTACATCGTAGTGTTTTACCTCTTCTTCAGTTAGCTCCCTATACTGAAAGCGAACAATTAACGTCTTATCTTCAATTCTTAGCGGTTCATCATTGTCAAGGATGAAAAACCTTTCCTTTGTGGCTTTGTTTGAACCAAGCTCTTCTTTTGCAGAAACGACACGGAAGATGACTCTATAATCTCCTGCTTTAAATGTGTAATCACGGAAAAGAATACCTGTCTTTATGTAATACTGATCTGAATTTGCCCAGTAGAGTTTTACTTCTTCGCCGTTGTAAGGAATGGCATACTTGTGTCCTTTTATGGAATACCTGTATTGGGGGATAAAATCGCCTTCTTCGTAGTAGCGGGAGAAGAAGTTATAAAGGTCGTTGAAAACCTGTGATTTGATTTCGTCAATAGCCTGCGCTTCATCTTTTTGTGCCTTTATTGAAAGAAATTCTTTACCTAAAGGTGTGTCTTTAAACTTCTCTTTAAGTTCTCCAGTAGGGGTAAAAGCATTTTGTCCAAAATTTTGGATAATTTTTTGTTTTACCTCTTCAAATCTCTGGTTTATGTTAGTTAGTCTTTCGTCTTTATGTTTAGCGAAGGCAGTTTCAACCTTATTTTTAAGATCTTCTTGGATAAATTTCTCAATTCTATCTCGTTTGTAATTTAAAATACGATAAATCCCGAAGTCCAAATCAGAAGCTTCAAACTGAAAAAGTTTTTTTAGTAAATCCTGAAATTTTTGAATGCTATCCATAAGCTTTATGTCTAAATTTTATATGCTTCTATAAAAAAAATATATTTTACCTACCTTTTGCTATCTTAGAATAAAAATACTATGAACCCTTGATTTTGTAAAGGTTCTGACGGCAGTGATAGTTAGATGCGCAATGGAGAAAGCTTACAACAACTTTTTTAATCTATGAACACGACTGCTTCTTTTTCCGGAACTCGTGGGGGAGGCGGAGGGAATTCAGCGGGATATCCAACTGGTACTATCGCAACTGGTCTCAAATTTGGCGGTAATTTCAGAATTTCTGAGATTTCTTCTTCATAGAAAGCGCCTACCCATACGCTTCCGAGTCCATTTTCATGAGCGACGAGCATAAGGTTTTGCAAGCTACACGCTACATCTTGAATGGCATAAAGTTTTACTCCTCTTTCTCCATATCTTGATGATATTTTTCTTTTATCTACGCATCCGACAACAACTAAGGGAGCTTCAGCGATGAACATCTGTTCCAAAGCAGCCTTTGCAATCTTCAATCTTATATCCTTGTTCCTTACGAAGTAAAATTTCCTTGCTTGAAGGTTTCCAGCTGATGGTGCCCAAATCAAAGCTAAAATAAGTTTTCTTATTATATCTTCCGGAATTTCCTTTTCAAGATATGCTCTGATGCTTCTTCTTTCTTTTATAGCTTTAAAGACTTCATCCACACCTATTTATCTTTTATTCTCTGTTTCTTTTTCTATTTCGTTTTTCTTTTGTCCTATGTTCCTCTCTTATTTTTTATTTTATTTTTTTCTTTTTTTTCTTTATATCTTTTATTTTTGTATTTTAATTTTTAGGGTTTCAGGAGCACTTTTATTGCTCTTCTTTCATCCATAGCTTTGTATCCTTCTGCAACTTTGTCAAGTGGTAAAACGAGGTCAAAAACTTTTCCTGGATTGATTTTTCTCTCCAATATGAGTTTAATAAGTTCCGGTAGGAAACTTCTGACAGGTGCAGGTCCTCCATGTATATGAGTGAGCGAAGAAAAGAATTCTTCTCCTGAGATTTTAACATCGTGTAATACTCCGACAACTCCGATATGTCCTCCCGGGCGGGTGATTTTGAAAGCCATTGTGAAAGCATCTTGGGTTCCAACAGCTTCAATTGCTGAATGAACTCCAAGACCGTGAGTTAAATCTTTTACAGCTTCTATGGATTCGTTCCCCCTTTCACTTATTATATCTGTTGCTCCAAATTCTTTTGCGAGTTCTTGTCTTTTTGGATTTCTGCTTCCTACAAGAATTATTCTTTCTGCTCCCATGATTTTTGCCGAGAGAATTGAAAGAAGACCTACTGCTCCATCTCCCACGACTGCTACCCATTTGCCTGGTTTCACATCTGCTGCGATTGCTGCGAACCATGCTGTTCCTAAAACATCCGACGCTGTGAGCAAACTTGCGATAAGATCGTCTGGGGGCTTGTCTTGAATTGGTACCAAAGTGCCATCTGCGAGTGGAACTCTCGCATATTCTGCCTGCATACCTATATCTCCCATAAAAACTTTGCGAATGCATCCGCTTTGATACCCTGACTTACAAATTTCACATGTGTTATCTGATGCGAAAAACGAACCAACAACGAATTGACCTTTTTTTATTTTTTTTACTTTTTTCCCGACCTCTTCGACTATTCCCACGTATTCATGTCCCATCGGGATAGGTTCTGGAACTGGGTCAATACCTCTATATGGCCACAGGTCTGAGCCACATATACACGTTGCGACAATTTTTATTATAGCGTCTTCATCCTCTAAAATTTTTGGTTCAGGAACTTCTTCTACTTTGATTTTATAGGGGGAATAGAGAAAAGTTTTTTTCATATGAATAAAGCTGGTAAAATTTTAATTTCTTTTCTCTTTGACAAAAATACTGTTTGTGTTGCAGAAGATAAATGGCAAAGAGATGAGAATTCTCGAATTTGAGATAATGAGGGTTTTTGATGGATTTGGTTTTGAAGAAGTAAGATTACCTATGGTTTCAAGTGGCGAAGTAAGGGAAGACTTTACAACAGAAATAGTGAAAAGGTTTAGACATGGGAAATTCTGTTATAGAGGAGGGGTGTTTAGAATATCTCCTTTCGGTAAGCCTGAGGAGATGTATCAATTAGGTTGTGAGATTGTGGCGAAAGAGACAATCAGTTATGACGATATCTCCTTATGTGCTCAGGTACTGAACTCTGTGCTTGAACAGATTCTGAGGGTGGTCGGGGGTGAAATTCAAGTCGTTATAGGACACTATGGACTTGTTAAAAATATCTTTGGAGATCTTTCTGATGTATTCTTTAAAAAGAATATAACAAAGATAAGCGAGGCTGTAAAGTCAGGAAAAGTAGATAAAAGGTATGCTTTTGCATTCTTTAAGGTATTTTCGCATCAGGACGAAATTTCTTCTTTTTTTGAGTTACCACAGGATATTTTGGCATTTTCGGAAAAAATAAGTTGTAAGAAGCTTTTTAATCTCGCAGAATCAGCAGAAAAAGATTATTATACTGGTGTGATTTTCGGAATATTCCTAAATAAAAAAAGAATAGGTTTTGGAGGAAAGTATTCTATCTTGAAAAAGGAAGGAATAGGGTTTTCAATAAATATTCTTGATATATTTTCTTGACCTTCATATATTTTCTTCGATTTTCTAAATTTTCTAACTAACTAATTTCTCATCAGATATTTCATCCTTACTTATCGCAGATATTTCATCCTTACTTACTTATCATTTATTCGTTTGGTTTTATTATGGGAGAATACAGGAAATAGTTCAACAAGTTTAAAAAAGGAATAAATTTATTTGATATGACTCAGCTTGAGAAAGCAAGAAAGGGAATAATATCGGAGGAGATGAGATATGTCGCAGAAGTAGAAGGAATTACACCTGATGAGTTGAGAGAAAAAGTCGCTAATGGACTTGTTGTAATTCCAGCTAATCCGAACCATAAAACTCTTGAAAGATTTACGGGGATAGGTGATAATCTTTCCGTAAAAGTTAATGTGAATCTTGGGACATCTTACGATTATGTCAATCTTGATGAGGAGATAGAGAAAATTAAAATTTCCCTTGAATACGGTGCAGATACCGTGATGGATCTTTCAACTGGGGGGGACCTTGAAAATATTATGAAAACTTTGATTGAACACTCGAAGGTGCCGATAGGAACTGTTCCCATATATGAGGCTGAGTTCAAAGCTGCAAAGGAAAAGGGGTCTTTTTTCAACATGACAGTTGACGACTTATTTGAGGTGATAGAAGAGCATGGAAAAAGAGGTGTTGATTTTATAACAGTTCATTGTGGTGTTACGATGGAGTCTTTGAAAAGATATAAGGAAACAAATAGGGTTACAGGAATAGTATCTCGTGGAGGAGGACTTATAGCTGCGTGGATGATTCATAATGAAGCGGAAAATCCTCTTTATCAATATTTTGATAGGCTCTTGGAAATTGCCCGTGAATACGATATGACTTTAAGTTTGGGAGATGGTTTAAGACCTGGATCAATTGCAGATTCAACTGATAGACCTCAGATTCAGGAACTAATAATAATAGGCGAACTTGTTGAGAGAGCAAGAAGAGCGGGGGTTCAAGCTATGGTTGAAGGACCGGGTCATATACCTCTTAATGAAGTTCAAACAAATGTTCAAATACAAAAGAAGCTTTGCAAGGGTGCTCCTTTTTACATTCTCGGTATGCTTCCGTGTGATACTGCTGCTGGCTATGACCATATAGCTGGCGCAATAGGAGGTGCTTTGGCTGGTATGTATGGTGCAGATATGTTGTGCTATCTCACGCCAGCTGAACATCTTGGGCTACCATCGGTAGAGCATGTGAAAGAGGGGCTTATAGCATTCAAAATTGCTGCTCATATTGCAGATGTAGCGAGAGGGAATAGAAAAGCTATTCAGCGCAATTTGGAAATGTCTCATGCAAGATATAGATTAGATTGGAAAAAACAATTTGAATTTGCGTTATTCCCTCGTGATGCTGAAAGAATATTCAGAGAAAGGTCATCAAAAACAAAAGCGTGTTCTATGTGTGGGCCGTTTTGTCCTATGAATCTTGTTGAGCAAACTTTTAAGAAAAAGGGTTATAAAATTGAAGTTTCGCATATCCATTAAAAAAATAATTAAAAAAATAAATGGATTTCTCTCAAATAGTTTCTTTTATAACTCAGAGAGTTCGATCGCTCGGTTTTGAAATATATGATATACAGATAAAGGATATGGGAAAAAGGCTTTTGGTTCGGGTTTTTATTGATAAAAAGTATGGTTTTGTAGGTATAAATGACTGTGCATTTGTTTCGAGAAATCTTGAGAGGCCACTTGAACAAATGATAGATAAAAGTTTTATTCTTGAGGTGTCATCGCCGGGGGCTGATAGGGAGCTAAAAAAAGATGAAGATTTTGAAAGGTTCAAAGGTATGACAGTTGAAGTTATAAAGAAAAATGGTCGGAAGTTTTTAGGTAAGCTTATGGGTAAAGTAGAAAATGAGGTCTTTATAATGCCCAAAAGTGATAAAAAAATTCATTCTATCAAGTTTGAGGATATTCTGAAAATTAAACTCCACCCAGAAATTTAGTTAGTATTTAGTATTTTATGTTTGGAGTTAGTCGGGAGCAGGTAATTCAAGATAAAATCATCAGAAGGATTAAGTTTTTAAGGTTTGCAGATTGGGTTTTCATTGCTGTTTCATTTATTTTCATTATACTTGTTGCCTCTTTTATAATTGCCGTTGTTGTCGATATATTCATGGAGGGTTTGGAGAGATTGAACTTAAAATTTTTCTTTTCTTTCCCTTCTCGCAGACCGGAACAAGCTGGGATCCTTTCTGCTTGGGTTGGAACATTAGCCGTTGTATCAATAGCTGTTCCTTTTGCCTTGATTTTTGGAATTCTGACTGCTATATACCTTACGGAGTATGCACCTCGGAATATTCTCACAAAAATCATAGAGATAAACATAAATAATCTTTCTGCTGTTCCTGCTATAATATATGGACTTATGGCTGTGGGGCTTTTTGTGCAGATTATGGGTATGGGTGAAAGTATAATAGCTGGTGGTATCACTCTCGGGCTACTTATGTTGCCGATTGTTATTGTTGCTTCAAGAGAAGCTATTCAAACTATTCCTTCATCTATAAAAGAGGCATCTTATTCTCTTGGAAGTACAAAATGGGAAACTGTAAGGTATCATGTATTGCCATATTGTTTTGACGGCGTAATAACGGGAGCTATTGTGGGTATAACAAGAATAATAGGAGAGGCTGCTCCGCTTATTACAGTTGGAGCTTTGACATTTATTGCTTTTTTACCTCCTTCTCCTATAAAATCAACTCCTCCTTTTATTTCTTTTGAGTGGTTAAATTCTCCTTTTACTGTTTTACCTATTCAGATGTTTAACTGGATTTCTCGCCCACAAGCTGAATTTCACCAAAATGCTGCTGCAACCGGTGTTGTCCTCATAATACTTACTGGTATTTTGATTTCTATCGCGTCTATTTTAAGGTATAGGTTCAGAAAAAAAATAAGATGGTAGCTTTTTTTTTTAGTGTATTTCAATCAATCAAAGTAAAATCTTTCAAGTATTTTTCCTAATATATCGTAGAGCTTTTGTGTTATCTCTTTTCTTTTTTTTGCTTTTTGGTCTTGAGTTTTTTCGCCAGAATTTTTATCTTTATCTTGTTGTCCTTCAAGTAAATCATTTATATCATCTATTTTTTTACCTATTACTAATTTTATTTCTCCGCTACGAGGAATAATTGCTCCCGGAGGATATACTTTGTGTGTTCCAATTATTGCAACAGGGACTATTTGGATTTTTAATTTTTCAGCTATGAATCCAACTCCTTCCTCAAATGGTAGAAGTTTTCTGATATCTCTTTGGGGATCTCCTCTTGTGCCTTCTGGGAATATACATATAGCGTCGATATTTTGGTTTTCATCTTTTATCAACGAAATCACTTTTATTATTGAGTCTATTTTTCTTGTTTTTCTTATTACAGGGTGTTTTTGAATTGCCATTCCCCATCCTATTAATGGAATTTTCAAGACCTCCTCTTTTGCTAAAAATTTTATCTTTTTATCTTCAAATGCGAGTATTATTGATGGTATGTCAAGGAAACTTATATGGTTTGCATAAATTAAAAACTTTTGAGATTTGTTTTCTGAATTTTTATTTTTTTTTGATTCTGGTTTTGTTTCAATTTCTCTCTCTTTTTCTTCGCTTTTTTCTTCATTTTCTCTTATGATTTTTAGTTTTATTCCGAAGATTTTGAAAATAAGCTTAAACCAGATTTTTGTGTGCCTTTCTGACAAATCTTCTGTCTTCCTATTCCTTATTACGAAGGGTATAACTATTATTGAAAAGAAAAAGGGGATTGATAATGTGATGAATATTGCAGCTCTCCAAAATCTATCTATATAGTAGGTAAGATATTGAAGGAGCTTTTGTATTGCGATTTTCATTTACGATTTCCTTTTTCATTATTGCCACTTTTTTATTTTCTATGTTTTTGCTTTAATCCTTNTTTTCNAATTTATCTTTTCTCTGATATTTTTTACTCAGAGATAAAAGTATGGCAAGTTTTTGGGGTCTATGTTGTTTTTTTTCAGGAATAATTCATATTTTTCTCTTTTATCTTTGTGTATTACTGAGTCAATGTTGATTTTATCTAATATTTGGAGAGCATTTAGGGATGAGATAATTTTTTCAAAGTTAGATTTTGCGTTTTCAAAATTCTCATATGACAGCTTTTCTGCCTCTTCTATTTCTCCTTCATAAAATTTTATTCTTGAAAGACATATTTTAAATTTTGTATCGTTTTGTGAGTCTGGAAAAATTTCTTGGGATTTAATCAGGCTTTCCTTTGCTTCTTTTATTTTTCCTTCACCTAAAAAGCAGAGTGCTTTAAGTATTTCATATTTTGATTTTTTCTGTTTTGAATCCGTTAGATTGTAGATTTCATCTATTATTTCCTTTGCTTCTTTAAGTTCTCTGATATATATTTTTATTTCTGCGAGTATTTCTTTTGATTCTCTAATTCCATATTCATCTCCGATTTTTTGAAAGATTTCAACACTTTGCTCAACGAAGTTTTTAGCCCTTTCAGTTCTTCCAGACTCTAAAAAGATTTGACCTAAATTTGCCAGAGCTATTGCCTCTCCTCTCACATCTAAAATTGTTCTTGCTATTTCGAGGTATTCCCTCATTAAAGTTGCAGCAGTATCTAATTCTCCGTTTGAGTAAAGAGCAACTCCGTAATTTAAGATTGCTATACCTCTTCTTTTAAGGTTTCCTAATTTTTGTGACATCTCGTAGAAAATGCCGAAGAATTTTTTTGCATTTTTGAAGTCTCCGGTTTCAATATAAAATCTGCCGATTGCGTTTACGATATCTGAAAAAGCCTCAATATCTTTTTCTTTTATTTCGTCTTCGATGTAGTTAAGAAGTTCTGAAATATATGGATTTGCGTTTTCTGGTTCTGCTTCATCTATGTAAAGGTTGCATAAAAATGCNAGAGTTCTCANATACTCTATGTGATACCTTATTTTTTCTTCTCCTTCTTGAATTGAATTTGANGCAGATTTCAGTTCATTCAATATTTCTTTGTAGATTTTTTCTGCTTCTGCAAATTCTCCTTTTACTTGTCTGCAATCTCCTATCCATCTTTTCGTTATGAGTTTTTTTAATTTGTCTTTTGTGAAGGATTCTGATAGCTCAAAAATCTCTTTGGCTTTATCAAACTGTCCTATATGATAGAGGGTTTCACCATAGTTTTTAAGGCATTCAAATATATCTTCTGATATTTGATCAACTTTTTCTTTTTTTATTTTATCTATGATATTTAATGCTTTTTCATAATTCTCGATCGCTCCTTTTAGGTTGATTTTTTCTAATAAAATATCACCTGCTTTTTTGTATGCGAGGAAAGCTTCGTCAAATATTTCTGCTTTTTCTGCTTGGTCAGCCGCTATAAGGATACAAGTTATATCAGAACCACTTATTTCTTTTGCGGAATTAAAAAGCTTCATATGGATTTCATATCTTTTTGATTTCAAAAGAGTTTCATAAGCTACCTCTTTTATGAGGTTCTGTCTGAAAAATATAAATTCTCCTTCTTCGCTTATTATATCTTTTTCTTTGAGATAATTTATTGCGTCCTGAAAAACGTCCGGGCGAAAAATTCGTTTTATTACTGGCTTATAAATGGTGTTTAGACAAGAGAGAGTGAATAATAATTGTTTCGGTTGAGGTGGTAGTCTATCTATTCTTGATAATATAACCTGGTGAATTCCTATTGCTTTCGGAAGGGAGAATGTAGTTTTTAGGAAAACTTTACCATCTTTTTCTTCAAAGCTATTATTTTCGATCATAAGTTCAAGAATTTCTCTTATGAAAAACGGGTTTCCCTCTGTTTTTTCCCATATTAGTTTGACTATTGATTCGTCTATGCTTTTTCCGAACGTTTTTGAAATGAATCTTTCTGTCTCGTATATATCAAATCTCTCAAGAGTTATTATGTGCCAGTTTTTTAGTTTAGTTTCATCTATTGAACCTTTTTCAAATCCTACGACTACTGAAAAATTTATCTTATCTGAATTTTGGGAGACCTTGAATATTATTTCCTGACTTCGGTTATCTGCTTTATCAAAGTTATCTATAATAAGTATTTTGTCATGTATTAATCCAGAAAGCAACTTTGATATTGTATTAAAAACTTCTTCGTCAAGTTTTTCAGGAGACAGGTATTTTAACGGAGAGTTTGGGAATGTGACACCTAATATGTATCCTAGTATGTGGTGTGATACTCCTTGCTTTTCTGCCAGTTCAATTATAGTATCTTTATCTTGGTCTTTTATTTTGTTTGAGAGTATATCTTTGATTATGCTATATGGATTTTCTTTTGATACAAGCTTTACAGGGACTATATCATCTCTTGATGATGAAAAGAAATCTATGAACATTGATANACCTATTCCTGCTTCTCCTGTTACTGCGACAAACTTTGGGTGAGATTTGAGAATTTCTCTTATCTTTTCAAGTTCTTTTTCTCTTCCTATGAATTTGGCTTTCTGTTTTTTTATACCTTGAAATAAAAATACTTTTATATCTTTTGTTTTGCCTTTTAGTTTTACATCAACTTCTTTGTAGTCAAATTGATCTTTTGTAATGAGGTATGTGTTTTCGTCCACAAGAATTTCCCATGATTTTGATTCTTCTTCGAGGCGTTTTGCGATATTTACTGTATCGCCCATAGCTGTATAATCTTTTGAGCTTTCTGATATAGACCCAACAACTGCTTCTCCCGTTGCTATTCCGCAGTGTAAAGATATATCTTTATAGTTTTCTCTTATGAAGTTCATCATTTCAATGGCACACATTACTGCTCTTTTTGAATCATCTCCATAAGCTACTGGTGCTCCGAAAAGTGCCATCACTTCATCTCCTATGAATTTATCAACATGTCCTTTATGTCTCTTTACTATATCTGCAAGCTTTCTCAAAACATCTCCGATGAAGAACTGTAATTCTTCTGGATCAAGTTTTTCGGAGAGGTGAGTGAAGCCGGAGATATCCGCAAAAAGTACAGATATGGGTCTTCTTTCTGTTTGTTTTTCCTCNGATAGTAAGGCCTCTTCTTCTTGTTTTTTCCCATCTTCTTTCGTTCCTTCCTCCGGCTTTTTCCTTTCCTGATCTGTTATTATTTTTTCTTTGAAATCTTCTTGTTTTATTTCGTCTCNTTTTATTTCTTTCGTTTCTATTATTGTTTCTTTTATTTCTTGTTGTTGTGTTGGTGGTTTAGTTTGCTCAGGTTTTAGTTTGAGTTGAGTTCCACATTCGCCACAGAATTTGAAGTTTGGCGGATTTTCGAATCCGCAGTTTGGACATATGTTTTTCAGTTTGCTTCCGCATTCACCACAGAATTTGAAGTTTGGAGGATTCTCAAATCCACAGCTCGGACATCTCATATCTTATAGAAATTTAATACTTTCTTTATCGTCAAAATTTTAGTTGCAGTAAGGTCAGATACTATTTAGCAAATTTGTTTCCCGAATTTTTGTTTTTCAGCCTTGATTTCATACCGAAGNGATTTATAAAGAAAGGTAATATTATTGTGCGTTTATATTTCAACGAATGTGAGGAGGTTTAAATACTTTTCGTCCTGCCCTCTTGTAACTTTGAAGAATTTCTCTTGAATTTTCCTCGTTATTTTGAAATCTCCGCTTCCTATTTTTATACCATCTACTTCTCTTATTGGAGTTATTTCGGCTGCGGTTCCTGTGAGGAATGCTTCATCTGATGTATAAAGTTCATCCCTTGTAAATCTTCTTTCTTCGCACTCTATACCAAGTTCTTTAAGGAACATCATTACAACTTTTCTTGTGATTCCTGGTAAAATTGAGTAGGGTGGTGGAGTAGTAACTTTGCTGTCTTTAACTATAAAGATGTTTTCTCCTGCGCCTTCTGCTACGAAACCATCTGTATCAAGTAAGATTGCCTCGTCGTATCCAAGTTCTTTTGCTTCTCTTTTTGCGAGAATGGAATTAACATAGTATCCGCAAACCTTTGCTTTTGTCATTGATGCGTTTATATGGTGCCTTTGAAATGATGATATTTTTGCTCTTATCCCATTTTTAACCCCTTCTTCCCCAAGATAAGTCCCCCATGGCCATACAGCAATCGCTACGCTTACAGGGTTTGTATATGCGTAAAGCCCCATTTCTCCGTCTCTTATGAAAATTATTGGTCTTATGTACCCTGACCTTACTTTGTTTATTTTTACGGTTTCGATAACCGCTTTCTCTAATTCATCTTGACCGAAAGGCGATTTTATACCAACTATTTTTGCTGAATCAATCAATCTTTTTATGTGTTCNTTGAGGCAGAATATTTCGGACACTTTCTCATTTACTTCATACACTCTTATTCCTTCAAATACTCCCAGACCATAGTGTAGAGTATGGCTTAAAACATGAGTTTTTGCATCTTCCCATTTTACAAATTTTCCATCGAACCAAATGAATTCTGTCTTTTCCATTTTGTTCTCTCCTTTCTTTCTTTTCTTTTTTTAATTTATTATTTCCCTTTGTCTTTTTTGTTGGCTATAATCTTTTTTAAATTACTGGAACCAAGATTAAGAAATTTTATTCAGGGCAAATTAAATTTACAAGTTGCAAAAATTTCAATGGAGCCTGAATAATCTGGTTCTTCAAATGAAGTGATTATTGATTAAAAAGAATTAGAAAATCTGTGAATAAAGATTTCAGCAAAAAATGAAAAATTTTATATTATTATAAATTTTCGCTTATGCGTTTTGACGAGGAAAGGCGGGGGATCTTGTCTGATTTAAGGCAGTTCAAAAAGTTAGAAACAAAAATCCTGAAATTTGCTGACGCAACAAGTGTCGGTATAGGNGGTGAGCCATATTGTTTTGTTTTCCCAAGAACTGCAAACGATCTAGAAAGTGTAATGCATTATCTTATATCAAAGCAGATACCCTTTTGGGTTATTGGTAACGGGACGAAAANGCTCGTAAGAGATGGCAAAATAGGGAGGGTAGNGGTTTCTCTTGCAAGGTTTGATTTTCAGCAATGCACGGAAGATAAGCATACTGTTTCCGTAAAGGTTGGAGCAGGGACATCTTTGCAGTTTTTAGTTGCTCTGGGAATAAAAAAAGGTCTTGATGGAGTGGAGAAAATAACCGGTATTCCAGGGTGTGTTGGCGGTGCTATAAAAGTAAATGCTGGAACTCGGCTCGGATCAATATCTGAGTTCGTTGAGGATGTTGAGGTTCTAACTCTTTTTGACGGAACTTTTAAAATAGAAAGATTAAAGCCTAAATTTGCTTATAGATGGAGCAGTATAGGACCTAATCAGATCGTTCTCTCTGCTAATTTCAAATTCAAAAAAACAGAGCCGGCTCGTGTTAAAGAGAATGTTTCCAAGTATCTTAAAAAGAGGTTTGAGACGCAACCTGTTAACTCAAAGACTTTTGGATGTATGTTCAAGAACCCTCCAAANGGAGAATCAGCCGGAAAAATAATAGATGAGCTTGGACTTAAAGGTTTCAGATTAACAAAAAGGATTAAGGTATCTTCTATTCATGCAAATTTCATCGAAAACGAGGGCGGTGCTTGTTTTCAGGAAGCCGATGAACTTATAAACTACGTAAAAGATAAAGTTAAGCAAGAAAGAAAAATTGAGCTCGAAGAAGAAGTTATAAAGCTCTGTGATTAGGAAAGAAGAAAACAAATTTGCTCTTATAAAAGGATTTACCCTAATAGAAGTTGTAGTCTCTGTTTTCATTGTTTCTTTCGGTATTGTTGTTTTATTTGGAATATTGTTTTCTATGCTAAATTATAGGGATGTTATAGAGAAGTCAGCAGATAGGGAGGCAACCGCTATATATGTGCTAAATGATCTCAGAAGGGAATTTGAGTCTTTATANCATTGTGCCGGATGTGGATTTATTCTTCAAGAGATGGGTTTTTTTGGGAGACCTTTTGATAGTATAATTTTTACAACTTACTATGGAGGCTCTCATAGAGAAATAGAATATGTTTTTGAGCAAGAAAAGGGAAAGGAAACCGCTCGGCTCCTGAAGAGAATAGATAATAAATTAGACGGAGATTTGAGAAGAGGAGGTTTTTTTATACCAATTCTTGAAGGTATTAAATCCTTTGATGTCAAAGCCTTCGGAGACAAGGGGTGGCAGGAAAGATGGGATCAGCAGGATGGACTTCCGAAGTTTATTGAAATAAATTTGTCTTTGGAGTATGGTAAAAATAAAGAAAGGAATTTTAGAATTTTTGTTGAACCAAGACACAAAGATATAATAGGTGGAAGGGGAGTTCTGATAACACCTTCAAAGTAGATCATTCTTTTTTACGAATATCCTTCGTTTTCTCAACCTTTCCGCTGAATCTATATCGTTGATATGGAGAATTTTTACTGAAAGATATATGTTGTCTTTCATTTCTCTTGTCTTTTTTGCCGATCTTAATTCTGTTTCAAAGAATTTCCCTTTCTCATCTCCTTCGATGAAGATTTTAAGTTTTTCTTTTCGCCATATTTTTTCATTTTCTTTTGGAGATACAACCGCTACTGCTCCCTGTAAGCCTCTCGGTTTTGTTATGACCCCTATCACTTCAAGTTCGGATTCATCTTTTTCAACTTCTGGTATAAAACTTGGAATTAATCCTAATTCTACTTTTACTTTTCGAGGCATATCATCTTGACATATATATACATCTTGTGCTATCAATTTTCCTGCGTCTTCAGGTTTTATGTTCAGTTTCATTATTGCTAATCCATTTTTGTATTCTTTCAAAAGTTTCAATCTGTATTCTTTTAATTCTTCGTTTTCTTTTATGAATATTCTTGGGGGCATTTTTTCTTTTGGGATTCTTTTCCTTATTCTTACAGCAATTTTCCCTTTTGTTCCGTGAGTTTTTGCAACATAACCTATGTATATGTATTTTCTCCCTTTATAAAACACTTTTCCCCACCTATAAAATAGGCGTTCTTCTTATGTGAATTAGCATAAGTTCTACTTTTTTTTATTTTAATATCAAATAAACTTCCCAAAAAACTTAATATTTCCAAGACTTAATATCTCTTGTATTTTAAAAGTTCCTTTTTCGTTTTTGGCAATCTCTGAAATCTTTTTTACAACTTTACTGAATGCTTCTGATTTTTCTTTGTATTTCCCGGCCAGAACTACTAGAAATTTAGAGATAGACCTTTATTTTATTTGAATTTTACTTGAAGCATGTTTTTTGTATTTGAGAAATTACTTTATGTATTATTTTTCTTTCTATTGTGATTTTTGACTTTGATACTGAAAGTGTGTAATCACGAGGGTTTGGAGCTGAGAAGACCTCCTGAACAGAAAATCTTCCGGAACTTTCCTTTGCGTCTTCGCACAATATTTTATATTCTGTGTCTACTTTTACTTTATAGGTTTTTGGATTTCCTTCTTGATCGAAAAATTGTGGTGATTCTTCGTATCTTGTGATCACAACTTCTGCCCTGACTTTTTTAGATTGATTTTTTTCTTCCTCTTCTTTTTTTCCGCCTACTATTATATTTTTTTCTATTGTCCATGTTGAATAGCTTTTTATAAAAATTTCAGCTTTTATGGTTTGTCTTTGTGAGCAGAAAGTAATTTGTGCAAAAAAAATAGAAACAAAAAAAATGAATAGAATTGGGGAAAAGTAAAGAGTGATTGAGTAAAAATATTGAGTAATTTTATTCTTCATTTGGGGGAGATTTTTCTTCGTTTGGATGAGATTTTAGTATTTTTTGCAGAACCTCAACTATGTGTTTGGCTTCCATACTTTCTGGGTTTATTTCTGACGCTCTTTTTGCGAATTCTAACGCAATGGGAATATGACCCGTTTGAGCGAGTATTATAGATATTCTCAAATACGCTGTAAATTCGTTTGGATTATTCTTTATAATGTCCATATATGTTTTTACTGCATTCTGGATTTCTCCTTCATATTCATATACTGATGCTAATCTGTAGAGGTAGGTTATATTGCCAGTNCTCTCATAATTTTTTTTGAGTTTTTGGAATATCTCTTGTCTTTCATCTTTCAATACAATAAACAAAGATATTATAAGGAAGACGGGAAAGAAGATAAACTTTAGTCTAAAATCTTTTAATTCTTGGTAAAAGATATAAGCCAAAAATAATGAGAAAAAAATTAGAGCTACACCTTCAAAGCTCAATAAGTTTTTTAAGTTTGGAAAGTAATGCATATTGAATGAATTTATTTACTTGGGAATATTTTTTCATTTCGGCTACCTTTTTTGAACTAAAAATAATTTTTGAATTAAATTATTTTTATAGAGGGAGGGAAGGTTATGGAAATTAGATTTGGTAAGTTTTTTGAGCTATTTAATAAGCTTTTTAGATTGAGCTTTAATTTTTATTTGATCTATATATCTTTTTTATTTATTTTTGAAGGTTTGATTTTTTCTTGTGCGAAAAAACCATCAATCCCATCACAAGTTCCGGAAGAAAAAAAGAAAGAGATTGAAGATAAAAAGAGAGCGGAAAAGGAGGAGATAGTAAAGAAGGCGGAAAAACTTACTTTTGAGGAAGCCAAAGCTTCAATTGTTGCTGACCCGTATGTTATTTTTGGAATTGGTTTAAGAAAGGAGGCTGATGGAAATTTAGATGAAGCAGAGCGATTTTATTCTTATGCCATAGAACTTAAACCAAATATGGCAGATGCATGGGTAAATCTTGCAGAAGTAAAAAGTAAAAAAGGAGAAGTAGATCAAGGAATAAAAGTTCTTGAGGAAGCCGAAAAGGTTCTCGTTGGTGATCCAAAAATAAAATCTCAAATTGCACTTCTTTATATGAAAAAAGGAGATTACAAAAAAGCAGAAGAAGTATTAAAAAAAGCATCTCTTGAAATTGGGATGAAAAAGGAGATAGAGAAAACGATGGGATATTTGTTTATGGAAACTGGGAGATATAATCTCGCACTTTTTGTTTTTGAGGAACTTTCGAGGAAATATCCTGATGACCCTGAAAATTTCTTTATGAAAGGTGAAATTTATATGAAAACAAATAATTTTGCNGACGCAGCGAGGGAGTTTGAGAAAGGACTGAAACTCAAAAGAGATAAAGTTATTTTTTTGAAGTTGGGTATATCCTACTTTAAATTGAACGCAATAGACGATGCGGAAAGAGCTTTTAATGAAGCAATTTCAGAGGACCCTAATATGTGGGAGGCATATTTGAACCTCGGNCTTATTTACAAAAGGAANGGAAATTTTGAAAAATCAGAGGAAATGTATAAGAAAGCTTTGAGTTTTGGCAAAAGACCTCAAATATTATATAACCTTGCAAATCTTTATGAAACTATGTCTTCATACTATCAGATGTCAACTCAGAAATCTCTTGAATATTTGAGGTTAGCAAAGAATTATCTTAAAGAGTATTCGGAGTCAGTTCAAGATCAAACAGAAAAAGATGCAATTTTGAAAAGAATAGAGAAGCTTGAAAAGGCAGAGAAAAAAGCAGAAGAAAGACTTGAAAAGGAGATAAAGAAATTGGAGAAAGGTAAAGAAGGGAAAAAATAAAAATCATTTTGATAAAAGAAAAAGTATATTTAAGGCTAANTACGTTAAAGTGAAGGTGAAAACCCATGGAGAAGTTGTTATCAAGATTTTATTTATCTCGTAATATTTCAAAGCAGCTGAAAGGCAGAATAGAAAATATTGTTGAGAAGAACGGAGTTTTAGGTAAAATTTTAAGAGAGTTGTCCCCTATAATTTTTGTAGCATCAAAAAGTAAAAATATATCGGACCTAAAATCGAAATTAAGAAAGTACTTTTTTACGAGGGAAATTTTTGATAACAATACAAGGCTTGTNAAAATTTCTTCTTTGGGTACAGCTTTTGAGCTTGGAATAATAGATGAACTTCAAAATAAGGGAAAAGTAAGTGCAGATGATATATCAAAAAGTCTTGGTCTCAATTTACCAAGAACTGAAACATTGCTCGATTCTCTTGCTTACTTTGGATTTTTGAAAAAAGAGGGAGATTTTTACTCATTAGATGAGGATTTCAAAGAAGTTATAAANGTATGGGGAGATGAGATAAAATTTCTGTGGTCTCAACTTAAAGGTTTTTCNGATCTGCCAAGCATAGTTCGTTTAGGCGAACCTTCTCCAAAGCTCAATATATACAACTTGGAAAGTGATTACAGAAATTTACTTTTTAGCGTGAATTCTTTTTTATATTCTGCGACTCGAGAACTTATGGAAAAGTTTGAGTTCAAAAATATAAGGAGAATAATGATAGGTTCTATGGGAATATCTTTTGCAAAAAATATCCAGAAAAAATTTCCAGATGTTCAAATACATATAGGATGCTATCCCCATCTTATAGATGAAGTCCCAAAATTAATAGAGAAATATAAACTGAAAAATGTTGTATCTATGAAAAAGCACAAAGGAATACCGAGAGAAGATAGATGGGGAGATGAAGAAGAAGGATATGATCTTGTTTTCTTGACGAAAAAATTGACTTTAAGACCACTTGATGAGTTCGGAAGTGAGTTTTTAGATAAATCAAATAAGGTCCTTAACGAGGGTGGATATGCAGTTATATGGGAGGCTATTGTTTCAGACGATGGTTTGAAAGGTCCGGTTGANGAATCAATTCTCGATCTTCTTGTAAGTTTTTCCGGAAAAAGATGGAAGGAAAGCGAGATGAAAAGTTATGTTTTCTCAAAAGGTTTTTCTGATTTCACCATTGTAAAATGTTTTGCTGGAAAGGTANCTTTTGGAGTAGCGGTAAAATGAGTTANTATTGATAAACAAGTTAGATGAGGATTTTTATAACAGGTGGAATAGGTAGTGGTAAAAGTTCGTTTGCACTGAAAAAGGCGGAAGAAATTTCAGAAAAATATAAAATTTCAAAGAAAATATTCGTAGCAACTGCTGAACCTTTTGATGATGAAATGAGACTAAAAATACAAAATCATAAAAAAGAAAGGGAGGGATTAGGATGGGAAACTCGGGAAGAGCCGATGAATATATGGAATGCGTTTGAAGAGGAGAAGAACTTTTTGGCTATTGTTGATTGTATAACAACTTGGCTTGGAAACATTTTTTTTTACTTCCGCAAAGATATGAATAAAATAGATGATATTTTGGAGAGTTTTAAAAGATTTGTTCTTTCTCAAAATTTCGGTGTAATGATTTTTATATCTAACGAGTGTGGGCAGGGTATAATACCTCAAGATGAACTTACAAGATTGTGGCTCAGAAAGCTTTCTGAGATAAACAAGTTTTTAGCCCAGATGTCAGATGAGGTTTATTTTATGGTCTCTGGAATACCTATGAAATTGAAGTGATCGCTTTACTATTTTTCTTCCTCTGTATTTTTTTCTCCTTTTATTTTTTTTCTCTTTTATTCTTTCTCTTCTTTTGTTTCTTTCCTTTTGTTTATTGATTTTAGGATGAGCAAGATAATTGTAAAGGCGAAAAATTGAGTTACTCCAAGTATGATAAAAGATAGGTTTAATCCAACCTTGTTTATTATGAATCCCATAGATGTTGGTCCAAGTATGTTCCCGAGTGAGAAAGCCCAGTCCATAAATCCTATTGTTCCTCCGACTTTGTTTTTTCTTTTTGCTTCCTTTCCGATTTCTGCCATCAGAAATGGGTAAGAGAACGCGCTTAAAGCTCCAGAAAATATAAAAACTACAAATATAATTGAAGGTGAGCTTGCATAAGATATAAGTGTTAGGGGAATTGTGGAGGTAATGCAAAATATTAAGGAAAAAGATAGCTTATCCTTTACTTTATCTACAAATCTTGCTGATGAGTATTGAAGTGCAGATGAGATTATTGCGTAAGCCGTTAAGGTTAATCCTATCTTTACTTTGTCAAAACCTTCATTTTCTAAAAGCAGAGGTGAATATGATATTATGGAACCTCTCTGCCACATAACAAGAAACCATATTAAGAAAGAAAAAATAAAGATATTAGAAGAAATTATATCCTTTACTTCTTNCATTATGGGTTGAGAGGCTCTTTTCTTTTTTTCTGGTTCTTTCATCAGAATNAGGGAGATTATAGTGGCTATTATTCCGGCTATCCCCATCATATAAAAAGCAGCATTTTCTCCGTAGAATTTAGCCAGAACTCCTCCTATTGATGGTCCTAATCCAAAACCTAAAAGCAGAGAACCACCAAGTATTGCCGCTACAAGTCCTTCTTTTCCATAAGGCACTTTATCCATAGCATATGCAAAGCTTATGGGTACTATCATAGATGAAGCTGCACCGTGGATTAGTCTTACCAGAAATAGAGATAAAAAATTTCCCGCGTGAGCATACAAAAAGGATGTAATTGAATAAACAATAAGTCCTGATACTATAAAGATTTTTCTTCCATACCTATCAGAGAGGAATGAGAATGTTGGAACAGAAACAAGACGGGAAATTGCAAAGCCTGAATATATAAGACCGACGAGCTTTTCTCCTCCTATTCTTTTTGAGAAGTCAGCAAGGAACGGAATTATAAAACCTATACCAAGTATTGCTGTAAATATTATAAGCGCTGAATGTATCACATCTGCAAGATACTTCTTTTCGCCAAATTGATTTTTTTCATCTTTGAAGCTAACGTGAGTTTCTTCTGAATCAAGACTGTCGGTTTGAAGTTGCTCTTTTCTGCCTCCTTCTTTCAAAGATTTCATAACTTTTCAAGTTATGTAAGAGCTATTTATTTTTTAGAGCTTCAAATTCTTTTAGATTAGTATTTGTACTTGATGTTTGTATTTTACTTGGGGTGATTTTTCTGAAAGAAAATATTTCAAAAAAATTGATATTTAATTCTNATATTAAATTCATAAGATAGGAGGCCGTCTTTATGGAAGTATTAAGGGATGGAAGGTTCTACGAAGAGATAAGACAGCAGGTCAGGGAATTTGCAGAGAAGGAAATCAGGCCTATTGCACACAAATACGATATGCAANATAAGGAAATTCCTTGGGANATAATTCACAGAATGGCAGAGCTGGGATACTTTGGAATTTTAGTCCCTGAAAAGTGGGGTGGNCTTGGTTTAGATTATATGAGTATGTCAATAGTTGCAGAAGAACTTTCTCGGGTTTGGCTATCTTGCGGAAGCGTGATGACGAGAAACATAATTGCGGAAANTCTTCTTTTGAATAATGGTACAGAAGAGCAGAAAGAGAAGTATTTGCCAGGGCTTGCGCAGGGAAAAATTTTTGCGGCTGCCGCTTTTACTGAACCGAACGCTGGAAGCGACACCGCCGGAATGAAACTAAAAGCCCAAAGAGTGGAGGGCGGATGGATTTTAAACGGAACAAAAACATGGTGTACATTTGCAAATAGAGCTAATATCTTGNTCGTTCTCGCAAGAACAGATCCTAACCCCCCTAAAAGACACATGGGACTATCTATTTTTATAGTTGAGAAAGAACCTTCCGAAGCTCATGAAGGAATAAAGCATCCGAATATAGTTGGTGAGCTTATAGAAACGGTAGGCTATCACGGTATGCACTGCTGGACATTACATTTTGAGGATTGTTTTGTTCCAGAGCAAAACCTTATAGGTTTGGAACCTGGAAAGGGTTTTTATCAACTTATGCAGACATATGAATCAGCAAGGATTCAGACTGCTGCGAGGGCGGTAGGAGTTGCACAAGGAGCTTTTGAACTTGCAATAAAGTACTCAAAAGAAAGGTATCAGTTTGAAAGGCCAATCTCAGAAGCCTGGAAAGGGTTTTTATCAACTTATGCAGACCTATGAATCAGCAAGGATTCAGACTGCTGCGAGGGCGGTAGGAGTTGCACAAGGAGCTTTTGAACTTGCAATAAAGTACTCAAAAGAAAGGTATCAGTTTGAAAGGCCAATCTCAGAATTTCAACTTATAAGGGCTAAGCTTGCAAAGATGATGACCTACATAGAAGCCGCAAGACAGCTCACATATTATGCTTGTAGAATGAAAGACTCTGGTAAAAGGTGCGATTTGGAAGCAGGAATGGCAAAACTTTTTGCAGCTGAAATGGTTGAATATGTTACGTCAGAGGCTATGCAAATATTCGGTGGCTACGGATACTCAAAAGAATATGAAATAGAAAGATACTGGAGAGATGGAAGACTTTTTAGAATATTTGAGGGAACATCTGAAATTCAAGAGGAAGTCATAGCTAAACGCCTACTTGAAATTTATTGAGATTTTGATTTAGGTAATTTTATGNTCACAAATTTGCGTTTAAAAAATTTTTGACTCTCTTCGTTACAAGTCTTTATGATTGATAACAAAAAAGCAATAGAAATATCTCAACTCGTAAAATCAAAAGAGCTCAAAGTAAGAGAAGTAGTTGAATATTTTCTCNAAAAAATAAAAGAAAAAGATGACAAAATAAAAGCATTTATAACTACGTGTGAGGAAGAAGCGATAAGGCAAGCAGAGAAAGTTCAGGAAGGTATAATGAAAGGCGAGTACTTGGATTCGGCAATAGTTGGAGTTCCCGTTGCTGTCAAAGATAATATTGCAACACAGAATATAAGAACGACTTGTGCTTCAAAAATTCTTGAAAACTGGATACCTCCATACGATGCAACAGTTATAAAAAAACTAAAATCAGCCGGTGCAATAATAATAGGTAAGACAAATCTTGATGAATTTGCTATGGGCTCATCAACGGAAAACTCTGCTTTTTTCCCGACAAGAAATCCTTTTGATTTGGAAAGAGTTCCCGGAGGCTCCTCTGGTGGTTCAGCAGCAGCNGTTGGNGGAGGTGAAGTTCTTTTGGCTCTTGGATCAGATACGGGGGGTTCAATAAGACAGCCCGCGAGTTTCTGCGGAGTTTTCGGACTTTGCCCAACTTATGGAAGAGTTTCAAGGTTTGGACTCGTTGCCTTTGCGTCATCTCTTGATAGAATTGGTCCGTTTTCTGTCTTTGTGGATGACTGTGCAGCCTTACTTTATCATATAGCAGGATATGACTCTCTTGATTCAACTTGTCCGCCCGTGCCAGTCCCTGATTACATTCAAAGCATAAATGACATGATAGATAAAAAAGTTAAATTGAAAATGGGAGTTCCTCATGAATTTTTTGACGTTGATGGGCTTGACCAAAGAGTCAAATCAAAGGTTTTATATGCAATANAAAGATTAAGTTCTGAATTTGGATTTGAAATTGTTGAGATTTCTCTGCCGATGGTAAAATATGCTCTCCCTATATATTACATAATTGCTCCTGCGGAAGCTTCTTCAAATCTTGCAAGGTATGATGGAGTAAAATACGGAACCAGAGTTGAGGGTGAAGATATTTTTGATATGTATTATAAAACCAGAAATGCTGGATTTGGAGACGAAGTCAAAAGAAGAATTTTCATAGGAACATTTGTCCTTTCATCAGGATACTACGATGCGTATTATCTCAAAGCTCAAAAAGCAATTACAGTTGTTATAAGAGAGTTCCAATCTGCTTTTGAGAAAGTTGATGTTATAGTTTGTCCGGTCTCACCCGAGTTGCCATTCAAACTCGGAGAAAAGACAGACGATCCTATAAAGATGTACCTTTCAGATATTTTTACTATACCGTCGTCGATCGCGGGACTTCCGGCTATATCTTGCCCCGTTGGATTTGTTAATGAGGATAATAAGAAATTNCCNGTTGGTCTTCAAGTTATAGGTAAGCCTTTTGATGAATCAACTATTTTATTTCTGGCAAAATGTGTTGAAATGCTTCACCTTGATTAAAATAGCTCAAAATCGCGAATATTTTGCTGTTTGTCATCTTCTATATTGTTTTGTGTTTTATTTCTTCCTTCTTCTTCGTCATTTTCTTTTTCTTCCGTTTGGACATCTTCTTTTGCCGTTGGAGCTTGGAAGAAACTTTGAGGTAAAGCCATGATGTAATATTGGGAATCTGAAATTTCTCCTGTTTTCGGGTCTATTTTTGCAAATGCTACACCGTCTGGAACCTTAAAATCTTCTCCTTTTAGTTTCTGCTGATATTTCTTCATAAATTCAACGAATATCGGGAGGGCAACGGTTGGACCTGCTGACACTCTCGAACCTATTGGAGTAAAATCATCTTTTCCTACCCAAACTGCTACTACTATTTCGGGGGTGAAACCTATGAACCAGGTATCTCTCCCATTATTTGATGTCCCTGTTTTTCCGGCTACCGGAACCCTGAGAACTTTTGCTCTCCANCCAGTTCCATGTAGAACTACATTTCTCATCATCCATGTCATAATAAATGCTGTTTGATCTGATAGTACCTTTTGCTCTTCGTTTTCTTCTTCAAAAATTATGTTTCCTGCTTTTTCTACTTTGCTTATTATTTTGGTTTTCACAAGTTTTCCTCCGTTTGCGAATGGTNTGTATGCTCTTGCAATTTCAAGCGGACTTAGAGAGATTGAACCCAGTGCTATTGTCAAATCGTAGTTCTCGCCAGATACATCAATGCCCAATTTCTTCATCATAGCTATTATTGTTTGAAGACCTATTCTGTTTGCAACTCTTACTGTTGCAGCGTTTATTGATTTTGCGAGTGCTTCTTGAAGTGTTATATGTCCCACAAAGCCTTCAAAATTTTTAGGTGCCCATTCTTGAACCTCACTTTCGTTTACTCCTTCTCCTTTCCACTCAAAAATTACCGGTGTATCCTCAACTTGTGTTGCCGGTGTGAATAACCCACTCTCTATTGCTGCGGTATATACTATGGGTTTTATAGCAGAACCAACTTGCCTTTTTGCCTGTGTTGCTCTTATAAATTGAGATTTTGAAAAATCGTATCCTCCAACAAGACATAGTATATCTCCACTTTTTGGTGAGAGAACAATAATTGCTCCTTCAAGTTCAACNCTTTCGGGAATAGGACAGAAAAAATTTTCGTCTGGACACTTCCTCGCAATTATTTTCTGACCAGGTTTGAGAACATCGGCAAATTCAGGGCTTATAAATCCAATTCTGGGATTGTTCTTCAATTTTTCTTCTTTTTCTTTTTTATCGCTTTGATTTTCTTGTTGGATATCATATATTGTCGCTTTTATTCCTGTTGGGGTGATCTGCATTACTTCTGCCGAGAATAATCTATCTTTTTCTTCAAATTCTTTTTCTTCGCCTGACGGGAAGATTACACTTTTTAATCTTGGGGAAACCTTTATTTTTTCTGGGTCGGTGAGAGGGGGCTTCCCGTTGAGAATTTCAACCCTTTCTATTCCCCACCTTAAAGCTGTTTCTGCATATTCGTNGCAATCTTCATCCAAAGTCGTAAATACTTTGTATCCTCTTTTTATTTCTTCTTCGTTTCCTATAAGTCCAATAAATTCTCTTCTTACTTGCTCTAATGACCAGAAATATCTGGTGAATCCTCCATCCCATGACCACACTTTGATTTTTTCATTTTTAGCTTTTTCGTATTCTGATTCTGTTATGAAGCCGAGTTCTTTCATTCTTCCGAGTACCCAAATTTGTCTTTTTCTTGCTGAATCTGGGTAGCGGATTGGAGAATAATAAATCGGTGACCTGGGTAGTGCTGCGAGTAAGGCTGCTTCAGCTAATGTTATATCTTTTAGGTCTTTTTTAAAGTAGTTTCTTGCTGCTGCCTTTATGCCCCAAGCTCCGTTCCCAAAATATATTGATGAAAGATACAAGGATATAATTTCTTCTTTTCTCATAGCTTTCTCAATTTTTATTGCATATACTATCTCTTTCAATTTGCGGTCAAAGGTTCTCTCGTGCGAGAGGAAAAGATTTTTTGCCAGTTGCTGAGTTATTGTACTACCACCTTGTACAATTCTACCTTCACGAATATTATTTATTGCTGCTCTTATGATAGATTTCGGATTTATTCCCTTGTGTGATAAAAAATCTTCATCTTCCGCTGCTATGAAAGCCTTTATTATATACGGTGGTATATCCTCGTATTTTACGGGTTCCTTGTATCTTTCAAAAATAGTCCCTATTATCTTTTCATTCCTTGAAATAAAGAAAGTTGGTTCAGGGATTGAGTAGAACTTTGAAAGAATTTCCTCACGTGTTATGGTATCTTCGTTTATTTTTTCAAAAAAGCCTACGATGATTTCTGGTTTGGAATAAGATATAAATCCAAGAGTTCCTATTGCTATTCCTACTAATATTATGCTTATGAAAGCTAACTTTAATATTTTTGCCTTCCTTCTTAGTGCTTTAATTCTTTTCTTTTTGATCCTTATTTTTGCCTCGAACTTCACCTAAAAATAAAAATTAGTCCTATGTCGTGAATATCACACAAATTCTAATAAGTTATTTTTTCAGAATCTTCCGCTCACATGAGTTATATATGTATGAATGAGTAACTTTTTTTTTCCTTACCTTATTTTTTTTCCTTACCTTATTTTTTTTCAATTCCTGATAGAATAATATCTATCGTATCGCTTATATCTTTTTGACTCGCTGATTTTGATGCGAGTTCTTTTGCTAATGTATGAATTATAAAATTTACTCTCTTTATATCTAAGTTTTCTCTGAAAACTCCTTTTTCTATTCCTTCTTTTATCGCCTCTTCTATGAGCTTTATCTCCCTTGATGCGAGTTCTTTTAGTCCAAGTCGCTCTATTTCTCCTCTTAATTCACCTACTATTTCCTCTCCTATATTAAAGTTCTTTATTATTTTCTTTGTCCCTTCGACTTTTGCTTCAACAAGTTTTTTCAGCTTATCGTGTGGAGTTTGAGCGTTTTTGACCTCTTCTTCCATCATAGCTACAACTTTTGATATCTCATCTTGCAAACATGCTTTGAAAAGTTCATCCTTTGAATCAAAGTAATAGTAAATTGCTGCTGCTGTGAAACCTATTTCTTTTGCTATATCCTCCATTATCGTTTTTCTTACACCATACTTTGAGAATACTCTTTTTGATAATTCTATTATTCTTTGTCTTCTTTCCTCCTTAGGTCTTCTTTTTCTCTCTCCCATATTTATTTATACCTCCTTTAATTTATTCTTCCTCTTTCGTAAAATTTTAACTTAATTTTAAAAAAAAAGTTAAAAATATTATCAGAAATTTTCTTTTAGAAATTTTCGGATTTTATTTTTTGTTTTCTTCTATGGAAATTTTCAAGATACTTCTGTTTCTTTAAAGCGTTAGATTTGTCGCAAATATATTAGGAAGCCCAGTAAAACCATCGGAACCTAACCTTTCTGTTATCCATTTCTACTTCCCTTGTCAAAGGACTCATATTCCCATTTGTCTTTTCTGTGTTTTTCACCTATGCCCGATAAAGTGCCTTGTATTTTTTTCATTTTCTTTTGAGTTCGTTTAGTCTTTTTCTGCAATGACGATT